>NZ_JBHSTW010000001.1:0-185793 GCF_042660305.1 Rothia nasimurium
CTCGTATGAGTCCTGGTGATCAGCTGCCTGCTTGGGCCTGAATTCGCTATGTGACTAGGTGTTTTGTCGCTTGGCGGGTTTCCCCTGTGCCGTGGCGACTCGTAATACTCTACGCAGGTTTTTCAGACCGCGCAACCCAAAAGGGACACTTTTGGGCCATTTTCACCCCAGGAGCCACCACTATAAACAGTAAATATCCTAGTCAACACCATAATTACCAGAAAAAAAGATTTTTTAAAGTTTTTCTGAAGATCCGCACAAGGCTTGATTTTAGGGATTTTGTGTGAGCCAGACCCTTATTCTGGCTCACATAAGCCCTCGTGAGCCTGCGTCCTGCCCCTCAGACTAGATAAACAAGAAGTGCTCCCCCGCTATCGCGGGAGAGCACTTCGTTCTTATAAGAAGCTTAGGCAGCTCGGCGGCGGGATACCTCGTAGAGGGAGATGCCGACTGCCATAGAGGCGTTGAGTGATTCCATTGCTGAGCTAATGGGAATCGAAACGATCTGGTCGCAGTTCTCGGTGACCAGTCGTGAGAGCCCCTTACCTTCTGAGCCGACAACGATCATGAGCGGTTCAGAGGCCAGTTCGAGGTTGGGCAGGTCTACGTCGCCGCCGCCGTCCAGACCGACGACGAAGATGCCGGCGTCCTTGGCCTGCTGGATTACGCGGGTGAGGTTGGTTGCCTTGGCAACGGGGATGCGGGCAGCTGCACCGGATGAGGTTTTCCAGGCTGAGGCGGTCATGGCTGCCGAGCGGCGCTCGGGGATGATGACGCCGTTGCCCGAGAAGGCTGAGACGGAGCGGATGATGGCGCCCAGGTTGCGGGGGTCGGTGATGCCGTCCAGGGCAACGAAGAGGGGCGGGGTGCTCATCTTCTTGTCGTACCAGAGATCCATGGTGTCGAGGACCAGATTGCCGGCGTCCGGGTACTTGTAGGGGGGAATCTGCAGAGCAACGCCCTGGTGGACGGCGTGGTCGGTCAGGCGGTCCAGCTCGTTACGGCCAATTTCGAGCATGGGCAAACCCTGCTTGTTGGCTTCGGTCATGATGTCACGGACGCGGTCATCGACCTCAATGCGGGACATGACGAAGAGGGTCTTGGCAGGGATCTCGGTCTGCAGGGCCTCAAGTACGGAGTTGCGGCCGGTGACAAGTTCGTCGGAGGCACGCTTGCCGCCCAGGCGGGGCTGGCGGGAGCGCAGGGTGTTCGTTGCCTTGCGGTTTTCGGCGGCCTTCTTCATCTTGTAGGCCTTGTGGTAGACGCGGTCTTCTGCCTTGGGGGTGTTGCCGCGACCTTCGAGGGCCTTACGGCCGTGGCCACCGGTGCCCTTAGTGGGACCCTTCTTCTTATTGGTTGCGCCGGGGCGTGAGCCTGCCTTCGCCATGGGGTGTGTCCTTTGTTTGATGTCTATGAATTGTTTTCTAGCTTACCGATCCCCTGCCCCCTGTGGGGCGAGAGATGGAGCACGGTAGCGGGAGGGCTATGAGGCCTAGAGGGACCAGGTGGAGCCGGATGCGCCGTCCTTAACGGTGATACCGGCGGCTGCCAGGGCGTCACGAATCTGATCGGCACGGGCCCAGTCCTTAGCTTCGCGGGCTTCGGCGCGCTGGGTGAGCATGGTCTGAATCAGGGAGTCGAGCGCTGCGTGTTCACCGGGCTCGTTGGCGGCAGCCCCTGCCTGGCTGAAGGACATGAGCTCTACCAGCCCCAGTACCTTGGCCATGGCGTAGACCTGCTCGGCGGCGCCTTGGGCAGATTCACCGGCAGCGAGCGCTGCGTTACCGGCGCGGACGCCTGCGTGCAGGGCGGCAAGGGCCTTGGGGATGTTGAGGTCATCGTCCATGGCCTCGGCGAAAGCCTCGGGTACCGTAGCATCTTCGCGGTGATAGTCGCGGGTTGCAGCCAGGAAGGCTTCGACGCGTTCGACAGCTACACGAGCCTCCTCGAGTGAGGTGGGGTGGTAGTCGAGTACGGAGCGGTAGTGGGCCTGGCCCAGGTAGTAGCGGACGACCAGGGGGCGGGCAACTTCGAGCATCTGGGCGGGGGTGATGATGTTGCCAATGGACTTGGACATCTTCTCGCCCTCGTAGTTGACCAGGCCGTTGTGCATCCAGAAGTTGGCAAAGCCGTAGCCGGCCGCCTGGGACTGGGCCATCTCGTTTTCGTGGTGGGGGAAGCGCAGGTCAAGGCCGCCACCGTGAATATCAAAAGTCTCGCCCAGGTACTTACCCGCCATAGCCGAGCATTCCAGGTGCCAGCCGGGGCGTCCCTTACCCCAGGGGGAATCCCAGGAGGCGGTGACGGGCTCCCCCTCCTTGTAAGCCTTCCACAGGGCAAAGTCGCGGGGGTCGCGCTTACCGCGGGGGTCGGCGTCCGGTGCGTCCTGCATATCGTCAATCTTCTGGCGGGTCAGGGCACCGTAGTTCTCCCAGGAGCGCACATCGAAGTAGACATCACCGCAGCCGTCGGTCGCCGGGTAGGCATGGCCGCGGTCAATGAGGCGCTGAATGAGGGCAAACATCTCGGGGATATGCCCGGTGGCGCGCGGCTCGTAGGTGGGGGGTGCGATATTGAGGGAGGCGTAGGCCTGGCCGAAGACCCGCTCGAAGCGGTAGGCCAAGGCCCACCACTCTTCAGCCGGGTGTTCGCCGGCGTAGCCGGGCTCAAAAGAGGCGGCCGAGTTCACCAGAATCTTGTCATCGATATCGGTGACGTTACGAACCGTGGTGACCTTGTAACCGCGGTAGGTCAGCCAGCGGGAGAGCTGGTCAAAGACCAGGCCCGAACGTACGTGCCCAATGTGCGGGGCCCCCTGAACGGTGGCACCGCAGTAGTAGATGCGGGCCTCGCCGGAGTGAACCGGGGTGAATTCACGGACGCTTGCTGTTGCTGAATCATAAAAACGTAGAGTCACGCCTAACAGTTTACCGTGCGCTGTAGAACCGGTGCGAGGACGCTTGCCGCATGGTTAATCAGCAGGGAAAAATGTCCATCACTCGGCAGCTCGTGAATCTGAGCCCCCAGGCGGAGCCCTAAGTTGCGGGCACGGGCGGGTTTGATGGCCAAATCTCGCCCGGCTACCCAGAGATGAACCGGGGCTTTAACGGTGGACTCTGCGAACCCCCAGTCGTCCTGAATTGCGTACTCGTCTTGCACCCCGCCTTTGATGGAGAACTGCAGGGCGTAATCGTGGGAGACCGCCATGCGGTAGGCAGCGGTGTGCCCCTGCACGTCGCGGCCCAGGGCTGAAGCTAGGGTCGAGGCTGACGCCAGCGGGCGACTGACGGCGCGGGCGATCAGGTCTATCAGGGGTTTGGGGAACCAGGAGAGGGTCAGGTGCGATATGTGGACGCGCAGCGGAGTGAGGTTAAGGCCCAGCCGGGTTTCCCAGAGGGGGTGGTGGGTGAAGGGGGCTAGCAGGATGAGCTGGTCTACCTTCTCGGGGTGCAGGGCAGCTAGGCTCATAGCGTGGGGCCCGCCGCCGGAAAAGCCCATCACGCTGAAACGGTCAAGCTCTAGATGATCGATGATGGCTGCGACGTCCCGCTCTGCCCAGGTGCCCACCAGCCTGTGAGGTACGGCGTCCGACGCCCCCAGCCCCGGGCGGTCCGGGGCGATAAGGCGGATACCCAGTTCTCTGGCCGCCTCGTCGAGGAAGAGGGCCTCATAGCCGGTACCGGGAGTGCCGTGGCAGTAGATGACGGTAGCTGTGGGTGCTTCTGTCTGCCCAAATTCGTGCCAGGCGATGACGCGTCCCCCGTCCTGGCTCAGCAGGTGAGGGCGGGGTTCAAGGGGGTCGGCGTTCACAGGTACTTCTTTACAGCTTGGGGTGGTGTTAACAGGGACAGGCTTATTTTAGCGCTGATAGGCCGGGTCTATACTGAACGAGGATAACACCTCACTTTTTGCATAACTGACCAGGATTCTGCTGTGCCCTCGACACCTCCCCCGGCCCCGGCCCTCACCGACTCTCAGCGTGCGTCCGCCCGGCGCCTGCGCTGGGCCCGTGAATACCTCACCACCTACATCACCGCTGCGCCCTTAACAGCCCTGCTGGTGGTGCTGGCCCTCATTGGCCTACTCACCCAGCTCCTGCTGGGGCGGGAGCGGGCAACTGCCCTGACCTTCCAGCCGGGTAACTTCACCGCAACCTGGGAGCCGCTGACCGGCGTCATCATTAACTACAAGCCGGTCAGCACCGTCTTCTTCCTGATAATCCTTGTTCTGGTCGGGCCTCTGGTCGAGCGGGCCCTGGGCACCTGGCGGTTCGCCCTCACAGCGCTAGCGAGCTACCTGATCCCAGCAGCAGCCCTCACCATCTTCTTCTCGGCAGCAGAGGGGATCATCCCCGGCTGGGCCCAGGCACTGACCACCCACTCGGTCTTTGGCCTGCCCCTTATGCTGACCGGTTCCCTGCTGGCAGCAAGCCGAACCTATTCAACCATCTGGCGGCGCCGCGTCCGCCTGCTTGCCTGCACCCTGCTTCTGGGTCTCTTCCTTTTTGGCGGTTCCCTGCACGATATCGGGCTGGTACTGGCAGCGCTCACCGGCTGGGCCTGCGGCGTCTTTTTGATTCCGGCGCCCGCCCGCGAGCACTCCCTGGTGGGAACCCGCCATGAGGCTCGCACCCTGGTGGCTCTCACCCTCGCTGCAATTTCTCTGGGCATCTTCTTCGCCGCCCACGCCCCCAACCCCGTAGGCCCCCTAGCGGCAGCCCGCTACGACGTGGGAGCAGGCAGCCTGACCGACGCCGCCCTTGACTCGCTGTGCGCCAGCAACGCAGCCAGCGCCCTGTGCGCCCACCAGGTCTATCTCGCCCAAACTAAGGGCTTCTTGGCGAGCGCACTCGCCCTCTTCCCCCTGGTTCTCCAGCTGGTTCTTGCCCTGGGCCTGGCGCGAGGGCGCCGCCTAGCTGCCTACGGCACCCTGGTGCTGCAGGGGGTCGTCCTGCTCTGTTCTGTGCTGCGCCTAGTGATTTATTCCGGTGTTCTGGGCCAGCACCTTGCGCCCCTGGGCACAATCGCAGAGCTTGAGGACGCCGGTGCCCGCCTGCTCGTGCCCGTGCTGGTACCTGCCGCCCTGATTGCCCTGGTCCTCGCCACCCTGCGCTACTTCCCGCTAGCCTCATCGGGCCGGGCGCTGCGGGTGTCCGCGCGGACCGTAGGGCTGGTAGCCCTTGCCGGGCTGGTGCTAGTCACGGTTGTAGCCACGATCTTCCCGCAGGGCTTTGCCCCTCAGCCCGCTCCCCTGCCCTTTGCCCTGGACTACCTGGTCAAGCTCCTGCCCTCAGCCGCCTGGTACGTGCTCCCGCCCTCCTACGCCGGAACCTTCTGGCTCACCACTTCTCTGCACTGGCTGGCCCCCGCCCTGACCTGGCTCACCCTCATTATCTGCACCTACCGGGTGCTGACCGCTCCTGCCGGGGATACCACCCAGAACCGCGACCGCTACCTTGAGCTGGTCCGCACCCACGGGGCGGGCACCCTGGGCTGGATCGGCACATGGGATAACCGCAACTACTGGATTTCTAGCAGCGGGCAAGAGGGTTTTGCCTATCTCGACCACGGGGGTGTAGCCCTGACCGTCGGTGATCCGGCAGCGGCCCCCGAGCGGGTCAATCAGGCCGTGCAGGAGTTCGCCCGTTTCTGCACCGACCGGGGCCTGGCTCCGGCCCTCTACTCGGTGCACCCTCCCACCCAGCAGGCCGCCCAGGCCCTGGGGTGGAGCTCCTGGCAGGTCGCCGAGGAAGCCATCATCGACCTGGCCGACCTCAAATTCTCGGGCAAAAAATTCCAGTCCATCCGCACCGCCCTCAACCAGGCCGGCAAACAGGGCATCACCACCAAGTGGACCACCTACAATGACCTGCTCCTGGCCGAATGGGCCCAGATTGTTGAGATTTCTGAAGGCTGGGTCTCAGAGAAGTCCCTGCCCGAGATGGGCTTTACACTCGGCGGTCTCGAAGAGCTCAAGGACCCCGATACCCGCATCCTGCTCGCCCTTGATGAGAGCGGCTTCATTCACGGGGTAACCTCCTGGATGCCCGTACACCGGCAGGGCCGCGTCATCGGCCTTACCCTGGACTTCATGCGCCGCCGCGACGCTGAAGGCGCCTTCGCCGCCACCATGGAGTTCCTGATTGCCTCGGCAGCCCAGGACGCCAAGGACGAGGGGCTTGAGATTCTCTCCCTCTCCGGCGCTCCCCTGGCCCACTCTGTTGCTCCGGCAGAACGCAGCGGCCTTGACCGGCTCTTAGACTACCTGGGTGAGCGTATGGAGCCCCTCTACGGCTTCCGTTCTCTGCTGACTTTCAAGGCCAAGTTCCGCCCGCGTTTTGAGCCCATGTATCTGGTCACCCCCGACTCCGGTGACCTACCGGCGATCGGCATCGCGGTCTCCCACGCCTACCTGCCCGAAATGAAGGCTAAAGACGTACTGGGTATCGTGCAGGCCATAGGCTCCCAGGAGAAGTAATGTTCGCTGACTTTGCCCGCTCCGTTGACCTGCGCGCCAACTTTTGGGGGCCGCTAGCGATTGGGCTTGCGGTGGTGCTGGCGCTAGTGCTCCTGGTGCGGTCTAGGGGAGCTGTGCGCTGGCGTACCCAGCTGTTGATTGTGCTGGTGGTTGCGGCTCTCGTTGCCCTCGCTGCCTACCTCACCAATAACGTGTGGCACCCCGTCGCTGAAGGCATTGATGCGCCCACCTGGCTCTGGTCAGGCTACGCCCTGTGGGTGGTTATCTACGCAGTAATTCTCACCGCGGCAGGTTGGGCAGGGCGCGGACGTCTGCGCCGGGCTCTTTCGGTCATGACAGTGACCCTCGCGGTAGTTCTGGGGCTTGTCCTTACCGGGCTGGGGCTCAACGCCTACTACGGGGGCTACCCGACCCTGGCGTCCGCCCTGGGAATTACCATACCCACCAGCAGCCTAGCCCAAGCAAACGCGTCCGCCCCCGTCACCGCCTACGATACCGGCGGGCAAACCCTGGCAAGCGCATGGAGAGCTCCGGCCGATTTGGCGAGCGCGGGAACCGTCATCCGCGAAAATATACCCGCAGATGATCCTGCTTTTACACCACGTGATGCCTATGTCTATCTACCCCCAGCCTACTTCAGTAATCCGCGTCCGCTGCTGCCCGTCGTCGTCCTCATGGCCGGGCAGCCCGGCGCTCCTGCCGACTGGTTCAACCTCGGCGGGGTGCAGACCATACTCGACTCCTACGCTGCGGATCACGCCGGGTTAGCCCCCGTTGTGGTGGTGGTCGACCAGCTTGGCGGCGACTGGAATAACCCGCTCTGCAGCGATACCGCCCACGGGCAGGTAGCCACCTACCTGCAAGAGACTGTGCCCACCTGGATTACCAGCAACCTGCAGGTTGACACCGACCATTCTCACTGGACTATCGCCGGGCTCTCGAACGGCGGCACCTGCGCCTTCCAGACCGCCCTGCGGGCCCCCGATGTCTACCCCACCTTCCTGGATATGTCGGGCGAAGCTAATCCCTCCCTCGGCAGTGAAGAACTCACCATCAGCCAGGGCTTTGGCGGCGATTCAGCAGCCTACCGGGCTAACGACCCGGCCAGTATGCTGGCCCAAGGCACCTACACGAAACCCGGCCCCACCGGGATTTTCTCCATGGGGACGAACGACGACCCCTCCTACCGTTCGGGGCTAGAAGGTCTCTACACCGCGGCTCAACAGGCCGGGCTCGACGTGCAGTGGAAAACCTATCGGGGCAAACACGAGTGGAAGGTCTGGGAAGCGGCTTTCGCCGACGCCCTGCCCTGGCTGGGGCAGCGCACCGGCCTGCAGTAACCTCTACGCCATCTAGCTCCGCGGATAAACCAGGGCTACGGCGGTAGCTGCCACGCCCTCACCCCGGCCGGTCAGGCCCAGCCCGTCGGTGGTCGTGGCGGTGACCGTCACCGGGGCACCGGCAGCCTCAGACAGGACGCGGTTAGCCTCGTCCCGGCGCGGGGAAAACTTGGGTTTATTGCCAATCAGCTGCACCGCGATGTTGCCAATCTCGAACCCGGCAGCGCGCACAATCGCAGCGGCCTCAGAAAGAATCCGCACGCCGGAAGCACCTGCCATATCGGGCCGGTCCACACCAAAGTTCGAGCCCAAATCGCCCGTACCGCTTGCCGAAAAAAGGGCGTCAGCAGCCGCGTGAGCCACCACGTCGCCGTCCGAGTGGCCTGAGAGCCCGCGCTGGCCCGGCCAGTGCAAACCTGCCACCCACAGTTCGGTGCCTTCTTCACCAAAAGCATGCACATCAGTACCGGTGCCAATACGGGGAATCATGATTCTCTCTTTTCGTCGTAGAGGGCTGTAGCTAGGGTCAGGTCAAGAGGGGTCGTAATCTTGAAGGCTTCGGCAGCCCCCTCGACGGTCGCAACCGGTAGCCCCAGGGTTTCAGCCAGCATGGCATCATCGGTGATGCTTTCGGCAAACTCGGGGGCCAGAGAGGCAACATCGCGGTGGGCCTGCACAAGGGTAGCCAGGTCAAAGCCCTGGGGGGTCTGCACAGCCCGCAGCTGTGCCCGGGCCGGGGTACCGCTCACGTACCCATGATCATCCACTGTTTTGATGGTGTCGACCACGGGCAGCACCGGAATTACAGCCTTCTCCCCCGCCTCAAGGGCGGCAGCCACCCGGTGGTAGACGCTGGCAGGGGTGAAACAGCGGGCGGCATCGTGCACCAGGACGCCGGTGGGCAGCTGCTCGGGGGCACCCGGCAGGGGGGCGGCGTCCGCAATCGCGGCCAGGGCGGCCGTCACCGATTCGGCGCGCGTTGCGCCGCCGGGCACCGCCAGGGCACCGTACCGGGCACAGACCTGCCGTAGCTCGACGTCCTGCGGGGGTACCGTCACCACCAGCCGTGCCGCCACGCCCGACTCCCGGGCACCGGCCAAGGCCCATTCCAGCAGGGTGCGCCCGGCAACCTGCACCGCTGCCTTCGGTATACCCGCTCCCAGACGCGACCCCGAACCGGCCGCCACAATAACGACAGCGAGCACCGAACCACCAGATGTGGTTGCGGTGCCCGCTGTATCAGAAAAATCTAGAGTGCTCACAGCTAGTGAGCATACCCGAAAGTTTAGACGCCCTCGAGAATCTTATCGAGTTCAACCTCGGCAGCTTCTTCGTCGATGTCCTTAGCCAGGGCAACCTCAGACGACAGAATCTGACGGGCCTTAGCCAGCATACGCTTCTCACCGGCAGACAGGCCACGGTCGTTCTCGCGGCGCCACAGGTCGCGGACGACCTCGGCAACCTTCAGCACATCGCCAGATGCCAGCTTCTCAACGTTAGCCTTGTAGCGGCGGGACCAGTTTGCTGCTTCTTCGGTATCGGTAGCCTGAAGTACGTCAATGACTTCCTGCAGACCGCGCTCGTCAACGACATCGCGCACGCCCACCATATCGACGTTCTCAGCGGGAACCTCAATGACCAGGTCACCGTTAGCGACCTTGAGTTTCAGGTACATCTTCTCTTCGCCACGGATCTTGCGCATCTTGATTTCTTCAATCGTTGCGGCACCGTGGTGAGGGTAAACGACTGTTTCGCCAACCTCAAAAACCATATGGATAAACCCCTTTCAGCCTACCTATTCTACCATGCAACGAAAGACAGCACCCTTAAAGTCTCAAAATAGGCCCGGCGCTCTCAGCGAACCTGTGCGCTTCATTTACGCCCTTTTGCCTCGTTGATACAGACGTATCGTCGTTAAACCAGATAGAATGTGACCTGAACAGACCAAAAATTCCGTACCTCGGCGCGGAGCACACACACTTTCTCTGCCCCTCGGCAGACTACGACCCTACACAAGGAGCTAGAGCTGTGAAGAACACCGCTTCTTTGACCGTCAAGCGCGCCAGCGCCCTCGTTGCCATCGCTGGTGCCCTGCTGGCCACCACCGGTTGCACCTACACCAACCAGCCCGCCACCACCATCGTCTACTCCGCCTCCGACGGCCAGATGGCTAACCTGCTAGGCGAGAACAACCAGCAGGATATCCAGCTCCGCAACATCATGGTCATCGCAGCCGATGAGGCCTCACAGGGCCGCGTGCTGGGCACCATTCTGAACCAGACCGAGGAGGACGCCACCGTCACCCTGGCCTTCCCCACCGAAACTCTCACCGTTGAGGTTCCCGCTGGCCAGGAAGTCCGCCTGGAAAACGACGAGAACGAACTTCTTCTGGCTGAGGCCGGCGCTAACCCCGGTCTGCTGCTGAAGGACGTCGAGGTCTCCTCCACCGTCACCTCCAGCACCACTACCTTCAACGTTCCGGTTCTTGACGGCGCCCTGGAAGAGTACGCCCCCTACCTGCCCACCGCAGCGGCTACTCCCAGCGCTACCGAAACCGCTAGCAGCAACGGCTAAAACCCTTTCGCTTTAAAGATGTGGGGCGGGCCCTTCAGTTAACTGAAGGGCCCGCCCCACTGCTTTACCCGGCCTGGTGTGCCGGTTTAGGGTTCAAACTTGTAGCCCAGGCCGCGCACAGTGACTACGTAGCGCGGGGATGAGGGGTCAGGCTCAACCTTGGAGCGCAGGCGCTTAATGTGCACATCAAGGGTCTTGGTATCGCCCACGTAGTCAGCACCCCAGACCCGGTCGATCAGCTGCGAGCGCGTCATCACGCGTCCTGCATTCCGCAGCAGCATCTCAAGCAGCTCAAACTCCTTGAGGGGCATAGCGACGGTTTCGCCGGATACGGTCACCACGTGGCGCTCAACGTCCATGCGCACCGGGCCGCCCTCAATCGCCCCGGCGTCGTGCTCTTCGGGTTCGCCCTGGCGGCGCAGGACGGCGCGGATGCGGGCGATGAGCTCGCGGGAGGAATAGGGCTTGGTGACGTAGTCGTCAGCACCCAGTTCAAGGCCGAGCACCTTATCGATTTCTGAGTCTTTAGCGGTCAGCATGATGATGGGAACCGCGCTGGTGGCGCGAATCTGCTTACAGACCTCGGTGCCGGACTGGCCGGGGAGCATGATGTCGAGGAGCACCAGGTCTGCGCCGTTTCGCTCGAACTCAACCACGGCGTCCAGGCCGTTATCGACCACCTGCACCTCAAAGCCCTCACGACCCAGCAAAAAGGCCAGGGGCTCGCTCAGCGCCTCTTCGTCCTCAACCACTAAAATACGGGTCACTTACTTTGCTTCCTTCGCAGTTTGAGCCGCCCCCGCGGGGCGCGGAGCAGCGTTGGTGTTGTGGTCTGTTATCTGGGTGAGGGATCCCGTCGGCGGGTGCTCCCCCAGCAGGTCTTGTTCGGTTTCTTCATCGACAATGGGCAGGGCAATCGTGAAGGTCGAGCCAGAGCCGGGCTGGGACCAGAGGGTCACCTCGCCGCCGTGCTGGCCCACAATGTGCTTCACAATGCTCAAGCCCAGGCCGGTGCCCCCGGTTTGGCGGGAACGCGCCGGGTCAACCCGGTAGAACCGCTCGAAGATGCGGTCCTGTTCGTCCTCGGGAATGCCCGGGCCCTGGTCTTTCACAGAAATTCTAACAGTGTCACCCTTCACAGCCATACCGATGCCCACCTTGGTGTTCTCGGGCGAGTAACGAATGGCGTTCTCAATCAGGTTGCGCAGGGCGGTACCCAGCAGCTCGGGGTCACCATGGACCGGGCGGGGGGCCTTTCCCCCCACCAGAAGTTCAATGTTTTTACCCTCGGCTGTGAGGCGGTTACGGTCGACCGATTCGGCAACCACCTGCTCAACATCGACCAGGGTGGAACTCAGTACCATATCGGCTGACTGCAGGCGGGAGAGCTCGATGACGTCCTGCACCAGGGCTGCCAGCCGCTGAGATTCCTTCTTGAGCTTGCCCGAGAAATAGAGTACCGACTCGGGGTCGTCAGCCGACGACTCGATGGCCTCGGCCATAAGTCCCACCGCGCCCACCGGCGTCTTGAGCTCGTGCGATACGTTGGCGACAAAGTCGGTACGGACGGTCTGCGCGCGGGCGATCTCGGTACGGTCGTCAGCCAGCACCAAGATGTACTCGTCACCCACCGGGGCCACGCGCAGGTCAATCACCAGGCGGCTCTGGTCGTAAAAACCGCGGGTTAAAATAATTTCTTTTTCGACGATAATGCCCTTGGACCGCACCGCGTCGATCATCTCTAGCAGCTCGTCAGAGACCACTGTATGCCCGCGTACCAGACCTAAGGCGTAGGCGCCCGGAGAAGCCTGCACCACCCCGTCCACGGCGTCCACCACCATGTAGGCGCGACCAATGACCGCCAGTACCTCGGCGGCGCCGTCGCTAATGGTCGGCTCTTCAACGTCGGCCCAGCGAGCGCGCTGACGCTCACTCCGTTGTACGGCGAGCATGCTCACCACACCGATGAGGAGCCCCAGCACAGCGGCAGACAAAGCAATCACAGTAGGGTTCACATCTACCAGCTTAGAGCCTACCGACCCCGTCCCACGCCCCTCAGACCCCCAAATATCCCGGGGTTCAACTAACGTTTACCCAACCATGTGCTTGTGTTCATGTGACCTTGGCACTCTAAAGGGGTAGCCGTGGGCAGGAGTCTGCCCGGCACCCCACACTTCCCCAGATGGAAAGGACGCGCACGTGCGCAAAGTCTTCCAAGCCGAACTCCAGCATGTCGGCGAAGAGCTAATTCATATCGCTACCCTGGTTCAAGAAGCCCTCGGCCGTGCTTCTGATGCTTTTTTGCAGGCTGATATTCAAGAAGCCGAAGAGGTCATCACCAACGATGCCCGCATCGACTTCATGCAAAACGAACTCGATGAGCGCGCTATCGACATTCTGGCCCTTCAGGGCCCGGTAGCCTCCGACCTGCGCATGATCGTGGGTGCCCTGCGCATGAGCTCTTCCCTGGAACGCATGGGCGATCTTGCCCGCCACGTAGCCCAGGTGGCCCGCATGCGCTACCCCGAGCACGTCCTGCCCGAGTCTATCGTTCCGGTATTCCGCGAAATCATCGAGCTGGATCAGAAAATCATTACCAGCGTCATTAGCCTGTTGGAGGCCCGCGAGCTCTCCCACACCCAGGACATCATCAAGAACAAGATGCGCATCAACGAGCTGCACGTTGAGGTCTTCAAGCGCATGGCGGCACCCGACTGGGGCCAGAACACCCAGGTCACTGTCGATGTCACCCTGGCGTCCCGCTACTTGGAGCGCTTTGGAGATCACGGTGTCTCGGTAGCCCGCAAGGTTACCTACCTGGTCACCGGCGATTGGAACGCTGTGCCTAGCATCTAGGCTGGCAGGTACCATCTCCGTCAGAAGGTACCACTTAAATCAGAAAAACCCACCTAGTTGGTGGGTTTTTCTGATTTAAGCGGTACCTACCGGGGATTTACTTCTTACCCTGGTTAGCAACAGCCTTGATGGCGTCCTTAGCTGCCTCGGGGTCCAGGTACTCGCCGGGGCCAACAGGCTTGAAGTTCTCGTCGAGCTCGTAGTAGAGGGGAATACCGGTGGGGATGTTCAGACCGGCGATGTCCTCATCTGAGATACCTTCGAGGTTCTTGACCAGGGCGCGCAGGGAGTTACCGTGGGCAGCAACCAGAACGGTCTTGCCAGCCTTCAGGTCTTCCTTGATGTCTGACTCCCAGTAGGGCAGCATGCGCTCGAGGACGTCCTTCAGGCACTCGGTGCGGGGAGCGTTCTCGATGTCTGCGTAGCGGGGGTCGTTCGCCTGGGAGAACTCGTCATTGTCGTCGAGGGCCGGAGGCGGAACGTCGTAGGAGCGACGCCAGGTCATGAACTGCTCTTCACCGTAGGTTTCGAGGGTCTGAGTCTTGTCCTTGCCCTGGAGCGCACCGTAGTGACGCTCGTTCAGGCGCCAGTTGCGCTTGACGGGGATCCAGTGGCGGTCAGCGGCATCGAGAGCCAGGTTGGCGGTGTTGATGGCGCGGCGCTGCAGGGAGGTGTGGACGACATCGGGGAGGATGCCGCGTTCCTTCAGCAGTTCGCCACCGCGGGTGGCTTCGGCGCGGCCCTTCTCGGTCAGGGCAACGTCTACCCAGCCGGTGAAGAGGTTCTTTTCGTTCCATTCTGATTGCCCGTGACGGAGCAGTACCAATGTGTAAGTCATACTGCCATTATCTCACTCAAACTCCCCAAAGCAAAGATAAACCCACACATATTCATGGAAAACCCGGTCTTTTCCGGGGGTTTCTTCGTGAATATGTGTGGGTTTTTCAGACCTTAACGCAAGCTGCGGCTAGCGGCGGCGCACCGCGACGGCGGGGCGGACGTCCGCGAGGAAGACGCCCACGGCGGTTGCGGCAATGAGCTGCATGAAGACAGACCCGCCACCGATGGCCAGGGACTGCCAGACCATCAGCACAGAGAAAACAGCCGAGGCAGCAGTTACGCCAACCCAGAAGCCCTTGGTGCGTTTGAAGGCGCTCTGGTAGGCGTAGCTTGAAGCGCGGGCGGCCTCAATCAGCGCGAAAATCGACAAGGCGGCAACCACCAGGGCCAGGGCAAGGCCCACGTAGTAGGTAACCAGCATAATCAGGGCAATGGGGGTCATGGCGTCCGTTCGCTACTTGAGGTTTTCTAGGGCCGCTGCCAGGTCGTTGTAGAGGTCATCGACATTCTCGATGCCTACCGACAGGCGCAGCAGTGACTCGGGGATTGAGTGGGGCTCTGAGCCGTGGCGGCGGCGGCGTTCAATCAGTGATTCTACGCCACCGAGACTGGTAGCGGGCGTCCAGATGTTCAGGGCCTGCACTACGCGGTCAGTTTCTTCGGCGGTGGCATCCAGGGTGATGGAGAGGATTGAGCCGAAGGTGCGCATCTGTGCGGACGCCCGCCCAAAGCCAGGGTCGGTGGGCAGGCCGGGGTAGCGCACGGACTTGACGGCGGGGTGGGCCTGCAGGCGCTGGGCCAGTTCGAGGGCGTTAGCGGCGGCGCGTTCAAGGCGGACGCCCAGGGTGCGGACGCCGCGCAGGCCCAGCCAGGCCTCGAAGGGGCCGGCGATAGCGCCGTTGGTGGTGCGGTGGGCCTGCATGGCTTCGCGCAGAGTCGGGTTAGAGGTGACGGTGATGCCCAGCAGCACATCAGAATGGCCGGCAATGGACTTCGTAGCAGAGTGAACAACCACGTCAGCGCCCAGGGCCAGGGGGTTCTGCCCCAGCGGGGTGGCAAAGGTGTTATCAACAGCAGAGACGATACCCAGACGCTTAGTAGCCTCCAAGATTGCAGGTAAATCAGCGACCTCCATCATGGGGTTGGTCGGTGACTCCATCCACAGCAGTACCTTGGGGGCGGCATAGTTAATGTTCTCGGGAGTCACGCCCGCAGTAGCCGCGGCCTTCTCAAGCTCGGCAATAACGGACTCGGTGTTTTCAATGTCCAGGCGCACCAAGCTGGTGATACCGCGAGCCTCAAGCCGCTTGGCCATAGAAACAGAGGCCATGTAGGTGTGCTCGGGGAGCAAAATAATAGAGCCAACAGGCACCAGATCCTGCACAGAGGCAACCGCTGCCATACCCGATGCAAAGACCAGGCCGGGTAGCTCTGCGCCCTCCAGGTCGGCGATAACCTCCTCAATGCCCTCCCAACTCTGGTTAGAAAAGCGGGCATAGGTATTAAGATCTGACGGACCAGTCTGCCGGAAGGTAGAGGACATGGCAATGGGAGGGTTCACGGGGGCCAGATCGTCATGGGCAGGACGGCCCCCAGCAACCAGACGGGTTTCAGGTGAGAGGTTCTGTTCAGTCATACCCACTACCATACGCCTGATAGCGGTAGAACAGCTAGCAAATCTTCACATGCCGACGTACCCGCCCGCTGTTAACGTCCCTCGGGAAGACGCCATACCAACCAGGCCAGATATATTCCGCCAACCATAATGGTCACCGCCCCGGTAGGCAGCAAAAGACCGGGAAAAGCATGTTGGGCAAGCATGTCTGCCAGCAGGAGTAGCAAGGCCCCCACCAGGGCCGTTACAGCAGGTGAAAAACGTCCTGCCGCCACCAGCCTCAAAGCAATCTGTGGAGCAGCTAAGGCAATAAAAGCAAGCGGGCCGGCAACAGCTGTTACGGTAGCCGTCAAGGCAACCCCCATGAACACCAGGCCAGCCCGGGCCAGTTCCACAGGCAGGCCCAGGGCGGCAGCCAGGTCGTCCCCCAGCTCAAGCTGCTTAAGAACCCGCGCCACGGGGCAAGAGAACAGCAAGAGACAGAGGATTAAAGCCCCGGCAGGAAGCAGGGAATCCCAGGCCACAAAGAGAAGAGAACCGGCACCCCAGACAGAGGCCTCAAAGGTAACCGATAGGTCAAAGAAGGTCATAAACCAGGTATTAACCGAGGCCAAGAAAGCGCTGACCGCTAAGCCCATGACGATAAAACGAAAGCTCTGCACCCCTCCCCTGTAGGATAAGAGGTAGACCACCAGGGCCGTCAGCAGACCCCCTAGCAGGGCGCTTAGGCCCCGGCCCCAAAAACCAGACCCCAGGCCTACAACCGTCGCAAGCACCACTCCGGCGAAGGCTCCCGTATTAAAACCCACAATGTCGGGGCTACCTAGCGGGTTGCGGGTAAGTCTCTGAAAAATAGCCCCGCTCATGGCTAGGGCCGCCCCAAAAACCAGGGCTGCCAGAACCCGCGGTAGCCGCCACTGCCAGACCACCAGGCGATCAGCAGCACTGCCCTGCCCCAGGAGAGCGGCCAGCACCTCAGCCCACGATAGCCGGATGTCCCCCAGAGTCATGGCATAAATGCTCAGTAGCACCAGGCAGGTAGCCAGGGCCAGAAGTACCCAGCTATCACTTACCTGCACCAAGCTGGCAGTTCGCTGTCTCTGCCAACCGCTTGCCCTCATGCTAGACCCCCTTGCCCGACTGCCTAGAGCGCATCAGAAAAATTAGGGCAGGAGCCCCTACCGCAGAGGCCAGGACGCCGACCTGCAGCTCTCGGGGAGCAACCAGCACCCGTCCCAAAATATCTGCCACAAGCACTACCGTAGGGGCGAGGATAAGCGAGAGAATTAAAACCTTAGACTGCGATGAAGCCCCTACCAGGGCACGGGCTAGCTGGGGAACCAAGAGTCCCACGAAAGCAATAGGACCCGCCGCCGCAGTAGCCCCAGCCGATAAAAGAGTAACGGCCAGTACACAGGCCAGTAGCACCCAGGTCATATTCACCCCGCTAGAACGAGCAAGATCCTGCCCTAGAGCCAGCATATCCAAAGATCGCCCCAGACAAAGGGCCAGCAGGCAACCACCAAGAATAAAGGGGGCAATTGTCGCCAGAGTGCTCTCGGGCCGGTCGGCCAGGGTTCCGGCACCCCAAAACCTCATAGCGTCAAAGGTCGAGGGGGAGAGTAGGGAAAGCGTCCGCGAGGCCCCAATCAGCGCTGAGCCCAGCGCCAGCCCTACCAGAACCAGCCTGGCAGGAGAGACTGCTCTAGAACCTCCCGCAAAGAGACAGACTACCCCGGTCGCCAGTAAAGACCCTAGAAAACTGCACCAGATATAGGATTCAATGCCGGTAAGCCCCCAGAAGGCTACCCCCACTGTCACCGCAAATCCCGCACCTGCATTAACACCTAAAATACCCGGATCAGCTAGAGGGTTGCGGGTCATAGCCTGCATAAGAACTCCGGCTACTCCCAGGGCGGCCCCAACCCAAAGCCCCAGCAGGGTACGGTTTACCCGCTGTTGGACAATAGCCACGCTGGTTGCCTCTGCCTCCCCCCGCCAGGCCAGGAAGAGCTCGGGCAGGGACAGGGATACTGCCCCCACCGCACAGCTTAAGACCATGCTGCCCAGCAAGACCAGAATAGACAGCAGAAGGACAGGCCAAAAACCGGTGACCAGCGTCCTCGCCTGCCTTCTTTCTCTCACCTGTCTACCTCCCTCAAAGCCTGGCTTAGCCCCTAGCTACCTTTCCGCCCCCGGCCTTGACCAGAACCTCAAAGGGCTCAGTGCTTTCCTTGGCCCAGGCTTTCGCCAAACCAACTTGGCTAGCGTAGCCTGACTCCTTTACCACTTGCCCCATGCCCAGACCTCGGACGGCAGCACGGTAGGCACGGTTCAGCTGCCCCCGCCGCCGCCACTGGGAAAAGGTCAGGCCGGTCTCCTCACGGAAAATCCGCTGAATCTGACGGACGCTACTGTACTGCGCGCTAGCTAGCTCCGCAAGAGTCTTTCTGCTCCCTAAGGCTTGAGCAGCTACGGCCTGCCCCAGGGGGCTATGGGGCCAGGGCAGGTGAAAATACAGGACCGAACTTTTTAGCAGGGCAGCGCACAGGGCCTTCCGGAAAGGTGCAACCTCTTCAGCAGTTCGGGCAGAGGCAAAAATAGCCTGCCGCAAGATACCCTCAACAGTCCGGTTTCTGCCCACATGGGTCACGGCCTGAGGCGGCCTAGCATGGCTATAAAGCATGGGCCCCAGGGCTAAACCCCCATCTCCTACCCGCACAGCATGGGGCACCTGGGGAGCCAGCCACAGGCTTTCCCCTTCCTGTAAGACATATTCTTTTCCTTCGATACGCACTACCAGGTAGCCGGTAAAAGCATGAATTAAATGGGGTAAATCGTGGCTATGGGTGTCATGCCCCTGGAAGCGTAGGGCATGTTCTGGAACGGCCGTGTGAAGCTGCACAGTCACGGTAAATCCTTTGATGTATGTACAACCGGAGAAGGTGTCACCCTGGTACATATCTTTGGCAGATATGTAACTTGGTGCCACCAAAGACCAAGGTTAGCATAGCCTTAGTAAGGGATTGAAGGGGCCAGATCAGCGCCTGTGCTCGCCCGGCCCCTAGACTTGAAAGAAGACTAGACCATGACCAGCAAACCCACAGCCCTCCTGGCAGCTATCATCCTTATCGTCACCCTCTTCTTCACCGCCTGCTCCCCCAGCAACGATGAAGCCCAAGATAGCAACCCCAGCCCTGACAGCAGTGTGCAGGTTAGCCAGCACACCGTCAGTACAGACCTCGGAGAGGTCACCATACCGGCCAACCCCCAGCGTATTGTCGTCCTCAACTACGCCCTAACCGGCTACCTTTTCAATCTGGGCCTGCCGGTTGTTGGAACCACCCCCCTGAATGCCGGATCCGATCACAATTCCTTCTCGGAAAACTGGGCGGCAGAGGCAAAGGCTAGCGGAACCACCCTGCTACCCTGGGCCAATGAGGGCTACGACCTAGAAGCAATCCTGGCCCTGGAACCCGACCTCATCGTGGCAGGTGGCCTAGGCTTTCCTTACAAGCAGGCCCAGCAACAGTATGAGGACTTGAGCAAGATTGCCCCGACCGTGGTGGTCAGCGACCAGCTAGCCGACTGGAAGTCCCAGCTCAACTTCCTTGCCACTGAGGTCTTTGAGCAGGGCGATAGCTACCAGAAGCTCATTGACTCCTACCAGCGTCGGGTTGAAGAGGTAAGGGCCAATATCACCCTGCCCCAGGGCCCAGCAGGCTTCCTGCTCTTTACCTCAAATATGTCTGCCTACGGCGTCCCTGAAGATTCCCAGCTCCCCCTTTTCTTCCAGGAACTCGGCCTTACCCTGGCCCCCATCCAGGCCGACAACAAATTTGAACTTTTCGGCTCTGCAGGTGACTCCTTCGCCCTGTCCACCGAGCAAGTCTCCCAAACCTACACCCAGCCGACCCTCTTCGTCCTGGGCTTCAATGCTGAGACCTTCCAGCTAGATGACCTCAAACAGAACAGTATCTATGCCTCCCTGCCGGCCTTCACGGAGGGCACCGTGGCCAAGCTACCCTACTGGTTCTACCGACCCGACTACGACACCACCATGGACATGCTGGACTATGTAGAGGAGAACTTCTCCTCATGAGCAACCAGGGTATAGTCACTCACCCTCTCATTCTCCGCCAGGTGCAGGTGCTCAGACGCGAGCACCTTACCCCCCGCCTACTCCGAATCACCCTGGGAGGGCCAGAACTTGGGGCCTTTGAACGTGACGGGCTGAGCCTACCTGCCTTCACCTGCCCGGCTTTTGACGACCATATCAAGCTGATTTTTGCAGCTGACGGTGATGTCCAGTCGGTTCTACCGGTTCAGAACGAGCAGGGCATCGACTGGGTTTTTTCGGAAAACCTCATCACCCGAGATTACACTCCCCGCCGCTTCAATCCGCTCTGCGGGGAACTTGACCTTGAATTTGTGCTCCACGGGCAGGGACCAGCTGCCCACTGGGCCCAGCAGGCTCAAATCGGTGACTCCCTCTGGTTTGTCGGGCCCAAATCTTCGACCCTCCTGCCCCAGCAGACCGGCCAGATAGTTCTCCTAGGCGATGAGACTGCCCTACCTGCCATCGCCCGCTTCCTGGAGGAACGTCCCCTCAGCGTCCCCCTCCTAGCGACCATCATCATTGAGAAAGAAGAAGCCCGCCTGCCCCTGCCCACCCTGGAAACCGACCGGCTTCAGTGGGTTCTAGGCTCAGCTACTGACCCTGAGCTCTGGGAAGAAACAGTGCGCTCCCTAGACCTGAGAATCGAGGCCGAGCCCTACATTTTTGTAGCGGGTGAAGCCCGTACCCTACTGCCGGTACGACGCTACCTCAGCCGGGAGCTAGGGCTAAAGAAGCATCAGCTCAATATCACCGGTTACTGGCACACCCGGCCAGAGACTGACGCTACCGGCAAGCCCCTGCCCGCACCCCAGGAGCTACCTGAAAGCCCCCTGGCCTGGTTTGCCCTCCGGGCTGCCCTTGAGGTAGGTCTGATTCAGGCCCTGGCTTCAGGGCCCCGCCCCCTTCAAGACCTAACCCACCAGTTAGGGCTTGATGCAAAGGGCCTCCTGTCCCTTCTAGAGACTCTGGCCGACAGGAATATTCTGATTCTTGGTGAAGAAGATATCGCCCTGGGGGAAGCTGGCCAGACCCTGCTTGATGACGACCGAGCCGCAGAGACTTTTATCGGCCCGCAGGCAGACCAGCTCCTGAGCATGCTCCAGTTAGGCCGCCAGCTTACAGGAAATCCCGCTACTTCCTGGGAACTTACCCAGGGCAGCAGTCTCCGCAGGCAGGCCCTGACTCAACCAGAGGTCTACCAGCTTCTCCTAGAACGGGCTGAAGTCCTTGATTTTGTAGGCCAGGCAGCCCTAGAAGGCTCCCTTTGGGAAGACTACGATAGGGTGCTTGTTCACGGCCCGGCAGCTGTGAGAGTAGCTCAGCTTTTTGAAAGGCAGCAGATCAAGCCAACACTGACCCTGCTTGAGGAAGGCCTAGGCCTGGAGCTTCTGAAAAAGGAGTGGGCACAAGAGAGACTCTCCCTAGCAGTTGATTTCCAGGAGGCCTGGTCCCAGGCCCCAGTAGGCATCTCAGCCCTGACCTCTTACGCCATGACTGACCTAGAACTAGCTGACCACCTGAGACAGGCGGCCCGCTATCTGCCCCGGCTACTTGTCTTTGTTGAGGAAGGCACCGACCAGCTGATCCCCCGCCGAGCTGAGCGTGATTTGCTACGCTACTGCCTGATAGGCCAGAGTCAGCGCCCTGAAGCTAGGGTGCGGCAGCTAGCTTTAGAGGCTGGGTTCAGCCACATCAAGCGTCAGGCCCTGGGCTGGGGGCTGGCGGCCTATGACCTGCGGCGCTAGCCTAGGGAATCTCTCACGGTGTCGAAAAGCCCCTAGTCTGCTTGGTAGGCTTGTAGCGTGACTCATGCACTTTCTTACTCTTCGTCCTCCCCCCTCGACCCCCAGCAGCTAGCGGGGGCCAGCGGTAGCCGCTCGGGCACCTTTATCGCCTTTGAGGGCGGGGACGGAGCGGGCAAGACTACCCAGATTAACCTCCTGGCGCAGGCCCTGACTCAGTCGGGCTATTCTGTGCTGGTCACCCGGGAACCCGGTGGCACTGACATCGGTGAGAAGCTACGCTCCCTGGTGCTTGAGCACGGCAAGGGGGACATCGACCCCCATACAGAAGCTCTTATCTTCGCGGCCTCCCGGGCCGCTCACGCCCACCAGAAGATTCGTCCGGCTCTTGAGGCTGGTCAGGTTGTACTCTGCGACC
Organism: Rothia nasimurium; assembly: GCF_042660305.1. Taxonomy (NCBI): domain Bacteria; kingdom Bacillati; phylum Actinomycetota; class Actinomycetes; order Micrococcales; family Micrococcaceae; genus Rothia; species Rothia nasimurium. The sequence goes on from NZ_JBHSTW010000001.1 coordinate 21,983, forward strand.
GCTACATTGCCTCCTCGGCGGCCTACCAGGGAGCCGGTCGCAGGCTGGGGGTCAAAACCATTGTAGATTTGAGTCGCTGGGCCACCTCAGATCTGCTGCCCGATACCACCATCGTGCTCGATGTTCCCCTGGCTCAGGGCCGGGCCCGTAGCAGTGCCCGCGGGGTAGCTGACCGCATGGAGACAGGAGATGATGCCTTCTACACCCGGGTTCACGATACCTTTATTGCCCTGGCCAAGGAGGCCCCTGAGCGCTACGCGGTCATAGACGGGAGCCGCTCTATCCAAGCCGTCCACGCCGATGTTCTAGCAGTAGCGCAGGCAGTCATCTCGTGAGCCTCTTTGATTCCCTAACCGGTCAGCCCCAGGTGCGGGCCCAACTAGCCCAGGCAGCAGCCCGAGAAAAACCCACCCACGCCTGGCTCTTTACCGGCCCGCCCGGGGCGGGAACCACCACAGCTGCCCTGGCTTTTTCCGCCGCCCTGCTCTGCGACCAGCCCGACCCAGCTGCCCGGGGGTGCGGCAGCTGCCGCTCCTGCCTCACCGTGCTCAATGGCTCCCACGCTGACTTTCTGCATTTCGCTACCGAAAAGACCAGCATCACCATTGACGAAGCCCGCGATTTTGTGGTCAAGGCCCAGGATCGCCCGGCGGTAGGCCGCTGGCGGGTCATGCTCATTGAGGACGCAGACCGCATGCCTGAGCGCACCTCCAACGTCTTGCTCAAGGCCATCGAAGAACCCCCACCCTATACCATCTGGCTACTGACTGCCCCCTCCCCTGCTGACGTCCTGATAACTATCCGCTCCCGTTGCCGTCCGGTTAGGCTGGCCCTACCCGCGGTAGCGGATGTCTCGGCCCGGCTTCTTGCCGATGCCCAGGCTCGCGGTAAAGACCTGCCCCCCCAGCAGGCGAACTTCATAGCCCGTCTAGCCCAGGGCAACCTGGAGATAGCCCACAAGCTAGCCAAGGACGCAGAAGCCCGTAAGCGCCGTAGCACGGTGGTGCAGCTACCCATTACCCTGCGCTCTCTGGCTGCCGCTATGGAAGCGGCTGATGACCTGATTACCATCGCCGAGGCAGAGGCCCAAGCCGATGCGGAGGCCCGCAATGAGGCCGAACGCGCCGCCCTGCTCACGGCTCTGGGCTACGAGGACGGCGAAAAGCTCTCCCCCAGCCACCGCGCCCAGGTACGGCAGCTGGAAGAAGATCAGAAACGCCGCGCCAAGCGCATACAGACCGATACCCTAGACCGGTTCTTAGCCGATATTCAAACCGTCTTTCGCGATGTGCTGACCGTACAGCTCTCTACCGGGGCAGAGATTATCAACGCCCACCTGGCCGACCATATCTACTCCTACGCCAAGCGCACCAGCCCCGAAGATACCCTGGCTCACCTGGACACGGTAGCCACAACCCGCCGCCGTATTCATACCAACGCCGGAGCCCGTCTGGCCTTCGAAGCCATGATGACCAGCTTCATCTCCTAGCCCCAGGCCTACCGTCAGAAAGGACACATATGGCCCAGTCTGCTCCCCGTCCGCTAGCCCAGCTAGGGCCCCTGCAGCAGCTGCGCGCAGGCAAGCTCGCCTTGCGTCTGCCCCTGCTTGTGCTTGGGCTGGTGGGGTTCGGGGCCGCCTGTGCCCTGCTTATTAAGGCCGGGCTAGGTGCCCTGGGCTGGGATGTGCTCACCCTGGGTCTCATGGAACTCACCGGGCTCAGCTACGGGGTGCTAACCATTGCTACCTCTTTTGTGGTGCTACTCTTCTGGTTGCCCCTCAAGGAAATGCCAGGTCTCGGCACCCTGGCTAACGCTGTTTTGGTAGGGCTCTCAGCCGATACGGCTATGGATATCATTCCCGACCCCGCCGGGGTGCTGACCCAGTGGGTCTATCTGGCCGTGGGTATTCTGGCCTTTTCCTTTTTTTGATGCTCTCTACCTAGGCGCCCAGTTTGGCTCCGGTCCGCGCGACGGGCTGATGACAGGGCTGGTGCGCGTCACCGGACGCCCGGTCTGGCTGGTGCGCACCCTGCTTGAGGTGACCGTGGTAGCAGCCGGTATCGCCATGGGCGGCCACTTCGGTGTGGGTACCCTGCTCATCGCCTTTACCGTGGGGCCCCTGATTGGCTGGTTCCTGCCCTACGTGACGGTGCCGCTGACCCCGCGTCCGCGCCCGGTTCCGTAGTTCGCCGGCCCATACGCAGCCCACGGCTTGCAGCCCACTGTCTGCAAGGGGACCGCAAAACCAAAAAGGGACCGCATAATATGCGGTCCCTTTTTGGAAATCTGGTCCCCTTGCGGAGGGGATTAGTTGCGGAAGCCGTGCACCGGAGAAGGAATACGACCGCCACGGGAAACAAAGACCTCAGCCGACTCGGGATGGGTAGGCATGACGGGAGCCCGGCCTAACAAGCCGCCGAACTCCACCATCTCACCAATCTCTAGCCCAATCGCCGGGATAACGCGCACCGCGGTGGTCTTGTGGTTCATGACGCCGATGGCAGCTTCATCGGCAATCATGGCCGAAATCGTGGCGGCAGAAGTATCGCCGGGAATCGCCACCATGTCCAAACCCACGGAACAAATCGCGGTCATGGCTTCGAGCTTATCCAGGGTAATCTTGCCGACAGCAGCGGCCTCAATCATGCCGATATCCTCAGAGATCGGAATGAAGGAGCCTGACAGGCCACCCACGTGCGAGCAGGCCATGAGCCCACCCTTCTTCACCGCGTCATTGAGCAGGGCCAGGGCAGCAACAGTGCCGTGGGTACCCACCGACTCCAGGCCCAGCTCTTCCAGCACATGGGCGACCGAGTCGCCCACCTCGGCGGTGGGGGCCAGGGAAAGATCAACGATGCCGAACTCCACGCCCAGGCGCTTAGCGGCCAGGGTTCCCACCAGCTGGCCCATACGGGTAATCTTGAAAGCCGCCTTCTTAATAGCTTCGGCGCAGTCATCGAAGGACGCCCCGCGCACCTTCTCCAGGGCACGCTTGACCACACCTGGGCCAGAGACGCCCACCGAGATAACGGTATCGGCTTCCTGTACCCCGTGGAAGGCACCTGCCATGAAGGGGTTATCAGAAACAGCGTTGGCAAAGACCACCAGCTTGGAGCAGCCAAAGCCGTGGGCCTCGGCAGAACCCTCAGCGGTCTCGCGAATGACCTCACCCATGGTGCGCACGGCGGTCATATTGATACCGGCACGGGAGGAGCCGATGTTCACTGAAGCACAGACCACGTCGGTTTCGTTGAGAGCACGCGGGATAGAGCGCATGAGCTTCTCATCGGCCGGGGTAGCACCCTTATCAACCAGAGCGGTGAAGCCACCGATGAAGTTAACGCCCACGGCCTTGGCAGCGGCATCCAGGGTCTTGGCGAACTCGACGTAGTCCTCGTCGTTTGATGCACCCGCTACCAGGGCAATAGGGGTCACCGAGATGCGCTTATTGATGATGGGGATACCGAGCTCAGCCTCAATGCCCTCAGCCACCTCGACCAGGCGGGCCGCCCGGGAGGTAATCTTCTCGTAAATCTTCTGACGGGCTACTGCCCCATCAGAATCAGCACAGTCCAGCAGAGAGATGCCCATGGTAACCGTGCGGATATCAAGTTTGTCTTCCTCGATCATCTGCAGGGTCTCAAGGATGTTACCGGAACGGTCGCTAAACATAGTCGGTAACTCCTAGAGGGTGTGCATGGCCTGGAAGATGGCGTCAGACTGAATACGAATCTGCACGCGCTGCTCTTCTTCAACCGACTTCATAGCCTCTTGCAGGTCGGTAATCGACTGGGCAGAATCGTCGAAGCTGCCCTGCAAAATCATGGTGAAGTAACCCTGCATGAGGGTCTGGGAAACGTTTTCGATATTGACCTTACGCTCGGCAAGTTTGGTGGTAACGCCAGCGATAATCCCTTGGTGGTCAAGGCCGGTGACGGTCAGAATGATTTTCATGGGGTTCCTTATGGTCACTTGTAGCCCCGCTCCCCGGGGTGTGGGGTGGGGTGGCTTTTGCCTCCCTTCTACTCTACCCACTTCCCCCTCCGTCCGTGGCCTAGACAACAGAAAAGCCCTGTGCTGGTCTCCGCCTAGCCCAGGGCAATCCCAAAAGCTAGCCTGGCTGACCAGCTTCGACCTTTAGTTCTTTCCTTCTGTCTTCCCCCAGAAGGCATCTTCGGCAGGACCGTCAGATGAGAAAAGTTGAACGGTAACAATTTTTCCCTCCCGCACGGTTATAAGGTCAATGCCGTCCTGGTTAAGACCGGCACCCTGACGCTGACCAGAAAAGTGAACTGGAACGGCAACTAAATCACCGTTGACCATCATGGCACCAGCTACTGCTAAGCTAAAGGTGCCAGCACTGACTGCCATCATGTCACCGATTAGGTTACCCACCGCCTCAGGCCCGCGATGAACCCCTGAAAAACGATTTTTACCGGGCTGATGCCACTCTACGTTTTTGTCTAGCATAGCGAGCGCTTCTGTTACTCGCCCTTCTGCTAGGGCCTGAAAGTAAGAAGTAACGACCTGTAAAGGACTTGCGGAAAGAGTCACTGCTGCCTCCGAAAAGTGAAATGCTGTTTTGTCGTACCCACAATATCTGTACGGTACTTACTTACCTCAAGGTAAGTACAGGGAGGATTCTAAGTGACCTTAGCCACTGCTAAATCCATCGGACTAAAGGGCCGCGCCCAGCCCTAGCGCTGGGCCGCAATGTAAAGTTGGCCGGCACCGGTGACGGTAACCTGGGTAGGTTCACCGACGTACATGACCGATCGGGTGCCGGTTAGGGTGAAGGTCTTAACCTCGTTACTGACCACTACGGTGCCCTCTGTGCATAGGGCGGTGGCTATACCCGCCAAGGGCAGGGTGATAGTTTCGCCGTCTTCAACGACCAGATGGGTGACCGATAGACGCTCGTCCCACATAGAATACTCAGCCACCTTATCGCCGGTGGGGGTAGGACGCTGAATAGTAGGTGCCCCCTGGCTCTCGCCCAGAATCTTGATAAGTTCTTCCTCATCAATATGTTTAGGGGTAAGGCCCGCGCGCATAACGTTATCGGAGGGGTTCATCAGCTCAATGGCGGTACCCGAAACATAGGCGTGCACCTGACCATCGGGAGTGTAGGCAGAATCGCCAGGTGCCAGGTAGACCAGGTTCATGACCAGGGCCACCAGCAAGCCGCGGTCACCGGGGTACTTGCTGTCAATCAGGGTGACCAGCTCGGCAACACCGGCAGCGGCTGCCTCGCTACCGGGAACTTCACCGTTCTTGGCTACCCAGGCACGTGCGGACGCAACAGTCTGCTCTACAGCCGCGGCGGCGGCGTCCTGCGGCATGCGGATAATGACGGTGAGCAGCTCCTTGGCGGTCTTAGCCGCGCCCAGGGCCCCGGTGAGCCAGGGCAGGGAGAAGTGCTCGGCGATAGCGCGCAGCTCTGCGAACTCGCGCACGCCGGTCAGGATGCGCATGGGCGAAAGTGCGATGACGGTTTCGGGCTTAGAGAAGCGGTCCTTGTAGTTACGGGCCGGGTCGTCAAGGGCGATGCCGCGGGCGTTCTCGTCCGCAAACCCTGCCTGGGCCTGCTCGTCGGTGGGGTGCACCTGAATCGACAGGGGGGATTCAATGGCAAGAATCTTGAAGAGGAAGGGGAAGGTGTCGCTGGTGCGCTGCGGGTTGAGGAAGCGAGCAGGCTGCTCACCCACCAGGGCATCGAGCGGGAAGGCACCGCCGTCCACATGAGCTACGGAGGGGGCGGACGAGTGCGCGCCCACCCACAGCTCAGCCTCCGGCTGCTCGGTGGGGGCGGGGACACCGCGCATGAGGGCCAGTGTCTCATAGGAGCCCCAGGCGTAGTTCTGAATCGGATTATCTAAAGAAAAAAGTTCACCCATAGGCACCATCAAACCATGTTCGCCCCTGCCCAGTGCGCAGTTTGTGGCGCAGAAACCTGGTGTTTATCGCCATAAATCACACAGGAAATCTGTCTGGATACCGTCTAAACAGGTCACAGGGCAATTAGACTTACTCTCGTGAATACTATTGATTTAACCGCATCTTTTAAGGCTTACGATGTTCGCGGCATCGTGGGCGAAACCATCACCGCCGAGACCGTTCGCGCAACCGGCGCAGCTTTCGTAGACGTTCTCGGTCTGGCAGGTCAGGACGTCCTGGTCGGCGCTGACATGCGCCCCTCCGGCCCCGAGTTCATGGCTGCTTTCGCTGAGGGCGCTACCGCCCGCGGCGCTAACGTCATCAACATCGGCCTGATTTCTACCGACGAGCTCTACTTCGCCTGCGGCGTTGAGAACGCTGCCGGTGTCACCTTCACCGCCTCCCACAACCCTGCCGAGTACAACGGCATGAAGATGTCTAAGGCAGGTGCTGTTCCCCTCTCATCAGAGTCCGGTCTCTTCGATATTCGTGACCTGGCCCAGAAGTACCTGAACGAGGGTGAAATTCCCGCCGTTGAGGCTCCCGGTTCTGTTTCTGAAAAGGACGTTCTCAAGGCCTACGCCGAGTACCTGCGTAACCTGGTAGACCTCTCGGGCATCCGTCCCCTCAAGGTTGTTGTGGACGCCGGTAACGGCATGGGCGGTCTGACCACCCCCGCAGTTCTGGGCGACGCTATCCTGCCCGGCCTGCCCCTGGAAATTGTGCCCCTCTACTTCGAACTGGACGGCACCTTCCCCAACCACCCCGCTAACCCCCTGGAGCCCGCTAACCTGGTTGATCTGCAGAAGGCTGTCGTTGAGCACGGTGCAAATATCGGCCTGGCTTTCGATGGCGACGCCGACCGCTGCTTCGTCATCGATGAGAAGGGCGAGCCCGTCACCCCGTCCGCTATCACCGCCCTGGTGGCTGAGCGCGAGATTGCCCGCGCCAAGGCTGAGGGCAACGACGAGCCCGTCATCATCTACAACCTGATTACCTCCAAGGCTGTACCCGAGCTGGTTGAGAAGCTGGGCGGCCGCGCCATTAAGACCCGCGTGGGCCACTCCTTCATCAAGGCTGTTATGGCCGAAGAGTCCGGCGTCTTCGGTGGCGAGCACTCCGCTCACTACTACTTCAAGGACTTCTTCAACGCCGACACCGGTATGCTGGCCGCCATGCACGTACTGGCTGCCCTGGGCAAGAGCGAGCAGCCCCTCTCTGAGCTGGGTGCTGTCTACTCCCCCTACGTCCCCTCCGGCGAAATCAACTCTGAGCTGGAAGACAAGGCCGGTGCTATCGCCCGCGTTGCCGAGTACTTCGGCGATACCGTTGAGGTCTCCGACATGGACGGCACCACCTTCGAGCACAAGGCCGAGGGCTGGTGGGCCAACCTGCGCCCCTCCAACACCGAGCCCTTCCTGCGCCTGAACCTTGAGGCCCCCGACCAGGCCACCATGGAGCGTGTGCGCGATCAGATTCTGAAGATTGTGCGTGAGGGCTAAGCCCAAGCACATCCACTTTGTACCAGCTCCTGCCCACTTTTCAGGCTTAAAGTGAGCAGGGCGCGGTACAAAAGGTAAAAACGAGGACGCCCGCCCCGCTTTCCTGCCATACGGCAAGGAAGGTGGGGCGGGCGTCCTTATCTATCTGCCCTCGGGCCTCAGACTAGGAGGCGCGGGCCTGGTCGTGCAGCATCCACTGGTCAGGGCCAAAGATCTCGTACTGGATCTGGGTGCCGGGCACACCAGCTTCTACCAGCTGGGAGCGGACGCCCTGCATGAAGCCCAGGGGGCCGCACAGGTAAGCAGAAGCGTTAGCGGGCACGTTGAGCTCAGCCACGTTGACGCGGCCCTTGAAGTTGCCCTCGCCGTCGGCCTCGATGAAGGAGACCAGGCGGCCGTTCTCGAGCATCTCAACGTAGGCGGTCATCTCATCGCGCAGGGGCCAGGTGGTGAAAGAGCGGTCGGCATGTACAACAACGACCTCGCGCTTGGAGCCGGTTGCAGCCAGCTCCGAGAGGAAAGCGATCATGGGGGTGACGCCGATACCGGCTGAGAAGAGGTAGAGGGGCTGGGACTCGTCGTCACCGAAGCCGCCCAGGGTGACGTCACCGTAGGGGTTGGAGACCTCGACGATAGCGCCGACCTGCAGCTCGTGCAGGATGGGGGTCATTTCACCGGCGGTGTCGAGCTTGATAGCGACGCGGCGCTGGTTCTTCTCGGCGGGCAGCAGGGTGAACTGGCGGGCCTGGCGCAGGCCGTCCTTAGCCTTGGTGACGATAGAAACGTACTGGCCGGCAACGGCGTCGGTCATGGCGACGGCGTTGGCGGGCTCGAAGGTAAGGTCGAGCACGTTCTCGCCGGTTTCCTTGCGCTCTACCAGGCGGAAGGGGGCGAACATGACGTCGTTGGCCTGGGAGGCGTAGAGGCCCTTTTCCAGCTTGATGAGGGCGTCGGCCATGAGCCAGTAGACCTCGGTCCAGGCTTCTGCGATTTCGGGGGTCAGGATGTCGCCCAGGTTAGCGGCGATAGCCTCGAAGAGGTACTTGTAGACGGTGGGGTATTCTTCTTCGCGCAGGCCCAGGGAGGCGTGCTTGTGGGCGACGCGGGAGAGCACCTCGTCGGGGTACTTGTCGGGGTTGGCCAGAATGTAGGAGGCAAAGACCGCGATGGAGCCGGCTAGGGCCTTAGGCTGGGTGCCTTCGAGCTGGGATGAGCGGGAGAACATGCCGTCGAGCAGGTCGGGGCGGGCGGCGAACATGCGCTGGTAGAAGTCGGGGGTGATGTCGTTGATTCGCTCGGCGATGACGGGCAGGGTTGCCTCGATGACGGGGCGGGACTTGGCTGAGAGCACGGCTCCTCCTTGGTGACAGAGTGTTGTTAAACCACCCTCAATTTAGCATACAGAATGCCAGTTTTGGGAGAAAAAAGAACCGTCCCCGCACTTTTTGCGCGGGAACGGCGTATGAGGGCTTGTCAGAGGAAGGACGCCTGGGGCAGCTTTTTTGTCTGAGCCAGGGGCCCAAGACCCAGTTCCAAGAAAACCGGGCCCATCTGCTTCTCGTTAGGCAGCTCAGAAATAACCACCGGGTCGAGCATTTTGAAGAATTCCTCGCGGGCGTTCGCCAGAATTTTTTTCAGGGAACAGGAATGGCGCATGGGGCATTCGTTCGCGCCGCCCTCGCACTCCACCATGGGAATATCACCCTCGGAGGCACGAAGTACCTGCCCTACCGTGGCACGGGCGCCGGCCTCTGACAGGCGTACCCCGCCGGTGCGTCCGCGGGTGGACTCCACCAGGCCCATGTTGGCCAAAAAGGCCACTGACTTCGCCACATGGTTGTAAGGAGTACCCACCCCCTCAGCGATCTTCTGGGTAGATATCTGCTCACCGTCGAGACCCGATAGCAGCATCAGGACGCGCAGTGACACGTCAGAAAATGCGGTAAGACGCACGGGCCAACTCCTTGAATCGTATGAGCGAGGGTGAAGCTTTCTCTCTCACGGTACAGCCAAAAAGGTTCACGGTTCAACCTTTGCCTGCCTGAAGGTCTTAATTTTCCCCCGCCCTTGCACCACTGACAAGCACAGTGCCCTTATCTGCAAGAAGTTTCACACGGCACACCTGCCCGCTCACTTGTAGCAGTTAGGGCACCTGTAAGAGTAGTATTGATACTGTAAACACTCGCGGGCGCACACACCCAGTCATCACACACTAGCTGAAGACAAGGGTCACGCTGACCGCACCCACCGTCTCTTCACCGGCCACTCCCCCGTAGCGTGCCGGTGTAGAACTAGACATAAGGAACTATCTTGTCACAGCTTGATACCTCCATCCAGGAACTCCTGTCCATTGAAGGCGCAACCGGTGCAGCTCTCGTTGACATCTCCTCCGGCATGGCTCTGGCCTCCGGCGGTTCACCCGGCTTCGACCTGACCGTTGCTGCAGCTGGCAACTCCAACGTAGTACGTGCCAAGCTCAAGACCATGAACGACCTGGGTCTGAACGGCAACATCGAGGACATCATGATCACCCTGTCTTCCCAGTACCACCTGATCAACGTTCTGAACGCTTCAGAGACCTCAGGCCTCTTCGTTTACCTGGTGCTGGACCGCAACACCGCTAACCTGGCTCTGGCTCGTCACAAGCTGAACGCCATCTCAGGCCGCATCTCCCTGTAAGTTACAGGTAGAGGCAGTCTCTCAAGCCTTATAGCTCAAGAACCCCGGCAGGTAACCTGCCGGGGTTCTTTGTAGCGTTAGGACGCCGGTGGGCGGCTAGACCAGGTCTTCGCCCAGGGCCTCACCCATGAGGGTGTCTTCGGTCGCTGCCTTGTTCTGCTGGATTGAGACCAGCTCGCCCGAACGCATCACGGCGATGCGGTTACACAGGCCAATGAGCTCAGACATGTCTGAACCGATCAGGATGATAGAGGTGCCCTTCTCAGTCAGCTCGGTCAGCATCTTGTAAATCTCGCTCTTGGCGCTCACGTCGATGCCGCGGGTGGGGTGGTTGAGAATCAGAATCTCGCAGTCGGTGGTCATCCAGCGGGCCAGGGCGACCTTCTGCTGGTCACCGCCCGAGAGCTTGCCAACTTCGCCCTGAATGTTGGTGGTCTTGATGCGCAGCTTCTGGATCTGCTCAGCTACCTCGCGCAGGGCAGAAACCTCGTGCAGGAAGCCTTCGGGGCTTTCCTTAAGGCCGGCGTTTTCCATCAGGGTCTTAGCGATGGAGCGTTCGTTGGCCAGACCCAGCTCGTCGTCATTATCTGACAGGTAGCCGATGCCGTGGGCAACCGAGTCCTCGGGGGAGCTGATGGTGGCGTCCTCGCCGTTAATCTTGAGGGTGCCGAACTTGGCGGTCTCGTCCACACCGACCAGGGCCGCGGCCACCTCGTTGATGCCTGAGCGGCGCAGGCCGGTCAAGCCGAAGATTTCACCGCGGTCTACCGAGAAGGTGACGTTGTTGAGAGAGCCCTTGGCGCTGGTCAGGTTCTCAATCACCAGTTTGGCGTCCTCACCAGCGAACTCGTCGGGGCGTCCGCCCATCTCGATTTCGCGGTTGAACATCTTAAAGGCGATTTCTTCTGCGGTCATCGTACCGGGGTTAATTTCGGTGTTGATGGTGCCCTCAGACAGGATGACGGCGCGGTTAGCCAGGGAGCGGATTTCGTCGATGCGGTGGGTGATGTAAATGACCGCGCGGCCTTCGGCGGCCAGCTTACGGGTCACCTCGTGCAGCTGGTAAATCTCGTAGTCGTTGAAGGTTGCGGCGACTTCGTCCATGAGCACCAGGCGGGTGTTCTCGGCTTCCATGCGCACGACCTCAACCAGGGCCTGCTCAGCGCGTACCAAATCGCCCATCTTGGCGCGGGGGTCTACCGCCAGGCCAATCTCTGAAATCAGTTCCTGGGCGCGGGCGACCAGGGCTTCTTCGTCGTCACCGGCGTGCTCGGTAGAGCGGAAGATAGCCTGGGCAACGGTGAGTTCGGGATCTACCTTGAACTTCTGGCGGATTGAACCGACACCGGCTTCAAGAGCTTCTTCGGGGGTGTGGGGGGCGTACTTTTCGCCGCCCAGGGTGATGGTGCCACCACCGGGGCGGTCCCAGCCGCCCAGAATCGACAGGAAGGTTGACTTTCCTGCACCGTTTTCGCCGAGAAGACCTACGATCTCACCGGCAGCTACCTCTAGATTCACGCCCTTGAGGGCACGAAGGTGCTCGTGGTTCTTGGTGAGGTTCTTGACACTCAGCAGATTTCCCACTCTGTTCTTTCCTTCCAACATGCGAGTGATGCGCCCGGGGTGCCGTGCAAAAAGCTCTGTGGTAGGTCGGTGGCTAGTCGATGAGCTTTGTGGGGGAAGCACAGCAGGGCTACACAAAATTCAGCCATTCTTAAGCATTCTACAGAATATTAAGTCGGCTTTACGTCCACTCTTTGGGGTCGTCCGCCTATCTGTCTACACGATAAGGAGGTGACCTGTACGAAAAGTTTTTCGCACAGGTCACCTCCATAACCGTGTCGCTATTTTACTTTCGGTTGCAAGGACGCCCGCCGCAGCCTGCGAGGGCACGCGCCCTAGTTCAGTTCAGCGGCTAGGGCATCGCGCTGGGCGTGAATTTCAGCGGGTACCTTGTCGCCGAGGAAGGCCAGCCATTCGTCGATTCCGGGCAGTTCCTGGACCCACTCGTCCTTGTTGACGGCCAGGGCAGCGGTAAGTTCGGTGTCGCTGATATCGAGGCTGGCGAGGTCGAGGTCGCTCTTGCCGGGCACCACGCCGAGGAAGGTTTCTTGGCCGCCAGCCTTGCCGTCCAAGCGGTCGAAGATCCACTTGACCACGCGGGAGTTCTCGCCAAAGCCGGGCCAGGCAAAGCCACCGTCGGGGGTGCGGCGGAACCAGTTGACGTAGTAAATCTTGGGCATGTTCTCTTCGCCGTGCTTCTTGCCCAGGTCAATCCAGTGCTGGATGTAGTCACCGGCGTTGTAGCCGATGAAGGGCAGCATGGCCATGGGGTCGCGGCGGACCACGCCCACAGCGCCCTTGGCGGCGGCGGTGGTCTCGGATGAGAGGGTCACACCGCGGAAGACGCCCTGCTCCCAGCTGGAGGCCTCAGCCACCAGGGGCACGGTGGTCTTGCGGCGGCCACCGAAAATGATGGCTGAGAGGGGCACACCGTCCGGTGCGTAGTACTCTTCAGCCAGCATGTCTGCCTGGGAGATGGGGGTGCAGAAGCGGGAGTTGGGGTGGGCAGCAGGACGGCCAGATTCGGGCGTCCAGTCATTGCCCTGCCAGTCAATCAGGTGCTCGGGCACCTCGTCGGTCTTACCCTCCCACCAGACAGAGTTATCGTCGGTGAGGGCCACGTTGGTGAAGATGGTGTTGCCCTTGGCAATGGCGCGCATAGCGTTGGGGTTAGTGGACCAGCCGGTACCCGGGGCTACACCGAAGAGGCCTGCCTCGGGGTTGACCACGAAGGGCTTGCCGTCGCGGAATTCGATCCAGGCGATGTCGTCACCGACCATTTCGGCCTTCCAGCCGTCAATGGTGGGGTCCATCATGGCGAAGTTGGTCTTGCCGCAGGCTGAGGGGAAGGCAGCGGAAATGTACTTGCTCTCTCCCTCGGGGTTGGTCATCTTGAGCACCAGCATGTGCTCGGCCATCCAGCCCTCGTCATGACCGATAGCTGAAGCAATACGCAGGGCGTAGCACTTCTTACCCAGCAGAGCGTTGCCGCCGTAGCCGGAGCCGAAGGACCAGATTTCGCGATCCTCGGGGAACTGCACAATGTACTTTTCGGGATTGCAGGGCCAGGGGACGTCCGCCTGTCCAGCATCGAGGGGGGCACCGACCGAGTGCAGAGCCTTGACGAAGAAGGCCTCGGTTTCGGTCATCTTCTTCAGCACATCGGCGCCGATGGTCGCCATGATGCGCATGGAGGTCACCACGTAGGCTGAGTCGGTGATTTCGACGCCGAACTTGGGGTTGGTGGCGTCCAGTGATCCCATGACGAAAGGAATGACGTACATGGTGCGGCCGCGCATAGACCCGGTGAAGAGCTCGGTCAGGGTGGCCTTCATCTCAGCGGGGTCACGCCAGTTGTTGGTGGGGCCAGCCCCCTCTTCGGTGGCTGAGCAGATAAAGGTGCGCTCTTCTACACGAGCCACGTCGTCGGGGTCTGAGAAGGCAACGTAGGAGTTCGGGAACTCATGGTCGCTGAGCTTGCGGAAGGTACCGGCCTCTACCAGTTCACCGGCCAGGCGGTCGTATTCTTCCTGGGAGCCGTCGGCCCAGTAGATACGATCAGGCTGGGTCATCTGGGCAATATCAGCAACCCACTGCAGCAGCTCTGCGTGAGTGGTGGGTGCCTGTGCGGTTACGTTGTCGATTGAAATGTCAGTCATCTGACGCTTCCCCTTATAAATCGTTGACCTGAAACACTCCACTGTGTTGTTCAGGTGCGCGTGCCCCGCCCTGCCACTAGCCCGCAGGCGGGTAGAAACAGAAAAACGCGCCACCCATATCAATGAATAAACGCGTCGCGCGGTGCACTTTCACTTCATCGTGTGTTTCCAGAGTACATAGCTCGCCCCGGTTTGTCCTCATTAGTACGTAAATATTTCGTTACAGTCCTCTTGACCTGTGGTCTGGCCAACAGAATGCGGGCCCGGGTAAACTTTTTCAACTTTCTTCACCCCCTCTTTTTCCGCGTATTTACGCGGTTTTCACCCCAGATTCACCCCTTTTGAGAGCAGGGTCACGCATTTTCGATTTGCACAGCAACGCAAACCTGCGTAATGTATTACCTGTTGCCGCGACGGGCCGAGAAAGCCGGTCAACGCATGATGCGCCTGTAGCTCAACGGATAGAGCATCTGACTACGGATCAGAAGGTTGGGGGTTCGAATCCCTTCGGGCGCACCACCGATAAAAACCGGCCTCCTTCGGGAGGCCGGTTTTTTCTTGTCCTCCCCCAGCTGTCTCCCAGCGTAACACCCCGTTACCAAGCTGGCGGCAGGCGTCCGCCCACCGTAGTTTTAACCACAAAAAGCGGGGATAGGCGTACCTGCCCCCATAAAATAGGGACAGACCCTAGACCCGCAGCCTCACAGCTGCCCAGCACACGGAGAACACATTGAGCGTAAACATCACGGTCACTGACGAAAACGGCACCACCAAGGACGTCACCTGGGAACCCCACCAGACCATGCTTGAGGCCGTCCTCGCAGCAGGCTTCCCCGTGCTGGCAACCTGCGGTGGTAACGCCTCCTGCGCCACCTGCCACGCCTTCATTGACCCCGAGCACATCGAAGCAACCCTGCCCCGCGAAGAAGCAGAGGAAGACCTGCTCGACATGATTGACGACATCGCCAACGAGTGCTCCCGCCTGAGCTGCCAGACCGAATACACCGAGGGAATGGACGGGGCAAGCGTCACCCTACAGCCCGGAATGTAGGCTGCATGAAAGCACGTATCCCCCTTCTCCCCCTCGCAGCACTTGGCCTGCTCACGGTACTCACCGCCTGCGGTAGCGCCACTACCGGCACCACCACCGCAGAAAGCACCGTGAGCAGCCCGGCTGCTACGACCTCGTCCGCGCAGGCGTCCCCCTCGCCCACCGGATCGGCTACCAGCGCCGCGCCTTCTGCAACGGCAACCACCCGCCAGCCCACCGTGCAAGAGGTCACCCCGGCTCCCAGCACCTCCGCTGACCCGGAACCGGTGCCCACCGGCACCGTTATCACCGTAGAGCCCACCGCGAGCGCCCAGAACCCTGCCGCGAGCGGTAGCCAGTTCGCCAGCTCGGCAGCCGGTGTTGCTGTTTGTGATTACGACCAGCTCTATATTGAGGCCGCGGTGGCTCAGGGCGGTGGCGCAGCGGGTTCGCGCTATATCACCCTGACCTTTACCAATACCGGGGATGCCAACTGCACCATGAGCGGCTACCCCGCTGTGCACTACGTTAATGCGGCCGGCCAGCAGGTGGGGGCGGCAGCTGCGAATGCTACCGAGTGGTCGTCTTCGGGTGGCGTGATTGCTCCTGGCAATTCTCTGACCGCTACCCTGCGTGAGACCCGGGCCCAGCTCTACGGGGATGCCTGCCAGAGCGTTTCTGCTGCGGGCTACTCGGTGCAGGCTCCTGGCTCCTCCCAGGCCCTGGTGCTGAACTTTGCGGCGGAAGCCTGCTCTAACACCTCTGTCGCCCAGCTTTCGGTGGGCGCGGTGGGGGCTACCCCCTAGCCGAGCGGCGGACTTCCGTGCCTTCAAGGCCGGGTGCGCCGGGCTGCCTTCCAGGTTGCCCGGTGTGCCCGGCCCGTTTGTTTTTAAGGGGATAATGGGGGCTATGGCAGAACCCGTTACCTCCCGTGCCCTAAGTTTTTTCTCGGCCCCCACCCGCCGCTGGTTTGAGGGGGCTTTTTCTGCGCCCACGGCTGCCCAGGCAGGGGCCTGGGAGGCGATTTCGGCGGGTCACCATGCCCTGATTGTGGCACCGACCGGATCGGGTAAGACCCTTTCGGCCTTTCTGTGGGCCCTTGACCGCCTTCACTTTGAGAACCACGGGGGCGGGGGACTCGGGGCCGCTAATGATGAGGGGGCGGACGCCGGTGGCAGGCAGGCGCAGCAGGCAGGGGGCGGGGGCACCCGCGTCCTCTATATTTCCCCCCTCAAGGCCCTGGGTGTGGATGTTGAGCGCAACCTGCGCGCTCCCCTGATCGGTATTGCCCAGACCGCCCGGCAGCTGGAGGTAGAGCCGCCGCAGGTGCGGGTGGGTGTGCGCAGCGGTGATACCCCGGCTAAGGAACGCCGCCAGCTGATTTCTAACCCGCCGGATATTCTGATTACCACCCCCGAGTCTCTCTTTTTGATGCTGACCTCTAAGGCCCGCTCGACCCTGACCAAGGTGCATACGGTCATTATCGATGAGGTGCACGCGGTTGCCGGTACCAAGCGTGGTGCTCACCTGGCGGTGACCCTTGAACGCCTGGACCAGATTCTTGAGACCCCGGCCCAGCGCGTGGGGCTGTCGGCTACCGTGGAGCCAGTTGAAACCGTCGCCCGCTTTTTGGGTGGTAGTGTGCCGGTGCAGATTGTGCGCCCGCCCTCGGCCAAGGAGTGGGAGCTGACCCTTTCGGTGCCGGTGCCCGATATGACGGCCCTGGGCGGCC
Source organism: Rothia nasimurium (assembly GCF_042660305.1). Classification (NCBI taxonomy): domain Bacteria; kingdom Bacillati; phylum Actinomycetota; class Actinomycetes; order Micrococcales; family Micrococcaceae; genus Rothia; species Rothia nasimurium. Next base: position 38,585 of record NZ_JBHSTW010000001.1, read on the forward strand.
CCAACGCCTACGGCGAGGGGGATAACTCCTTCAAGCAGGACAGTAGCCCCCGGCCAACCCCAGCGCCCGCCGGGTCAGGTGCCTACCTGGATAAGCTCACCGAGCGTACCCGCTCCCAGATTCGCTCCCTGGACGCCACCGAGTTCGAGGACCGCGCTTTCGACGACGGCACCGTGCAGGCCGATACCCTGGCGGACGCCGGCACCCGGCCGGAAGTCTCTGTGCGGCTGGCGGAGTCCCTGCCTCAAGGGGTAACGGTGGCTGAGGCCCTGGGTATCCGCCCGGTGGCAGGCCCTGCCCTGGGTTCCCAACCAGACGAGCCTTCTTCTGACTACTTTGACCAGCCCCTGCCTGCACGGGCAAGTGCCGAGCAGGCCCTGTGGGATGCTGTGGGTGTTTTCCCCGGTGAGGAAACAGAATCTGCTCCCCAGGCACAGAACCGAACCCAGCCTGACCTCACCATCGAGGAGGTGCAGGTGGCGGCGTCCGCCCCGGGCTCCGGCGCCGGGGGCGAAACCCCGAACCTCAACGGCTACCAGGCCTCCATTTGGCCACATGTGGAAGAGCGCATTGTGGACCTGGTGGAGGCTAACCGCTCCACCATTGTCTTTGCTAACTCGCGCGGGCTGGCTGAGAAGTTAACGGCCCGCCTCAACGAGATTTACTTGGGCCGTCTAGAGGCCCGCGGGGAGCTGGGTGAGGTGACCGCGAGCGCCTCCACCGGTGCCCGCACCTACGCGGCTACCGGCGGGGAGCCGAAGGCCCTGGCCGATGTACTGGCTGAGGCTCTAGCCAAGGACACCCCAGCCCGCTTGGAAGCTGACGATGAGCGCCTGCCGGGGGCGGGTGCGTCCTTACCCCTTTCGACCCAGCCCCCTGCCCAGGTGATGGGGGGCTCGGCGGCGGCTGCCGGGGCTCCACCGGTGCTGGCGCGGGCCCACCACGGGTCGGTCTCCAAGGACCAGCGCACCCTGATTGAAGAGGCCCTGAAGTCGGGGCAGCTGCGCTGCGTGGTGGCAACCAGCTCCCTGGAACTGGGTATTGATATGGGCCATGTGGACCTGGTGATTCAGGTGGAGGCCCCGCATTCGGTAGCTTCTGGCCTGCAGCGGGTTGGCCGTGCCGGCCACCAGGTGGGCGAGGTGTCGCGCGGCTACCTCTACCCCAAGCACCGGGGTGACCTGCTGAACGCCACAGTGACCGTACAGCGCATGCTGGCTGGGCAGATTGAGCCCCTGGCCATTCCCGCTAACCCCCTGGATATTTTGGCCCAGCAAACCGTAGCCGCCTGTGCCCTGGGGCCGATTAGCGTGGAGGCCTGGTTGGAGGCTCTGCGGGCAACGGCTCCCTTTGCTACCCTGCCCCGGGCGGCCTTTGAGGCGACCCTGGATCTACTGGCCGGTAAGTATCCCTCGGACGAGTTTGCCGAGCTGCGCCCCCGCATTGTCTGGGACCGGGATGCCGGGACGATTGAGGGCCGACCCGGGGCTCAGCGCCTGGCGGTGACCTCCGGCGGTACGATTCCTGACCGCGGTCTCTTCCCGGTCTTCATTGCAGGGGCTGAGGATTCCAAGGCTCCCAAGAGGGTGGGTGAGCTGGATGAGGAGATGGTCTATGAGTCCCGGGCCGGGGACGTCATTGCCCTGGGTGCCTCGTCCTGGCGGATTGAGGATATCTCCCACGACCGGGTGACAGTGACCCCTGCACCGGGTATCCCCGGGCGCCTACCCTTCTGGCACGGGGATTCGCCGGGTCGTCCGGTCGATTTGGGGCGGGCCCTGGGGGCCTTTACCCGGGAGCTGGCCCTTGAGAACAGTAAGGACGCCGGTGCCGCCCACGCCCGCCTGCGCGGCCTTGGTCTGGATCAGTGGGCCGCCGATAACCTGCTGGCCTACGTGGCGGAGCAGGCAGAGGCAACCGGCCAGGTGCCCAGCGAGAAGCACCTGCTGGTCGAGCGCTTCCGCGATGAACTGGGGGATTGGCGTCTGATTCTGCATTCGCCCCTGGGTATGCCCGTCCACTCCCCCTGGGCCCTGGCCGTCGGCGCCCGGGCTGAGGAACGCTACGGGGTCAATGCCTCAGCTATGGCCGCTGACGACGGCATCGTGCTGCGTATCCCCGCCATGGAGGCCGAACCGCCCGGGGCTAACCTCTTCATCTTCGACCCGGCCGAGCTCGAAGACATCGTGACCGAGCGGGTGGGTAACTCTGCCCTCTTTGCTTCCCGCTTCCGCGAGAACGCCGCCCGCGCCCTGCTGCTACCCCGCAAGGACCCGGGCCGCCGCACTCCCCTGTGGCAGCAGCGCCAGCGCTCCGCCCAGCTCCTGGATGTGGCCCGCAAGTACCCCACCTTCCCCCTGCTGCTGGAAACCGCCCGCGAGTGCCTGCAGGACGTCTACGATCTGCCTGCCCTGACCGCCCTGCACAAGGATCTTGAGGCCAAAAAGGTACGCATCAGCGAGGTGGAGACTGAAACCCCCTCCCCCTTCGCCCGCACCCTGCTCTTTGGCTATGTGGCCCAGTTCCTCTACGACGGGGACTCCCCCTTAGCCGAGCGCCGCGCCGCTGCCCTGGCCCTGGACCCTGCCCTGCTAGCTGAGCTGCTCGGCAAGGATGAGCTGCGTGAGCTGCTCGATGTTGAGGTGATCCGTTCCACCGAGGCCCGACTCCAGCGCACCGCTGCGGGCTACCGCCTGCGCGGGGTCGAGGGAGCCGCCGACCTGCTGCGCCTGCTCGGCCCCCTGACCGCCGCCGAGGCAGCCCAGCGCCTGCGGGTGCTCCTGGACCAGGGCACCGGTGAGGACGCGGGGGCAGGCTCCGGTGTGGACGCCAGCGCCCCGACTGCCGAGGCCGAGACAGGTAAGCCGGGTGAGCGCGTCCTGACCGAAGCCGAAGCCACCGATCACCTTGAGGCCCTGGTGAAAGCCGGTCGGGCCCTGCGCTTCCGCCTGCACGGGCGGGAACTCTACGCCGCCATTGAGGACGCCGCCCGCCTGCGAGACGCCCTGGGCGTACCCCTGCCCATCGGGGTCCCCCTAGCCTTCCTGGAGCCGGTCGAGGCTCCCCTGGTTGACCTGGTCGCCCGCTACGCCCGCACCCACGCCCCCTTTACCGCTGCCCAGGCTGCTGCCGCCCTTTCCCTGGGCGTCTCGGTGGTCGATACCGCCCTGCGCACCCTGGCCGCTGACCGGCGGGTGATCTCCGGTGAGTTCCTGCCCGAAGAGCTCCGCGCTGAGCTGGCCGCCGCCCGTACCGGCTCTACCGACCCCGCCTACCTAGCCGGAACTGAGTGGGTGGACGCCTCCGTCCTGCGCACCCTGCGCTCCCGCTCCCTGGCAGCCCTGCGCGCCGACGTCGAACCCGTTACCCCCGGCACCTATGCCCGTTTCCTGCCGCCCTGGCAGCATGTGGGCTCCTGGCAGGTCACCGAAACCGCCGCCGCCCCCGGCACCGTCGGGGCACCGGCCCAGCCCATCAGCGTCCGCCGGGACGAAAGCGCCATGCTCAGCGGCTACGACGGCCTACTCACCGTGATCGACCAGCTTGCCGGGGTGCGGGTGCCTGCCTCTGCCCTCGAACCTCTGATTCTCAAGACCCGCATCAGCGACTACACCCCCGCCCTGCTCGACTCCGCTATGAGCGCCGGGGACGTCCTCTGGACGGGCGCCGGCCAGCTCGCCGGGGACGACGGCTGGGTCGCTCTACACCTGGGTGAGAGCGCAGCCCTGACCCTGCCCGATGAGGTAGAACGTACCGAGGCGCTCGCCGCCCTGGGAGCCCTCGAAAATACCATCTACGAGCTGCTAACCGGCGGGCTCTTCTTCAGCCAGATTCAGACCCAGCTCGCCACCCTGGCCGCCTCACTGGGTAACACGCCCCCGAGTGCCCAGGAGATTTCAACTGCCCTCTGGAACCTGGTCTGGGCAGGGCTAGTCACCGGTGATACTTTCGCCCCGGTGCGGGCCCTGATAACGGGCGGGGCTTCGGCCCACAAGGTGGCTGCCCCCGCCCCCCGGGCCCGCTCCGTGGGAATGCGACGCGGGGCCTCCCGCCTCTCGGCTTCCTGTCTGGGGGTGGGTGTAGGCCGGGCCCCGGCGGTATCTGCCCAGGTCGCCCCCATCGACGGCGGACGCTGGGCCCGTATCGAGGCCGAACCGCTCGACGCCACCGTGGCAGCTGCCGCCCGCGCCGAACTGCTCATGGACCGCTACGGGGTGCTCACCCGCGGGGCCGTGGCCGTCGAGGACACCCCCGGCGGCTTCGCCGGGGTCTACCGGGTGCTGTCTGCCGCCGAAGAAAAGGGCCTGGCCCGCCGCGGCTACTTCATAGAGGGCCTGGGCGCCGCCCAGTTCTCGACCTCCTCCACCGTCGATAGGCTCCGAGCGGCGGACGACACCACCGCCGCAGACGAGGAGGGACAGGACGCCGCACCCGGCGCGTCCGCCTACACCCCGGTGCGCCGCACCCGCCACTCGGTCACCCTGCTCGCTGCCACCGACCCGGCCAACCCCTATGGGGCCGCCCTACCCTGGCCCACCCCCGTGGCCTGGGACAGCAACCGCACCCCCATCAAGCACAAGCCAGGGCGCAAGGCCGGGGCCGTCATCATCCTGGTTGACGGGGAACTCACCCTCTACCTGGAACGCGGAGGCAAAACCCTGCTGCCCTTTACCGACCGAGCCGACCGGGTAGAAGCGTCCGCGCCCCTGATTGGCCAGCTGGTGCGCGCCGGAGTAGCCGACAAAATCGTCATCGAAACCGCGGGCGGGGTGGACGTGCTCAGCTCCCCTGAGCCGCTACTACCTACCCCCGACCAACCGGACGCAGCAGCAGAGGGCGGCGAGCACCCCGTCCTCACCCTGCGCCGGGCCCTGCTGGCCGCAGGTTTCTACGCCACCCCACGCGGCCTGCGTATGCGGAAGGACTATTCCTAAAAACAGCAGAACCTCCCTTGCGTGGGGCAAGGGAGGTTCTGAGTGGCTAGCGGTCTCTCATTGATTAGGCGGTGAGGTTGTACTCCACGCCCTCGTAGCCAGCGCGGAAGGCGCGGACGCTGCGGGTAAGGTGCACGTAGAAAGCACCGAGAGACATCACAAGCATCATGACCATAACAACCATGAGTGCGGTAAAGAGCAGATTCATTGTTCTGACCTCCATCTAGGGGACAGGCAGCTGGGAGACCACCTAAGGAGTCAGGGCCTACTCTAGCAACATCGCATGAGCCTGCCCTTTGTATTAAGTTAGTGCTGGGCCATAAACTTCAACGGTGAAGCATGACGTGAAACGACTATACACCCTTTCAGCAGGTGGCACGCAAGTTTTGCAGTAATTCTGGTCTACACTGTGAGCAGAGGGGCGCGCAGGGCGTCATAGATAGGTCATATTAGACAAGTCACATTTTAATAACACGAAGGGGTGCTTAGCAGTGCCTGAAGGCGATACCGTATGGCGGCAGGCCCGCTCGCTCCACCGCGCCCTTGCCGGTAGAACAGCCCACACTACAGATTTCCGCTACCCCCAGGTTGCCGACATCAATCTAGCGGGTCAGCCCATTCACGGGGCCCTCGCCCGGGGTAAGCATATTCTGCTGCGTATCGGTGAGATGACCGTGCACTCTCACCTCAAGATGGACGGTATCTGGCACCTCTATGGGCTGGATGCGGACGGCGCACGGGAGAGGTGGCGGCGCACGGGAGAGGTGGCGGCGCACGGCCGATCAGGTGCGGGCTCTGATTCAGGCTAATGCAAGGCTTGATAGCGACGGGCAGGTAGTGCCCGGCAGCCACCCGGTCGAAGCTGTGGGCTTTACCCTGGGGCTACTTGAGGTTTTCCCCACCAGCCAGGAGGCTGACCGCCTATCCTACCTGGGCCCCGATCTGCTCGGCCCCGACTGGTCGGTTGAGCAGGCGGTAGCTAACCTGACCGCCCGGCCGGAGCGTCCCCTAGGGGTAGCCCTGCTCGATCAGAAGAACCTGGCCGGTATCGGCACCATCTACCGGGCTGAGACCTGTTTTCTCGCGGGCCTTGACCCGCGCACCCCGGTGGGGGCGGTGCCCGATATCGCTGCCGTGGTCTCCATTGCCCGTCTGCTGCTGGATGCTAACCGCGGGCGTCCGCACCGGGTCACCCGCACCAGCGCCGAGCCGCTCTGGTGCTACGGGCGGGCGGGTCGCCCCTGCTACCGTTGCGGGGAGACCATCATCAAGGAAGACCTCTCAGAAACCGGTACCGGCGCCGACCGCTACGCAGCGGGCCACCTGTACGCCCGGGAGGAAGACACCGACCGCATTAGCTTCCGCTGCCCCGGCTGCCAGGAGCTGCCGGGCTAAGTTTCCGCGCACCGCGGGAGTAAACTACTCACCATGACCACCACCACATTTACCCCCGCCTATACCCCAGATGCAGATGTACAGGAGGCCCTGGCCGCCCGCTTTCTGCGCTACTCAGCAATTTCCAGCCAGTCGGACGCCTCAGCCACGGCTGTGCCCACCAGCGAGGGCCAGTGGGAACTTGCCCGCCTGCTTGAAGCCGAACTGCGTGAAGCTGGCGCGCAGGAGGTACACCTCAGCGACACCTGCGTGCTCACCGCCCGCATTCCCTCCACTCTTCCAACAGGTGTTGAAGCCCCCGCCATCGGTTTCTGCACCCACCTCGATACGGTTGACGTCAGCCTATCCCCCGATGTGCATGCCCGCGTCATCGACTACACCGGCGGGGATATATGCCTGAACACCGACCTCGACATCTGGCTGCGCGAGGCCGAGCACCCCGAGATCATCCGCTATACGGGCCAGCGCATCATCATCACCGACGGCACCAGTGTGCTGGGAGCGGACGACAAGGCCGGGGTCGCCTCGGTCATGGAAGCAGCCGTGCGGTTCTTAGCTGCGGACGCGGACGCCGCCGGGCAGGCAGGTGCCCAGGGGCAGGGAAGCGGGGCGGGTGCGTCCGCCCATCCCGATATCTACCTCTCCTTTGTGCCGGATGAAGAAATCGGCCTGCTGGGCGTGCGCACCATGGATCTGGCGCGCTTCCCCGTGGATTATGCCTACACCCTGGACTGCTGCGAACTGGGTGAGCTGGTTGAGGCTACCTTCAATGCCGGGCATGCCCGCCTGCACGTTGAGGGCGTGACCGCCCACCCCATGAATTCCAAGGGCAACCTGGTCAACCCGATTCTGGTGGCCCACGACTTTGTGGCGGCCCTCGACCGCACCCAAACCCCCGAGCACACCGAGGGGCGTGAGGGCTATCTCTGGGTCAACGGGATAGCGGGCAACCAGGCCACCGCAACCGTCGATATCAGCATCCGCGACCACGACCGGGCCGGCTACGAGGCAAAAAAAGACTTCCTGTGCGACCTAGCTGAGCGGACGGCAGAAGCCAACCCGCGGGCGTCCGTCACGCTGGATATCTCAGATATCTACAGCAACCTTGAGGATGCAAAAACCAGCGCCAACGCCGTGGCGGCCGAGCGCCTACGTGCCGCCTTTGCCCGGCTGGGTATCGAACCCATCAACCTGGCCATGCGCGGGGGCACCGACGGCTCGTACCTCTCCACCCAGGGAATCTACACCCCCAACTTCTTCACGGGAGCGCACAACTTCCACTCCAACTGCGAGTTCCTGCCCCTACCCGCCTTTGAGGCTAGCTACCGGGTGGTGCGGGAACTGATGGCGGGTTAGGGCTCTGCGATAATAGAGCCCATGCGCCGAATCAACCGCCACCTTGCCCCCAAGCCCCTGCCCCAGCGCCAGGGGATTGACGCCGTCTCCTTTGTGCTGCCCGACGCGGGCAACCCCGAGGACGACACCCTGGGGGCAAGCACGGTGCTGGACTACCTGATAGCCCGCTTCTACCCCCACGAGCGCTCCCTCTTCACCTCCCGCTTTGATCGCGATGAGGTGAAGGACGCCGACGGGCAAGCCGTTGCCCCCGACGCCCCTTTGACCGGGCAGAAGATCTGGTACTACCGGGAACTCGGAGTTGAAAAGCCGGTACCCTTTGACATGCCGGTGCTCTACGAGGACGAGTGGGTGCTGGCCACCGATAAGCCCCACTTCCTACCCACCACCCCGAACGGCTCCTTTGTTGCCCACACGGCCCTGACCCAGCTGCGGGTGCGAGAAAACAACCCCGACCTCATTCCGATTCACCGTCTGGATCGGGCCACCGCCGGGGTGGTACTTTTTGCCAAGACCCCAGAGGCCCGCGCCCCTTTTCAGACCATGTTCCAGCGGCGCGAACCCACCAAGACCTACGAGGCAGTGGCGGCCCCTATCACCGGGCTGGAGGTGGGTGAGAGCCTGACGGTACGCTCGCGCATTGATAACCAGCACGGGGCTATGCAGGTAGCCCATACCGGTGTTGAGCTCCTGCCCGGTGACACCGGCCCCCTGCCGGTAGAGACCAAGGCTGAGCGGCGCGAGCGCCGCCGCTTGGGGGCGTCCTTTGAGGGGCTGAATGCCCAGTCACGTATTACCTGCCTGAAGGTATTTGAGGTGGCGGACGGCGTCCTACCCGCTGTATCTGAAGCCAACCCGGCCCTACCCCTGCCGCAGGCGGGCACGCCCCTGGCCCACTATCTTTTGGAGCCGCATACCGGCAAGACCCACCAGCTGCGGGTGCACCTAGCGGCAGCCGGGGCGCCGATTGTGGGGGACGTGGTCTACCCGGCCGTCCTGCCCATCGCCGAGGACGAGCCCGCCCTACCCCTCCAGCTGCTGGCCAGGTCGCTGACCTTCCCCCACCCCTTCACCGGGCAAACCGTGACGGTGCAGAGCGGGCGGAGACTAGGCCTCGTCGAACAGGTCCCTGCTACGGGCAAAGTCAGACCATTGCTCTGAGGCAGGTAGTGCTATGAGGTCACGACTGCTCATTACCACGAGGGTGGCGCAGAAGCAGGTGATCGTAAAGAAAATCGCAGTAGCAGAAGGGCCAGCTAGGCCCAGGCCCCATCCGGCAAGCGCCGGGGCCAGAGAAGCAAGGCCGACAGACCCGAAACCAATGAGGGACTGAACCCGCCCCAAGATGTCGTTGGGAGTAATGAGGGTTAAAAAGCCCAAAAGGCCGGCATTGAGGGTTGGTATGACGAGAGCGGCGAGAGCTAACGTGAAAGCTACCCAGCCGATTCCGGGGAGCCAGGGAAGCAGTCCCAGACAGATGGTAAAGGTTAGGAAACCGACGATAAGGACGCGCCCGGTGGGGAGTTTCTGAACAAGATAGCCTGCACAAAGAGCTCCGACCATCATGGAGGCTGAGACCGTAGCCATCAAAGCACCTAGAGCGACGGGGCTTGTTCCGGTTTGGGTGTAGCTGAGGGTGAGGGTCATGAGGGTCCCGCTAATGCTGAAGTTCAGCAGGCAAATAGCGCAGGCCAAAACGACAAGTAAGCGACGTTGGAGTAGCCAGGCACCCCCTTCTAGGAAATCATTGAGGGCGCTACGGGCGGAGAATCGAGAAGGCTTAGCACCCTGCGGCGCGTAGCTACCTGTCATAGCCCAGGTGGTAGCTAGAGAGATGATCTGGCCTAGAAGCTGAGCTAAGGGCGGGTAGGCGAGACCGATGGCCAAGAGAGCGCCGCCGGCGGGACCACCGCCTAGACCGACAGCGGCATCCCTCCCCTGATTGATAGCGATTGCCCGAGGAAGGTCTGTTTCGGGCACCACCTCTTTAATCATGGCGTTAGAGGCTTCTGCCAGTAGAGATGAGCGGAGTCGATCTCCCAGAGCCAAGGCACTGAGGGTGCCGACGGTGGCGGTGCCGGTCAACAGGAGGGCAAGGAAAATGATCTGAGCCAAGATACCTAGGAAACAGGAAAGAAGTCTAAGCCTACGCCGGTCGTGTCGGTCTGCAAGGACACCACCGGGCAGGGTTCCCATAATCTGCCCCAGCCCCTGGAAAAGAGCAACCGTTCCGGCTGTCGTTGGTGAGCCGGTAACCGCCAGGGTAATCAGAGGAAAAGCGAAGGTGCCTATGCTGGTGCCCAGGTCAAGGAAGAGGTCGCCGCTGAACCAGAGGCGGTACTCGCGGTTGCGCCAGAGGGATGAGGTATGCGATGTCATAGCCACACCCTAACTTAAGCAAGAATTATTGCGCAATATATATTGCGCAATAATTTTTGAGGAAACACCCAATATTTCCTAGACTGACCCCATGACCACACCGGAGCAACCTCCCAAACCCACCACCGTCCGAACTCAAATGCGGACCTTGGCCCACCCCGTCCGCGTCCGCATCGTCACCACCCTAGCTAGGCTTACCTACGCCCGCGCCACAGACCTAGCCCGGGAATTAGACCTGCCCTCTAACGCCCTCAGCTACCACCTGCGAGCCCTTGCCAAAGGTGGCATTATCACCGAAGCCCCCGAGCAAGCCCGCGACAAGCGCGACAGAGTATGGCAGCTCACCACCCGCGAGGGCTTCACTCTCGACGCCCAAACAGCAACCACCGAGGACGCAGCCCTCTCCCTGGGGCTCATCAATGCCCAGCTTGACCACGCCAAAAGCACCTGGCAGCTGGCACTCAATTCCGCCAGCACAGACCAACCTCTACTGGTGCCGGCCAAAGGTTCAGCCCTACTGGTCTCCCAGCTACAGCTCACCCCTGAGCAGGCCGAAGAACTCAGACAAAAAATCTCTCACCTCATCGACAGCTACGAGACCCAAGGGAAACAAACCGCCAACACTCAGAGCTACGACTTCCTACTCTCTTTAGCCTCAACCAGCGCTCCCCCACCAGCCGGGGAACAATGAACCACCGAATGTGACGCCTTTTCCCAAATGTCGGGAGTAAGCCCACCCGCTCGGGAATAAGAGGCACATTCGGCCCGGGACTTTGAAGCTACTCGACCACAGGCGCAGGGGCACCTTTTTCTACTGACTCGGCGCTCCTGGCCGGCAGCAGCTGCAGGCCGCGCACCACCAGGTAGATAGCCACCAGCAGCCAGAGGCCAGCAAGCACCCAGGCCACCTGGTAAATCGTCACGAAGGCCAGCACCGCCGAAGTCGCCACCAGGCCAAGCGGCCCGGCCACCTGGCTAATAGCCATAAAGATTGAGAATGACCGGCCGCGAATCTGCTCGGGCACGCCCTCTGTTACCAGCAACGTCTGCAGGGGGCTCATAATGCCCCCGCCCAGGCCAGCAACACCCATACCCACGATGGCCATCCAGGAGGTCTCCAGCAGGGCCATGCCGAAGAAGCCCAGGGTATAGAAGATCATGCCGACCACCCAGGCCCGGCGCGGGAAGGGAATAATCTTCCCCGCCACCATGCTGGTCACCATCATACCCACGGCAAAGGCAGACATGGACGCCCCGTACAGCCCCGGCTGGTTAATCCCCTGGAAGTGGGCGGGCAGAAGCACCATCAGGTAGGGCATCACCAGGGCCATAGCCAGCAGGGAATCCAAGGCCAGCAGGCGAATGACCGGGTAGCCCAGGGCCTTCTTCCAGCCCGCAAAACCCTTGAAGGGATCCTCGGCAGGGATATCAGGAGAGGACGCCAGGGCGTCGGCTTGCCCGTCCCCACCCGGCTGGGCGGGGGCGTCCTGCCCCTCAGCAAGGACGCCCGCCCCTGCCTTCTGCTGGCGCAGGGAGGCGGTCAGCGCGGCGGCCACCAGGGAGCAACCGGCCGTAATCCACAGAACCTGCTCAATGGGCAGGGCCGTCATCAGCACACCGGCTACAGCCGGGCCCACCAGGAAGCTGACCCCGCTCAAAGCCTGGTTCCAGCCAGAAATCTGGGCAACTTTCTTGCCCGAGGTTGCAGCCACATCACCCACCAGTGCGGCGCGGGCACTCATACCCGGAATATCACCCACCGCACCCAAAATACCGATGATGATGAACCAGCTCAGCGTCAGCCCAAAAACCATATCAACCGCAATCACGGCCACCACCGACAGGCCCGAAATAATATCCGAAATCACCGACACCGGCTTACGACCCAGGCTATCAACCAGGTTGCCCCCAAAATAGGCAAAAACCAGCGACGGCACCGCAATCGCAGCGGCCACAATACCCGCCGCGGCCGGGTTGCCGGTGCGTTCCAGTACCAGCCAGGGCCACACAATACCGGCAATAGAATTGCCCAGCATCGACAGGGCAGCAGACGATAAATAAATCCAGACGGCAGAAACCCGCCCAGCAGAAGAAGAGGTGTGCATTCACCATACTTTAGCGGAAGCACCCTGCCACCGAATGTGACGCCTTTTCCCGAATGTCGGGAGTAAGCCCACCCGCTCGGGAACAAGAGGCACATTCGGCGCAAGCGCACCGGCACCGCCCAGCCGGTAGACTAAAAACCGGCCCCACCACCGCCCACCGACGCGCCAAAGAAAGAAACGCCATGCACCCCAAGCACCTGCAGCACTCACCCGACCAGCTCGCAGCGCTCACCGCCGAGCACCGCCAGGCGCTGGGGCAGCGGGCAGGTACCGCCGCCTACTCTGTGACACGACTCTTCGGGCACCGAGTCGCAGGCCTCCCCGGCACTCTACTAGGACGCACCCTGCACCCCGACACCCGCCGCCGCAGCCAGCGGCGCGGCGAATGGCACTACTGGTGGCAGGCCCACCTACTCGACAACCTCGTCGATGCAGGCTTCCGCCAGCTTACCGCCCCCGACGGGCAGGGCCAGGCACAAGCGTCCCTGCGCCAGGCCCGAGCGGTACTGCGCGGCATCCAGATGCGCAACCTCGGCTCCTACCCCAACTCCTTCTACGACGACATGGCCTGGCTGACCCTGGCCTGCGAGCGCCTCAACCGGCTGGCGCTCGCGGTGGAGGGTAACGGGGATTCTGCGGCCCAGGACGCCGCCACCCGGCTGTACCGGGAGCTGGCAGCTGCCTGCACCCCTGAGGTGGGTGGGGGTGCCTTCTGGTCGAAGGACCACGATTTTAAGAACACCCCGGCGACCGCCCCCATTGCCCTGGCTCTCGCGCGGGCCCACCGGTATGACGAGGCTGCTGCCCTCTTGAACTGGCTGCACGCCAACCTCTTTGATGCTGAGCGCGGCCTCTACCTGGACGGGGTCAAGGTGGCCGGGCGCGGGAGTCGCGCCGAGATTTCTTCGGTGGAGGGCGGTCTTTATACCTATAACCAGGGGCCGGTTCTCGCGGCCTACCTGGCAGTGCTTGATGCCGGTAAGTCTGAGCTGCTGACGGTTGATCCGGCTGAGCATATCGCCGAGGTTTTGGCCGGTATTGACCGGGAGTTTGGCCGGGATTTTGAGGTGTCAGAGGCAGAAACCCTGCGGGTTCTGGCTACCCAGGGCGGTAGGGACGGCGGGCTCTTCACCGGTATTCTGGTGCGCTACCTCGCCGAGGTTGCCACTCACGATGCCCTGCCGCAGGGCGTGCGGGAGCAGGCGCGGGATTTCGTCCTTGCGACCGCTGAGCTCTTCTGGGACGGACGCCGCGAGTTCGATCCCGACCTGCCCATGAACGAGCTCGGCATTGACCCGACCGAGATCCGCGGTGAGGCTGTCACGCTCTTTTCGCCCGATGTCACCCGGCATATTTCTGAGGTGCTCAAGCCCGCCCAGCCGGTTGATCTTTCGACCCAGCTTCAAGCCTGGATGGTGTTAGAAGCGGCGGCGCGGGTTTTCTAGGGCGGGCGCGGCCGCCTTATTCGTGCGGTAGACGGCCCAAAGTCCCAGCACACCCAGAAGCATCAGCAGTAAGCCCACGGTATAGCTCGAAGCGACCTCAGACACCGGGAAACTGAACCCTGATGGATACCAGAACATGCCGGTGACGAGGGGCTCTGCTACAGCCCCCGCGGGAACCAGATAACGCAGGAGCTTCCCTGTGCGGTCGTCCTGCGCGGACCTAGCGCCCAACCAGCCCAGGGGCCCCGATATGATGACGGCAGCAATAAACCAGTGGTAGTTCTCAATCCAGATGCTGGCTTCCATGATGCCCAGCAGGTTCCCCAGGGCGTAGTGCCCGGCTAGGGCACCTAAGGACGCTGCCACCGCGGCTGCCACAGGCACCCAGAGCGGGGCGGGGCGCGTCTTACTATCGGACCACAGCCAGCCCGCATAGAACCCCAGGGCTGCCCATAGGGTGCCCGAGTTGAGGAACTTGCTCACCACTTTACGCACATAGGTGATGGCCTCAGACTGACCCGAGAGCTGGGCTTCTGTGGTGATATTGCTCAGCAGCGATGCAACCGCTATGCAGAGGACCAGAGCGACGCAGGTGAGCAAGGGGCGGGCTTTGAAACGCGCAAAAATCATACCCCTAACCTACTTGGTTCCGTCTGCCCGTGGAGGTGTTTCGGCCAGGTGCTCGGCGAGGGCATCGAGTTCAGCTTTGAGGGCCAGGACGTCGAGGCCTTCGACCGCGCAGGTGGCGTAGATGGCCCCGGGGACGGACGCCGCGCGTCCTCTCAGCTCCTGCCCGGTAGGGGTGAGACTGATGAGGGTGCGACGCTCGTCGCGGGCGTCGCGGGTCTTGGTCAGCAGGCCGTGGTCGATCAGGCGCTTGATGAGCGGGGTGAGGGTACCACTGTCGAGGTCGAGGCGGGCGGCAAGTTCCTTCATGCCCAGCCCGTCGGGGTTCTCCCACATGACCAGCATGACCAGGTACTGGGGGTAGGTGAGGCCCAGCTCCCCCAGGTGCTGCTGGTAGGCGCGGGTGACGGCCCGGCTGGAGCGGTAGAGGGAGAAGCAGAGCTGGTTGTCGAGGGCAAGGCTACTGTCTTGGTTCATTCCACCCAGTATAGGTTGTGGGCAAATTATCAGCCAACAATTTACTTGCACACAATTAGATTGTGTACAATCTAATTAAAACCTCATGAAAGGAAACCCCATGGAACCCCTCTACACCACCGAAGCTCTAGCAACCGGCGAAGGCCGCAACGGCCACGTCCGCACCGTTGACGGCGCTTTTGACGCCGATCTCGCCATTCCCGTTGAGATGGGTGGCTCCGGTAAGGGCCTGAACCCCGAGCAGCTCTTTGCCTCCGGCTACGCGGCCTGCTTCCACTCTGCCCTGCAGATGGTTGCCCGCATGCAGAAGAAGAACATCGAGGGCTCCTCCGTAGGGGCTAAGGTGTCTATCGGCAAGCAGGGTGAGGGTTTTGGCCTGGCTGTTGAGCTTGAGGTCGTCATTCCTGAACTTCCCCAGGACGAGGCCCAGGCACTGGCCGACGCAGCCTACCAGGTCTGCCCCTACTCCAACGCCACCCGCGGCAACATCCCCGTGACCGTCACCGTCTCTGACGACTAAGATCGCACCCCACACTCGCACCGAATGTCGCCGAAAGCTTCATAGGTATGTGCTTCCTGCATACCTATGAAGCTTTCGTTTACCCTCAAGGAGCGGGGCCACAGCGTCCTTCCGCACTCACCCGGTAGACTTGTTCCCGTGCTCAATACCGAATTTTCTGATCCCACTTTTTCTTTTGAACTGGGCAACCGCCTGACCGATACCGCCCAGCCCACCGGCAAGCAGGTGGACGCCAACGGCGGCGCCTTCCAGGGGCGCACCGGCATCATTCACACCCCGCACGGCGATATCGCCACCCCCGCCTTCACCCCGGTGGGTACCAAGGCAACCGTCAAGGCCGTGCTGCCCGAGGCTATGAAAGATCTGGGCGCCCAGGCCCTGCTGGCCAACGCCTACCACCTCTACCTGCAGCCGGGGCCGGACGTCCTCGACACCGCAGGCGGCCTGGGTAAGTTCATGAACTGGGACGGCCCCACCTTCACCGACTCCGGGGGCTTCCAGGTGATGAGTCTGGGTTCCGGCTTCAAGAAGGTTATCGACATGGGTACCGTGGCCGGGGCTACCGGCGCGGACGGCCGCCCCATCGGCGACGACGACGTGGCGGCGGGCAAGGAACGCATGGCCCATGTGGACGACGACGGGGTCAACTTTAAGTCCCACATCAACGGCGATATTCACCGTTTCACCCCCGAGGTATCTATGCAGGTGCAGCACCAGATTGGTGCTGACATCATGTTTGCCTTCGATGAGCTGACCACTCTTTATAACTCCCGTGCCTACCAGGAAGAGGCGCTGGAGCGCACCCGGCTGTGGGCCCTGCGCTGTATTGCTGAGCACCAGCGTCTGACCGCTGAGCGGGTGGGCAAGCCCTATCAGGCCCTTTTTGGTGTGATTCAGGGGGCCCAGTATGAGGACCTGCGCCGCAAAGCCTGCCGCGACCTCGGCTCCATGCCCTTTGACGGCTTTGGCCTGGGCGGGGCGCTCGAAAAGGAAAACCTGGGCACTATCGTGCGCTGGTGCAACGAGGAACTACCCGAGAACAAGCCCCGCCACCTGCTGGGCATTTCGGAGCCCGATGACATCTTCACCGGCATTGAAAACGGCGTCGACACCTTCGACTGTGTCTCCCCCACCCGCGTGGCCCGCAACGCGGCCGTTTACACCCCCGATGGCCGCTTCAACCTGACCAACGCCCGCTACCGCACCGACTTCTCCCCCATCTTCGAGGGCTGCGACTGCTACACCTGCACCCACTACACCCGCGCCTACCTGCACCACCTCTTCAAGGCCGACGAGCGCCTCTCAGCGACCCTGGCCTCGATTCACAATGAGCGTTTTATTGTGAAGATGGTGGACGACGCCCGCGCGGCGATCGACTCCGGGGAATATTTCGACTACCGCGATGAGTTCTTGGGTAAGTACTACGCCAAGAAGGTTGCCCAGCAAAGGGCTCAGGAAGAAGCTGCAGCCCGCAAGGCCGCCAAGGACGCCGAGCGGGCAGCTGCCGCCCAGGCCCGCTGGGAGGCCAACATGAAGGCAAAGGCTGAGGCCGAGGCCCGCCGGGCAGCTGAGAAGGCCGATACAACCGAAACCACCAGCGACGAAAAGTAGAACATGAACGACTTTAAGATTGACGACCTCAAGCCCGAGGAAACCATCACCTACCGCCACGAGTTCGCGGCGACCCCGCAGCAGGTCTTTGAGGCTTTCACCAACCCCACGCTTTTCATCAAGTGGTTTGGGCCTGCCGACTGGAAAATCATTCCCTCCACCCTGACCCTGGAACCGGTGATTGGCGGGCGCAAGCAGTTCGTCATGCGCCACAAGGACCAGGCTAAGTTCCAGGCCCCCATGTACATGCGCTTTGTAACCCTGGCTGAGCCTCACACCATCGAGTACCGGGAGGCCCTGCCTACCCCGTCCGGCCAGCCCTCAGACACCCTGATTGGCCTGCGTCTTGAGTTCGAGGCAGGCACCGCGGTGACCGAGGACGGCGTCGGCGAGGGTACCATCCTTAAGCTCACCCAGGGCCCCCTACCCGCCGGCGTACACGAGCAGACTCTGGCCTCCTGGCAGGGCTCTTTCGGCAAGCTGGCCAAGCTACTCGCACGCTAAGCGCCCTCGCTCTCGTCCTCTACACCCCCGCAAAAGTGCACATGCCTGTCACTTTTCGCAGGGCATATGCACTTTTTAAGCGGTATCTACCCAACAAGGAGAATCCATGAACTTTGATTTTGGCACCATTGCCCCTGAAGAGGTCCTGACCTTTACCCACGACTTTGAGGCCACCCCCGAGGCCCTCTACGAGGCTTTCACTTCAGCAGAACTGATGCCCCAGTGGTTCGGCCCCGAGGGCTTCACCGTGCCCCTCGATACCGTCGATATCGACGTGCGTGAGGGTGGTGCCCAGAAGTTCGTCATGGTCAGCGAGGAGAACCCGGAGTTCACTTCTCCCGTCAACGGCACCTTCCACAAGCTGGTGCCCGGTGAGCTGATTGAGGGCTACGAGGCTATTGGTGAGGAACTGGCTGAAGCCCATGGCATGGAGACTGGTTCTTATTTCCTCAACCGCACCGCTTTCGAGAAGATTGACGAGAACACCACCCGCGTCACCATCACCCAGGGTCCGCTCGCCCCGGCCATGCACGAGATGTCGGTAGCTGGCTGGAAGTCCTCTTTCAATAAGCTCAACCGCGTCCTCGCAGCCTAAAGACTCAAGCGCCATACAAAAAGTGCACGTGCCCTGCCAAAAGTGGAGGGCACGTGCACTTTTTAAAGGGCATCTACAATCTAGGCCGCCAGCTGCTCCCGCTGTTCGGAGCTCAGGCGCACCAGGGAGCCGGTCTCAACGTTAAAGAAGGCCAGGGTTGTGCTGGCTGAAACGCAGTGGACACCGGTCACCGGGTCATACAGCTCGTAGGCAACTACCAGCGAGGCTGCCGTCACCTTACTAACCTGCATCTGCACCCGCACCGGCACCCCGCGGTAGGCCAGGGGGCTGCGGTACTTGACGTGGTTTTCAGCAACCAGGGCCTGGGTGCCAGCAGGCAGACTCTCAAAGAGGGGCAGGTGAGCAGACGCCCGCCCCGGCTTTCCCTCGGTGCTCTCCCCTACCAGCGGGGCAGGTTCACCGGACGAGGGCGGCGGCCCAAAGAGGGCTACGCGGGCTTCTTCGAGCACCTGCATCATGGTCACGTTGTTGACGTGGCCGTAGGCGTCCATGTCGCCCCAGCGCAGGGGAACCTCGACCTCATAGACTGCACCCATACCTAGCCCCTGCCACCGCTGTGGGCTGCCACGGCGGCGTCTGCCTCGGCGAAGGCGTCCTCGTGCCCGGTGTGCACGCGCTTGACCACGCCGAAGTAGATCATGGTCAGAATCAGGAAGTAGGCGATGCCTATGGTGGCCGGGGCAGCGTTGCCGGTGCGGGCGAAGAGAGCCGCCCAGATAGCCAGCAGCAGGAAGATACCCAGGCCAGCGGTAACCCGCCCGCCCCACATGCGGAAGGCCGAAGAGTTACCCTCAACCCCCTTGAAGGCGATGTAGGCCAGTAGAATCAGCACCCAGACGGTGAGGGCGCAGACCATGGTCAGGGTCATCATGAGCCCGAAGGCCTGGCCGGGCAGGAAGAGGGCCAGCAGAATGGCCAGCACCACGCCCGAGGTTGAGGCCCACATGGCCAGCACGGGAATACCGCTACCGCTCACCCGGGCCAGGGGCGCAGGTGCCATTTTCTCACTGGCCAGGGAGTGCAGCAGGCGGGTGCCCGCGTAGAGATTGGCGTTGGCGGCGGACAGGGCGGCAACCAGAATGATGAAGTTGGTGATGGAGGCAATGGCCGGAACACCGACTTCTGAGAAGACCAGCACGAAGGGTGAGGCTTCAACGGAGCCGTCGAGCTGGGCGGCTGACTGCCAGGGAATAATCGATACCACGATGAAGAGGGCGACCACATAGATAGTAGCCAGGCGCCACATGTTCGCCTTGGTCGAGGCGCGTACAGAGCGTACAGGGTCCTTCGCTTCAGCGGCGGAAATGGAGAGCATTTCGATACCGCCGAAGGAGAACATGACCACCGCGAGTGAGAGCCAGACCCCGTGGAAACCGGTGGGCATGAAGCCGCCGTCGTTGGTCAGGTTGGTGATGCCGGTAGCCTCGTGGCCGGGGAAGCCCACGAAGACCAGGGCCAGGCCCACTAGCACGAAGAGCAGCAGGGCGATGACCTTGATGGAGGACAGGAAGAACTCCATGGTGCCAAAGTACTTGACCGAGCGGATGTTCAGCAGCACAATTACAGCACCAAAGAGCACGATGCCCACCCACAGGGGCAGGGAGGGCCACCAGTACTGCAGGTAGGTGGCAACCGCGACCAGCTCAATACCGGTGATAATGGCGGTGACGGTCCAGTAGGCCCAGCGGGTCAGGTAGCCGGCGTAGGGGCCCAGGTAGCGGCCAGCGATGGAGCCGAAGCCACCGCGCACCGGGTAGCGAACGGCCATTTCACCGGTAGAAGCGGCGATAATGGCGGCGACCAGGGAGCCGATAGCGTAGGCCAGAATAACGGCCGGGCCTGCCAGGGCGATAGCGCCCGAGGAGCCCAAAAAGAGGCCGGTACCCAGGGCTGAGCCCAGCACAATCATGGTCATCTGCCCGTGCGTGAGTGAGCGTTTGAGGGTGGTCGCCTGGGCCTGCCCCTGCGAAGGTGTGTGTGCCACGGTAAGCCTTACTGTGAGAAAACGTCGTGTGCGGTAGCGGTGTTAATGCGCGGACGCCGGTGCGCAGCTCCCCTGCCTGGTGGCGGGGAGCGGGCTACCGGCGTCCTTGTGTAGACCTGCTACTGATTTTAGCGCTGTTTGGTGCCGTCGATGACGGGTACCTGGGTGGTGACGGTGCGGACCTCTTCAAAGGCGTCGTCTGAGGTGCTGATGTTCTTGTTGACACCGGCGAAGTAGATGACGGTGATCAGGCCGAAGAAGCCCAGGCCCACGAAGATGGAGGGGAGCATGGAGCCGCCGGCGAAGAACATGGCGATGAAGGTGGCGATCACGCCGTTCAGGCCAACCGCTGCGGTGGCGGAGCCGCCGAAGACGCGGAAGGGGGAGGCGTCGCCTTCGACCTTCTTGTAGGCCATGTAGGACAGCAGAATCATGGACCAGACCACCAGCACGCAGACGGTCACCAGGGCCATCATGTAGCCGAAGATTCCGCCGACGCCCGAGATTGCCATAATCATGGCGACCACGGCGCCCAGGGATGAGACGGTCAGGGCCAGGGCGGGGATGCCCGAGGAGCTGGTGCGGGAGAGTACCTTGGGTGCCATGCCCTCGTGGCCCAGGGCGTGCAGCAGGCGGGTGGCTGCGTAGAGGGCGGCGTTTGCGCCGGAGAGTGCTGCGGTCAGCAGGATGAAGTTGGTGATACCGCCGATGTAGGGAATACCCAGTTCGGTGAAGACCATAACGAAGGGGGAACCTTCGATGTCCTTGCCCAGGGCGGCGGCGCTCGTCCAGGGGATGATGGCGACCACGATGAAGAGGGAGAGCACGTAGAAGGTGGCCAGGCGCCACATCATGGCCTTAGCCGAGGAGCGCACGGAACGGACCGGGTCCTTGGCTTCTGCCGCTGAAATGGAAATCAGCTCGATACCGCCGAAGGAGAACATGACCACGGCCAGGGCAATCCAGATGGAGGAAAGGCCGTTGGGCATGAAGCCGCCGTGGGCGGTGAGGTTGGAGACGCCGGTGGCGTCCTGGCCGGGCAAGCCGAAGAAGACTAGGGCCAGGCCGAAGATGATGAAGAGGACGACCGCGCTCACCTTGATCGAGGACAGGAAGAATTCCACCACACCGAAGGACTTGACGCTGGTCAGATTGAGCACAAAGATTGCACCGCCCGCGATGAGCACCCAGACCCAGAGGGGGACGTTGGGGTACCAGTAGGCCATGTAGGCACCAACGGCTACGACCTCGGCACCGGCAAGGGTTACGGTGGTCATCCAGTAGGCCCAGCGGGTTAGGTAGCCCGCGTAGGGGCTGAGGAACTTACCGGCGATGGTGCCGAAGCCGCCACGCACGGGGTAACGTACGGCCATTTCACCGGCGCAGGCACCGATAATGGCGGCGATCAGTGAGCCGATGGCGTAGGAGACGATGACGGCCGGGCCCGCGATAGAGATAGCTGCGCCGGAGCCCAAAAAGAGGCCGGTGCCCACGGCGAGGCCGAGGGCAATCATGGTGAGCTGGCCGTGGGAGAGGGCGCGGCTGAGGTTGCCGCCCTCCTGCTGGCCGGTGGTGGTTGATGCCACGGGTGCCCTCCCTTTCAAGAGAGTGTGGTGTATGCAATGAACCGAAAGTTTACACAGGTTTTCTGGGGGAAAACCGGTCTTCAGTGCTCACCATTATGCAGTGAGAGACACATCACCCCCTTGGTGGCGGGTGCAGGGTATTTGGCAGGAGGTGCGCGACAGGTGGACGTCAGCGGTCAGCCGACCCCGCACCAGGCCGACGGACGGACGCCAGCGGCGGCAGGCGTCCGCACCTCTCCCCTTGACTGTCTACGAGACTCTCGCCGTGCTTACGCCGCAGGTGGGCACTGCGCGAGTCTGGTGGGCACTTGCCTTAGCGGGTCAGCTGGTAGGTGGGTTCGTGGCGCTTGAACCAGCCAATAACGGGGTAAGTGATGGGCAACAGGAGGAACTCAACGGCGCATTTGTAGATGTAGCCCACGATGACGTAGTTGAGGAAGTCGCCGAAAGTTGTAATTCCAATAATGGGGGCGGCGATGGAGCAGAAGATGACGGTGTCAGCCAGTTCTCCGACCAGGGTTGAACCCATGAGTCGGCCCCAGAGGTGACGGCCGCCGGTTGCCGCCTTGAGCTTGACCAGCACCCATGAGTTAAGTAGCTGGCCGGTCAAAAAGCCCAGCAGGGAGCCCGCAAGAATCTGGGGCACGGGGCCCAGTACGGTTTCAAGGGCGGTCTGCCCCTCGTAGAAGTCGGCTGCGGGTAGGGCGATGAGTACCCAGAAGCTAGCGGCGGCAGCGGCTGCGGCAACGAAGCTAGTGATAATGGCGCGGCGGGCTAGTTTAAAGCCGTAAATTTCGCTGATCACATCGCCTAGCACGTAGGCCAGGGGGAAGAGGAAGAAACCGCCGTCAGTGATGATTGACCCGAAGGTGACGCCCTTGGTGGCCCCGATGTTAGAGAGAATAAAGACCACGCAGGTGGCTGCCAGAAGCAGGTCGTAGTAGGTGCGGGTGGGGCGGGCAAAGCCGGTATCGGCGCCCTGCTTGTGGGCGGACGCCGGTGAACTGGTGGGAGGTGTAGACACAGTTATCCCCTGGGTTGAGTATCGGTTTGAAGAGTGCCCACCTGCCACCTGGGCGCCCACTAGCTTACCGATTTTTAGGCGGCCCCGCACGACGTGCCGGGTGTGGGGTGGGGCGCAGTGGCGTCCGCACCGGTGGACAAGCGGCAGGTTTTGCTGACAGTTTGCTGGGTTCTGTCGTGAAAAATAGGTTTTAGTGACAGATAGCGGTAAGGTGTCATTATGCCTCGAATTACCGCCGCCACCAACGCCGCCCAGCGCGAGAACACCAAGCGCGCTATTCTCGATTCCTTCGGCCGTCTGCTCTACGAGCGCGGCTTACCCGGTCTTACCATGACCCACGTGGCCAAAACCGCTGGAATTGGCCGCACCGCGGTCTACAACTACTTTGCCGACATGGGCGAACTACTCATTGCCTACGCCCTGGATGAGACCGAGCGCTTCCTCACCGAACTGCGTGAGGCCCTGGCAGGGGTTGAGAATCCTATCGACCAGCTGGCTGTCTATGTGCGCCTACAGATTGAGGACCTTTCCCGTCGCCACATGCCCCCCGGCCCCGCCATGCGGTCAGTTCTATCCCCCGAGGCTTTTGCCAAGCTGGGTGACCACGTGCGCGAACTCCAGATGGTCCTGGCGGGGATTCTTTCTGCAGCGATTGAGCGCGGCTACCTGCCCGAGAACGATATCCGTGAGCTGGCTCAGCTAGTGCATGGCTCCCTCTCATCGAGCGCCGACCGCACCGACGAGGCCAGCAGCACTGAAGCCCGCGAGCGCCACATTGAGAGCACCATTCGCTTTATTCAGATGGGCCTGGGGGCTCGTTTTGATGAGAGCGGACGTCCCGTACGCCTGGACGGCACCCCGGAGCTGCACCTGGTCGTAGCGTCCTAGTTTCCCGACTCCAGAAGTGAGGGGGCTAGGGCATCTAGGTCGAGTACGCGGGCGTACATGACAGCGCGGCGCTGTAGGGCGGTACGCAGGGCACGGTGGACGCCGTCTTCAAGGTAGAGTTCGCCCCGGTAGCGCACGACGTGCGGGAAGAGGTCCCCGTAGAAGGTGGAGTCTTCGGCCAGGAGGGTTTCGAGGTTGAGATTCTTCTGGGTGGTGATGAGGCGGTCTAGCCGGACTTGGGAGGGGGCGATGGAGCCCCAGGTGCGCTGGGTGAGCCCGTGGTCTGGGTAGGGGCGGGTGTCGCCGACTCCTTTGAAAATCATGCGCTCTATTGTACGCTGAGAAGCGGCTAGCACTCGACAGAGTCGCAGCGAGAAGCACCGCGCCAGCAGCCTAAAGTGCCGTCGGTCATATTCGTGACACTCTATTACTTAGAGTCATATTGACCTTATTTGCTTTGGTGGTGCTTCGGGTGTTTAATCGTGGCTATGCGCGGGCCACCAGCCCGCCCCAGCCCAAGGACACCATGCTTTACAAAAAACAGCTCACCGGCTCCCACGTGGGACTCGTAGTGGGCAGCTTCGCGCCCCTGCACCGCGGCCATATCGACCAGATTCTACGCGCCAAGAAAGAGAACCCCGGCGGCACCCTGGTAATTGTCGCCGGTTCCCAGCAGGACGCCGGTGAGCAGGCAGGCATGAAGCACACCAAGCGCTACCGCTATGTGTCTGAGCACTTTAAGAACGACCCCCTCGTCATTGTCGACTCCCTCGATGAAACCGATCTCACCAGCCCCGAAGCCTGGGGTAAAGCCCTGGACGGCTTCTGGGCTACCCACGTGGCGGCGGGCGCTGAGCGCCGCCTCTACCTGCTCGATGAAGAGCACAGCTCCCGCTTCCAGGCAGGAAATCAGGACGCCGGTGGGCAGCCTGCCGCCCGCCTGGCACCCTGCCAGCTGGCGGCGTCCGAACCGGATATCCGGGAAAACCCGCTGGCCCACTGGGACCTTATCGCCCCGCCCTTCCGCCGTTTCTTTACCCGCAACGTCCTAGTGATGGGAGCTGCCTCGGGCGGCAAAACTACCCTGGTGGAGGACCTCGGCAAGCTCTACAACGCCCCCTACTCCTACGAGTACGCCCGGGTCTACCAGGTCGAGGCCAATATCCGCGATGAGGATTATGACCTGCTGGACTACCAGAACGTGCTCACCGGCCAGTTCAACCTCAATCGGGAGACCATCGACAACCCCGGCAACCGGGGTCTTACCCTCATGGACACCGACGCCATGGTCACCAAGGCCTACGCCGCCATGAGCGCCGCCGACCCCGCCAGCGAACTGAGCGAGAGCGACTACGCCAAGCTGCTGCCCCTGGCTGATTCCCTAATTGCCAAGGCCCGCTGGGACTTGATTCTCTTTATCCCGCCGGTGGGAGCCTCCGGCTACACCCTCGACGGTTTCCGCTCCCAAACCAATAACTCCGATGACTACCTTGGCGAGATTTCCCGCATCATGCTGGCCGAGGTTGAAGTAGCCGGTCTGCTCGACCGCTTGGTTCTGCTGGACGGCGCGGGCTACGCTGAGCGCTACGAGCAGGCCAAGACCGCTATCGAGCGCCTCCTCCCCTAACTCCTACCCCCGTCACCCGAAAGAATCATCATGAGCACACCCCTCACTGGCCAGGTACCGGCCAACCCCCTGACCCGCCTTGCCAAGGCCACCTACACCGATCTCTTCACCGGCTACAGCCCCTTCGAGAAGGTCTTCTTCCCCGCCCTGATTCTGCTGCAGGTCGTAGTCAGCACCGTGGCCTTTGAGGGCTGGCTGAGCTTCATCACCGCCTTTGCGGGCATGGTCTGCGTGATTCTGGTGGGCAAGGGGCGCCTGTCGAACTACTTCTTCGGCATCGTGCAGAACGTGCCCTACCTGGTGCTGGCCTATCAGGCCTACTTCATCGGTGAAATTACTATCGCCGCCTTCTATGTGCTCACCCAGTTCTGGGGCCTCTACATGTGGCGCAAGAACATGCGGGCAGCCAAGACCCGGCCCGAGCTAGGCGGTGCCTCCTTTGACGGGGCTGGGCAGCTGGCCGGTAGCCGCGCGGTCAGCACGAGTGCGGACGCCGGTGGGCAGGGCGGTGCGTCCACCCTGGCACGTGCCGCCGAGGGCACCCCGCTAGATGTGCAGACCCGCCGCCTGACCCTGCCCGCTATCGCGGGCGTGCTGGCGCTACTGGCCGCAGCATCGTGGGGGTACGGAGTACTACTGAACGGTTGGGGCTCCAACCAGCCCTACGTTGACGCCTTCACCACCGTGATCGCCCTGATTTCGCAGGTACTGATGGTCTACCGCTTCCGCGAACAGTGGGTCGGCTGGCTGGTACTGAACGCCGTGCAGATCTACCTGTGGTCAACCGTGGAGGGCGGCGGCAACATGGCCATCATGGCCATGTACCTGGGCTTTATCGCCAACTCGGTCTACGGCTGGTACAACTGGACCAAGCTGTCTCGCGGGGTGCAGGGCTAGAACTAGAAACTAGCCAAGAGAAGGCGCCCCGTACTCGCGCTCGCTGCCGACCCTCTCGCCTGGTTCGCTAGCTGGCTCGCAAGCTCGCCAGATTCGCACCAGCCGCCGAGCCAGCAGCTTCGCTGCGAGTGCGGGGCGCCTGCCTACATCTCCAGCAAACTGCTCAAGATTCTGGCTATACAAAAGAATCTGGGCATAGAAAAAGCCGGTTTCATCAAGTGGGCGATGAAACCGGCTTCAGCGGAGGATGGGGGATTTGAACCCCCGAGGGCGTGAACCCAACACGCGTTCCAGGCGTGCGCCATAGGCCGCTAGGCGAATCCTCCAGGCTGTTGCTTAGCTATATGCATAGCTTCACGAAAGCGAACAGATACGAGCATACCCCATGCTCGGGCGTCCGCGCAAATTCATAACTGCGGCGGGCGCGGCCGTCCTCCCCTCATCGCGCCAGGGAGCACCTCCGCGCTTACTTAAGAAGCTCTCTCTACCGCCCTTTGTTTTTCGTGGCGGCTTAGGGTACAGTTGTTGGAGCCCCTTACGTGGCGTCATCTTGGAAAACTCCCCCAGGGCCGGAAGGCAGCAAGGGTATCTGGGCTCTGACGGGTGCGTAGGGGGTCTTTATTTTGCCCAAATCTGCCAGCCTCCCCACTAGGGACCAGAAAAATCACAATAGTATGTGTGGGCGTTAGGGATTTCGGGAGGAATCTGGTCCCTACTGACACACAGCGGGGCGGACGCCGGGAGCAGCTTAAGCCTTTCGCGCACGGTTCTTAAAACGTCAGCCACCCCCACTACACTGTTAACCAGCACACCCGGGGCGGCGAGCGCCTGATTCTTTCTCTTGCTTTTCTCCCTGGGCCGGGCTCAGTTTTTCTGCACTCAACCGAAGGTTTATTGTGAGCACTGCGCTGTATCGCCGTTATCGCCCTGAGTCGTTTGCCGACGTTATCGGGCAGGAGCATGTCACCGAACCTCTCATGACTGCCCTTGAGAAGAACAGGGTGAACCACGCCTACCTGTTCTCGGGGCCGCGCGGGTGTGGCAAGACCACTTCAGCGCGTATTTTGGCGCGCTGCCTCAACTGTGCTGAGGGCCCCACCCCTACCCCGTGTGGTGTGTGCGAGTCCTGTAAGGAGCTTTCCCGCGACGGTGGCGGTTCCCTCGATGTGATTGAGATGGACGCCGCCAGCCACGGCGGTGTAGACCACGCCCGTGACCTGCGTGAACGCGCTACTTTTGCGCCGGTGCGCGACCGCTACAAGATTTTCATTATCGACGAGGCGCACATGGTCACCCGCGAGGGCTTCAACGCCCTGCTCAAGATCGTGGAAGAGCCCCCGGCGCACATTAAGTTTATTTTTGCGACCACCGAGCCTAATAAGGTGCTCGGCACTATTCGTTCGCGTACTCACCACTACCCCTTCCGCCTGGTGCCCCCGCAGATTCTGGGGGACTACCTGGCTAAGCTCTGCGCCGAAGAGGGTGTTAAGGTCGCCGATGGCGTGCTGCCGCTGGTTGTCCGCGCCGGTGGCGGTTCGGTGCGTGACTCGCTGTCGATCCTTGACCAGCTCATGGCGGGTGCCTCGGACGAGCAGGGCATCTCCTACGACCTGGCCGTTGCCCTGCTGGGCTTTACCCACGGCGAGTTGCTCGACGAGGTTGTCGATGCTTTTGCTTCTGGTTCTGCCGCCGAGGTGTTCGCTTCGGTCGATAGGGTGATTCAGACCGGCCAGGACCCCCGCCGCTTTGTAGAGGACCTGCTCGAGCGCTTCCGCGACCTCATTGTTGTGAAGGCCGTGCCCGATTCGGCAGGTTCGATTCTGCGCGGCCTTGCCGCTGACCAGCTTGACCGTATGCGCGCTCAGGCTGAACAGCTGGGTTCTGCTGAGCTGTCGCGGGCTGCGGACGTCACCAATGAGGCCCTGAATGAGATGAGCGGGGCCATGAATCCCCAGCTTCACCTGGAGCTACTCTGCGCCCGCATTCTGCTGGCTGCCGGGGAGCAGGGTGTCGGTAACCTAGCTGCCCGCCTTGATCGGCTTGAGCGCAAGCTGGCGTCGGGTCAGTTCCCTGCGCCCGCGGGCGGTCATTCTGCACCGGCAGGTTCCGCTTCTGGCACCGGTGCGGACGCCGCCAGCCCCCTGGCGCGCGCCCGGCAGCAGCTTGCCCAGCAGGGCAGTACCGCACATCAGGGAGTAGACGCAGGTCAGGCCCCTGCCCAGCAGGCCCCTACCCAGCAGGGTCATTCTCAGCAGCAACCCCCCGTGCAGCAAAGCCAGCACAACCAGCCAGACCAGCAGGGCCACCCCCAGCAGCAGACCCAGCCAGGTCAGCAAACTCAGGCCCCTACCCAGCAGAGCGGCGCTCCCCTAGTCGGTGCGCCTCTGGCTGGAGTCCCTGTGGCGGGTGCTCCTCTCAGTGGCGCCCCGCTGGCGGGTCGAGGAGTTCCTCCACTGGGTGGAGCCCAGTCGCCCGCCCAGCAGCCCCAGGGCACCCAGGCCGGGCAGCAGGCGTCCGCGCCGCTGGCAAACACAGGTCAGCAGACCCCGCAGGCAACCCAGCAGCCCACTCCCCAGAACCAGCCACAACAGGGCGTGCCCGGTGAAAACACCGTAGATATGGTGGCTAACTCCTGGGCCGACGTGGTGGCAAAGGTTCCTGCTTCCTTTGCCCGCGCCCAGTTCGCCCTCTGCGAGCCCTCCAAGTTCGAGAACGGGGCGCTTTTCCTGCGCGCTGAACTACCTGTGCTCAAGGCGGTTAAGGAATACCTGCCGCAGCTTCAGCAGGCCCTCTTCCAGGTGCTGGGTCTGCAGGTACAGTTGCGCGGCGAAATTAAGAAGCCCGGTGACGGCGGCAACCCCGGCGGTGGCAACCCCAGTGGCGGTCGCCCCGGTGGGCCAGGCCCGTCGGGTGGGAGCCCGGCACCCAATGGCCCTGCCCAGCCCACTAGCCAGCATGTACGGGAGCAGCAGCCCCCGGCCGATGTTGCCGAGGGCCCGCGCGGGGGCGAGCAGGCCTGGGCAGCTCACGGCCAGCCCCGCTCCGAAGAGCCCCCCTCGTGGAGCCCCAACGACTGGAATAACCCCGTCACCTCCTGGTCGGTTGCAGCTATCCCCGGCGACGACGACGCTGAGGCACCCCGAGCCGCCGAGACTGTCGAAACCAACGAGCAGGCCAAGGAGCCAGCGAACGAGCAGACCGCGTCCGCACCGCGCCTGCGCGTGATTGAGGGGGAAGCCGACCCCCTTGAAATCGCTAAGGCCCAGCACCCCTCCCGCGGCCCCCAGGAACAGCACAACATTTCCCTGGCGCGGGACGAGGCCCAGGGCTCAGGCCCCGAAGAGACCGGCCCCCAGGTGCCCCATGAGGACAGCCCGCACGCGGTGTCGCTTGAACCTGTACCCACCAGCGAGGGTCTGGCCGAGCAGGGGCACAAGGACGCCGATAATGCTGCCCTGCAAGAAGAGGCCAAGAGCGAAAACAGCCCTGCCCCCCAGTCAGCAGGCCAGGCCCAGACCCCGTCCCAGGCACCCGCGCCAAGCCAAACACCAGCCCCGAACCAAGCCCCGGTAGCCTACGAGTACGCTGACTACGACGGCGGCTACTTTGACGATGCCCCCGAGGACGAACCCGAGTACGTCGCCGGGGTTGGCTACCTTAAGGCAGAGTCTTCGCAGGACGCCCCGGCTCAACCAGCTGTTCAGTCAACCGCTCAGACACCAGCACCTGCTGCCGCTCGTGCCCCACAGACAGCCCCCTCTTCGAGTGCACCCCTGGCGGGCGCTGGTACCCCCGGTGCTCCCCTGGCGCAGGGCGCGCAGGCCCCGGCGTCCGCACCGCACCAGAACGAGCGACAGAAGGAACAGCAGAGCCAGCCGGCACACCCACAGCCCGCCCCCGAACAGCCCGGCGGTAAGAAGCTCTCCTTCCGAGAGCGCCACGCGGCGCAGATTGCGGCCGGCCAGCGGGCCGTCCAGCAGGCGCAGGCCCCCACCCCGGCAGAAGCCCCCGAGGACTTCACCCCCAGCGACGACGACGCCGCCCTTGAGTCGTCCGTGCTGATTGGCCAGCGGGCCGTTGAGAAGATTTTGGGCGGCAAAGTAATTGACGAACAGCCCCTTCACCAGGGCTAACAAGGAGTTTTTTGTGTACGAGAGTGCCGTCCAGAACCTGATTGACGAGCTGGGCCGCCTACCCGGTGTGGGCCCCAAGTCAGCCCAGCGTATCGCCTTCTATATTCTGAACGCGGAAAGCTCTGAGATGGCCAAGCTCACCGACGCTATCGCGCGCGTGAAGAAGACCGTGAGCTTCTGCGAAATCTGCGGCAACGTCTCTGAAACCAAGCTCTGCGCTATCTGCCGCGACGAGCAGCGCGACCCGGCGGTGCTGTGCGTGGTGGAGGAGTCCAAGGACGTGGTGGCCGTTGAGCGCACCCGCTCTTTTACCGGCCGCTACCATGTGCTGGGCGGGTCTATTAACCCTATGGCCGGTATCGGGCCGGAGCAGCTGCGCATCCGCGAGCTGGTGGCACGCCTGTCGGACGAGCGCATCACCGAGCTGATTCTCGCCATGGACCCCAACCTTGAGGGTGAGGCTACCGCCACCTACCTCTCGCGCCTGCTGGTGCCCATCGGTATTCGCGTGTCACGCCTGGCGTCGGGCCTGCCAGTGGGTGGCGACCTGGAATACGCCGACGAGATCACCCTGGGCCGTGCCCTTGAGGGCCGCCGCATCATCAGCGAGGGCACCCGCGCCGAGGCCGCAAACCCCGCCGAAGATTTTGAGGCCGCCCTTGAGGCAGAAACCGAGGCCAAGGAGCAGCAGGCCGCAGCGGAGCAGGCAGCTAAGGGCCCGCGGGCCCGCTGGTCTGGTTCCATGTTCGATGATCTTGATAGCGAGGACGCCGCCACCCCATCCCCTGCCGAAGGGCAGGATGGCGGGGGGAAGCGTCCGGACGCTACCCCCGCAGCTCCCAGCGAACCGTCCCCGGCTGAGGGGCAGCAGGGGGACCTGAACGAAGAGCTGTTGGAACAGGAGCTGGCGGGCATTCCGGGTGAGCTATCTGCCGAAGAGAAGGCTGAACTCGCGGCGGCCGCCGCCTTTGAGGCTGAAGAAGCCGGTAAGGGCGTGCAGTCAGAAGAGCTACGCGATGCCTACGAAGCCAAGCTGGAAGAGCTCAAGAAGACCCCGCTACGCACGGTTGCCCCCGAAATCCCGCCGATTCCGGGTAAGACCTACGTGAACCCCTGGACCTAAACCCACGGGTCTGTAATTTAGCGTCACACACGTTATATTCCCGTCATTTGAGCAAAAATCGTTCAAGTGCGACACCCACCCCTACGATAGTTTTAGGCCGGAAAATGCCCGGCACCTTCAACACCTTTGCACTGGAGAAGTTTCAATGAGCCTGATTGTCCAAAAGTTCGGTGGGTCCTCGGTTTCTGACGCCGAGGGTATTAAGCGTGTAGCTCGCCGTATTGTGGACACGCAGAAGGCTGGCAACGAGGTCGTCGTGGTGGTCTCAGCAATGGGCGATACCACCGATGAACTGCTCGACCTTGCGGCTGAAGTAACCCCCAACGCCGGCCCCTCGCGTGAACTCGATATGCTGCTGAGCGCCGGCGAGCGAATTTCCATGGCCGTGCTGGCCCTGGCTATTAACAACATGGGCGGCCGCGCCCAGTCCTTCACCGGCTCCCAGGCCGGCATGATCACCGACGGCGTGCACGGTTCTGCCCGCCTGGTGGAGGTTAACCCCGAGCGTATTCGCACCGCCCTTGATGAAGGCTACGTCGCCGTTGTCGCAGGCTTCCAGGGAATGAACCGCCAGACCCGTGACATCACCACCCTGGGCCGTGGCGGCTCAGACACCACCGCGGTTGCCCTGGCGGCAGCCCTGAATGCTGACGTCTGCGAGATTTACTCAGACGTTGATGGTGTGTTCACCGCTGACCCGCGTATCGTGCCGTCCGCCCACAAGCTCGATACCGTTACGAGCGAAGAAATGCTTGAGATGGCTGCTAACGGCGCCAAGATTCTGCACCTGCGTTCGGTGGAGTACGCGCGCCGTTTCAACCTGAAGCTGCATGTTCGCTCTTCGTTCTCACAGCTTGAAGGCACTCTCGTTATCCCCGACAATGAGGGTATGGAAACTAATTTGAAGGAGATCCCCTTGGAACAGCCCCTCGTCTCGGGCGTCGCCCACGACCGTAGCCAGGCTAAGGTCACCGTTATTGGTGTGCCCGACGTGCCCGGTTCCGCGGCCAAGGTGTTCGGTATTCTCAATGAGACCAACGTGAACCTCGACATGATCGTTCAGAACGTCTCAACCGACCGCCCCGACGTCACCGATATCTCCTTCACTCTGCCCCAGGACCAGGGCGCTGCCGCTCTGGCTGCGCTTGAAGCTAAGAAGGCTGAGCTGGGCTTTGAAGAGGTCCAGTACAACGAGTCCATCGGTAAGCTGTCGCTGGTGGGTGCGGGTATGAAGTCTAACCCCGGCGTGTCCTTTAAGTTCTTTGATGCGCTGAGCACCGCCGGTGTGAATATCGAAATGATTTCTACCTCTGAGATTCGTATTTCGGTTATCACCGATATTGAGAAGCTTGATGAGGCTGTGCGCGCTGTGCACTCAGCTTTTGACCTTGATACCGAGGGTGAGGCTACCGTTTACGGTGGTACCGGCCGCTAGGTCGTGAACTAGGCTTGTCCGCGAGGACGCTCGGGCCCCGGGCTGGCAGCACCACGCTGCTGGCCCGGGGCCCGGCTTTTGCCCATTTCAAGGGCTTATAAAAAATTTTCTATATTTTCCACCCAAAGACTTGTTGGGAATATATAGACCAATATAGTATTGCTGTACATCACATCTTCTTTACCCCCAAATTCAGCCAACCGGCTGGTCAAGCACTAAAGGAGTAGGCTATGAAAGCTACAACCACTCAGAAAACCCTGGCAACCACGCTGATTCTCGCGGGTCTACTATCCGGGGGGGGATTCACAAGCGCTAATGCGGTAGAATCCACCAGCACAATCGCAACAACGGCCGACACTCGCCTTACCGACATCTCAGACGAACAAATTAACCGCTACGACCGACATGTTACCACTGGGCTGATGGGAGATTTCTCAATCAGGAGCGATTCAAATCTTTCCCCCGCAGATAAGGCGATTTTGCAGCAGATTCTCACCAAATCCAATCAAGAACGCCGCGAAGCGCTATCCAATCTCCCCCAGCATGCGAAGGCTACTGGAAATGAAATTCAGTCAGCTGGCGGTGGCGTTATCTTCCACTGGTGGGGTCAGACGCTCTGGTTAAATAACATAAACTCATACAGACTCTCAGCACTACTCGCTGGCGGTGCAGCAATTTCTACCGTAGCAGTATTCATTACCTCGGTAACTGGTGTAGGAGCAGTAGTGGCAGGTGGATTTGCAGCAGCTTTCGCGGTTGTCTCGGCCGCATCTTTAATTTGCAACTGGAACCAGCGAGGAATTAATATTCATCGGGCTCACAACACAGCCGTCTGGTGCACACCTCGGTAGATAAAATCTTACCAGTAGCCCATCAAGGAAAATATAAAATGAAAAATATACTACGCTGGATATCTTTATTATCTGCTCTTCCACTTTTGTTCTATGGGGTATGGTATTTTATTGATCCGACTGCCTTTAACAAGTACATCATCCTTATTCTCGTAACAATCACCGGAGTTTCTACAACTTTAGCAACAGTCCTTTCTGTGAAGCATGAAACTTAAAGATTATTATCTATAAGGTATGCCAGACCCACAGTCACTGTGGGTCTGGCATACCTACCCCTTATAAATAACCCTTCTTCTGAAGACTTGATGTTGCATATTGTTTTTGCTCCGTGCTCTCCCTTCTCTTTCGTCCTTGACTTATCTGAGGTGGCAGGGAAAGGAAGGGATGTTTTTCTAGCGCGGGATGAAGGGCCGTTAGAATAGACCCCATGCCCCTCACCCTCCTCGCCCCGGACGATTGGCGTGCACTCGCGCGCGCCCACGAAGAACGTTCCGGCCGCTACGCCCTCCCCTTCGCAGCCCGCCGCGAGCGCGGCCAAGCCCACCCCGTTGAAGACTTCCTCTTCACCTACTACACCCTAAAACCCGGGCAGTTTATGCGCTGGCACCCCGGCGCGGGGGTCATTCTGCAGGACGCCGGTGAGCGGGCAGACTGGAAGTTCTACCGGGCCGCTACCCAGCAAGAATTGGAAGAGGCAGGCCTACCACCTGCCGAAGCCGCCGCGGCGGCGCAGGCGGGCACCAGCATCCTTGTCGATACCGAAAAGTTTGCTGAGGCCCGCGCCTCAGCCATTGATTTTGCGCGGATTATCCTGGGTAAAACCGCTGCCAAGCCCGGTTTCTTTGGCTGTTTTGGCCTGCACGAGTGGGCTATGGCCTATAAGTCGGTGGAGAATAACATCCGCCACGACTACCTAGAACTGCGCCTGGGGCCAGAGGGCACCGACCGGGTGGTTGAGAGCCATAAAATTAGGTGCTCCCACTTCGATGCCTTCCGGTTCTTCATGCCCCAGGCGGTGCCCATGAACGAGCTACAGCCCACGCGCGAGCAACAGCGCAACCTAGAGCAGCCGGCCTGCCTGCACACCAACATGGATATCTACAAGTGGGCCTATAAGCTCCTGCCCCTGGTGCCCTCGAACCTGGTCATGGACTGCTTCGAACTGGCCTGGGACGTGCGCGAACTCGACATGAAAGCAGCCCCCTACGACCTAAAGGACTGGGGCTACGAGCCAGTTGTCATTGAAACCCCCGAGGGTAAGGCCGAATACGTGCGCCAGCAAAGACTCTTCGCTGAACGGTCAGTCGCCCTGCGGCAGAGACTGCTCGATGCCCTAGAATCGTCCTTAAACCACACTTAGAGAACGGAAAACACACATGCGTTTCTCGCGCAAACTTGCCACCGCAGCAGTTGCGGCCATGGCTTTCACCGGGCTGAGCGCCCCGATTGCTTCAGCAGTCACCATCGATACCGACGGCGATAAGCTGCTCGATGTCTGGGAAACCGAGGGCTACGACTACAACAACGACGGCGTCATCGACATCGACTTCGCAGCCATGGGCGCAGACCCCTACCGCAAAGACCTCTTCGTTGAGATGGACTACATGCCCGGCCTACTCGCCAGCGAAGCTGAGCTGGGCACCATCGTCCAGACCTTCGCCGACATGCCCGTCTGGAACCCCAACGGTACCACCGGCATCACCATCCACCTGGACGCCGGCAGCATCTACCCCGCCTACGACCTGGGCGGCGGCAACGAGATCCCCCACCAGGGTTTTAATGGCCTGGGCGACGTGAATACTTTGCGGGGTACTAACTCCAACCCGGCACGTGCGGGCGTCTTCCACTACATGATTTGGGGCGACTACTACGGCACCGGCGGGTCTTCTGGATCAGGCTACTACCCTGGCCGCACCTTCATGGTGACCGTAGGCCCCACCCACTGGGGCAAGGCAAGTAGCGCTATCCGCGTGGGCACCTTCATTCACGAGCTCGGCCACAACCTGGGCCTGAACCACGGCGGCACCGACGGCACAAACTACAAGCCCAACTACACCAGCATCATGAACTACAAGTACCAGCTGGAAGGTGTGCGCCGCACCGACGGGTCGGTCTACTACGGTTACTCCACCCGCGCGGGTATGACCATTGATGAGACCGCAGTAGTTGAGTCTAAGGGCGCCGGTAACGCTGCCCGTGGCTTCTCAATTCACTACGGCACCCGCTACTGGAACGCCCACCAGGGTATCGACTTTGACCAGGACGGCGTTGTAGAGACTACCGCCCAGCAGATTGATGTGAACCGTGACGGCACTATCGGTAAGCTGACCGCACCGAACGATCTGATGACTATGAAGTTCCAGGCCCAGTCTTCTGCCCCCGGCATTTCGCCCTATGAGCAGCAGGAGCCCGAAATTGAGAACAACGAGATGACGGCTGACCTGGCCCGCCAGCTGGGCTACCTGTCTGCCGAGTAATCACGTTTTTCTCTCCCCCACCACACCCAAGGGGACCGCAAAACTTAAAAGGGACCGCGTAGTATGCGGTCCCCTTTCGGTATGCCTAAGGACTAGAGCTTGACCACCATCTTGCCGGTGTTCGCGCCCTGCATCATGGCGATGAAGGCTTCGACGGTGGAGTCGAGCCCCTCGTAGACGGTCTCGTCATAGGCAATCTTGCCGTCGGCAAACCAGCGGCCCATCTTTTCGCGGAACTCGGGGACGACGTCTAGGTACTCCCCCAGAGTGAAGCCCTGCATGGTTAGGCCCTGCTTGACCATGTTGGTCATGTTGTCGGGGCCGGGGGTGGTCTCGCTGGTGTTGTAGGCAGAGATCGCGCCGCAGAGCGCCAGGCGGCCACCGCGGTTCATCACGTCGAGAGCGGCTTCGAGGTGGTCGCCACCGACGTCGTCGAAGTAAACGTCTACACCATCTGGAACCAGCTCGGGCAGGGCCTGCCGCACGGGGGCGTCCTTGTAGTTGAGGGCGGCGTCGTAGCCGTATTTGCTGGTCAGCAGCTCAACCTTCTCAGCCGAGCCAGCGCTGCCGACAACGCGGGAGGCACCGAGCAGGCGAGCGATCTGCCCGACGGCGGTGCCCACGGCGCCCGCTGCGCCAGAGATGAACACGACGTCGCCTTCTTTCAGGTGGGCAATGCGGGTCAGGCCTGCGTAGGCGGTCATCGCCGTCATGCCCAGCATGCCCAGGTAGAGCGAGGACGGCGCCCCGGCAGGTAGTTCCGGCAGGGCGGTAAACTCGCGAGTGGCGCCCTGGGCGTAGTCTGCCCAGCCCTGCTGGTGCGATACGAGGGTGCCTACAGGCAGGCTTTCATCGTGCGATTCGACAACGCGTCCGACGGCACCGCCGGTGATGCGTTCCCCCAGGCCGTAGGGGGCTACATAGCTCTTGGCGTCGTTCATGCGCCCGCGCATATAGGGGTCAACCGAGATGAACTCGTTTTTAACGCGTACCTGGCCATCGGTGAGCTCAGGCAGGGTAACGGTGGCAAATTCGAAGTTGTCGGAGGTGGGCCAGCCGCTGGGGCGGGAGGCAAGGCGGATTTCACGTGCTTGTGTCATGATTTTTCCTTTCGAAAGCTGTTTAACCAGTTCTACGCCTGTCGAGGGCGTTTGTTAAAGGGTTGCGCCCAGAGCGAGCAGAAGGACGGCGAGCAGCGGGAAGGCACCCTGCTTGATGGCGGCGGGGCGCTTGTCGGGTGAGGTGATGAAGAGGACGGCTGCGGCGGCCAGCATTGACCCGGTACCGGCGAGCATGAGGGCTAGGCCCACGGCGGGGGCACCGGCGAAGTGGGCCAGGG
This sequence comes from Rothia nasimurium, assembly GCF_042660305.1. Lineage (NCBI taxonomy): Bacteria > Bacillati > Actinomycetota > Actinomycetes > Micrococcales > Micrococcaceae > Rothia > Rothia nasimurium. The sequence continues at coordinate 75,918 of NZ_JBHSTW010000001.1, forward strand.
CACCGGCGGCGGCAATGATTGCCAGGAAGAGGTTGTAGAAGCCCTGGTTGTAGGCCATTTCCTTGGTCTGTTCGGCTGATTCACGGCTCATACCGAAGACTGGCAGGGCTCGGGTGGTCCAGGCGAAGGATTCGAGGTAGAAGATAAAAACGTGCAGGGCGACGGCGAGCAGTAGGGCGATAATACCGGCGATAGTCATGGGGATATCCTTTCATAGGTTTTTGTAATGCTTATTCCAATATATACTAGAATGGTCAGTACACAATTTTGTTAGCTATGAAACGAGGCACATCATGGGGCGCGCAGCAACCTTCGACCGAGCGGACGCCGTCAGGGCAGCCCGCGACGTCTTTTGGGATCGGGGCTACGAGGCAACCTCAATCCCCGACCTTGAACAGGCAACCGGCCTCAAGCGCTCCAGTCTCTACCACGCCTTCGAGTCGAAAAAGGGGCTTTTTGACGAAGCGGTAGAGAACTACCTGGCAGAAAGCGTCCGCCCGCTCCTTGCTCGCATCACCAGCGAAGACGCGAAGCCCGATGCCCTCAACGACTACTTTGCGACCCTGGCCAGCTCTATTAGCTCTGCCGATAGCCACCCCGGCTGCTTACTCATAGCGGCAGCTAACGCCCCGGTGGGCACCGACCCAGTGGTCAGCGCAGCCGTCAGCAGCTACTACGACGAACTCCTTGCCGCCTTCCACGCGGGGCTGGGCAGGGCGCGTCCTCACCTCACCGAGGCCGAAGTATACAGCCAAGCCCGCGCCCTGGTTGCCCTCACCATCTCAGCCCTGGCCCTTGCCCGCACCAACAAAACCCTCACCCTAGCCAACCTGCAGGCGGCGCAGGCGCTCCTGGCCGCTCAGGACTAAACAAAACGCCGACGGCCCGCCCTCTGGGCAAACGCGTCAAGCGCTTCCGTCAAAGCAGGGGCAGACCAGGCATTTTGCCCGCGCACTTTCTGCTCCCGCCGCAAGATACCGGTTTCCACCAGGGAATCAATAATGCGATAGGTGGTAGATCTAGCCACTCCGGCGTGTTCTTCTAGCATTCCAGCCGTAAAAGCTGGCTCTGAGCAGCAGAACCTTGCCACCTTACGCACCGCTTCAGTCACCCTCGGGCGCGAGGCAAGAATCTGCTCATAAAACTGTTCAATGTCCTGGGCAAGCAAACGAGTATTAGCCAGCGATGATTCAATGGCATCCACAAAACACAGGATGATGGGCTCTATATCCCCGCGCCTATACGCCTCCAGAGCAGAAACATACCCCTCAAGGTCATAGAGCAAACCGCTCGACAGGGGAACCACCACATACTGCGTCACCCCGCGCGCCTTTAACAGAGATGAGATGAGCGCTCTCCCTGTACGCCCATTCCCATCTGTAAAAGGGTGAATAGTTTCAAACTGGGCATGAGCAAGAGCCGCCTGCACGGTAGGATCAAGGTCCCGGCGCCCCAAAAAGACAACGAGGTCTTCAAGCAACCCAGGCGCATCCTCCCAGGCAGGTGCTACGTACCTGGCTGTGACAGGGGATTCTCCCCCAATCCACACCCATTCTTTTCTCAGCTCACCGGCATCATCTTGAACACCCGCTGTAAGCTCCTCGTGCATGGTCAGCAAAGCGTCGATGCTAAGTTCGTGGGCAACGTCGATTGCAGCTTTCATGGCGCGGACGTTGCGGGCAACAAGTTCAGCATTGCCTCCTACCGGCGCACCAAGTGCAGCAAGCGAGAGTTTTCGAGCATTTACCGTCAGATTTTCAATCTGTGAACTTGTGGCAGATTCTCCGCGCAAAAGCACCGTAGCGAATGGGAAATGAACAAATGATGCCTGTTCGTGGTCGAACCTTGTCATAGCCACTGATGCCGCAGATGCGCTAGCCAGCACATCTGCACTGAGCCTCACAGGAGCCTCAGAAATATACGGAACGTGCGGCACCTGAAAAGTACCTCGATTTTTCCGCTGGCTCCGGCGAGAGGCCAAGGGGTCACGGTGCACCCACAAGCGCTCTGTATATGTAAGAGATGGCCAACTCTGCATGTTGCCTCCTGCGAGTCTCTCTTGAGAAAAATGCACCTCAATTTTCCCATTAAGCTGTTTATATAGAAAATTATGGTTTATTTTCCCAGTATCTTCTCGCAAACACCGAGCGTGCGCCATATCGCCGAGCGTGCGGTTGCCGGGTGCACGCTCAGCGATATAGCGCACGCTCGTCATGACCAGACGCCCCAGAAAAGCCCCGCGCCCCGCCGTCTCACTTTGGGGCACAAGCTTGTACAAACCGGTAAAATGAGACCTGGCTCTATATAGATTCCAGCACCCAAGGAGTGCCCATTCATGGCCCGTATTGTTGTTGACGTTATGCTCAAGCCCGAAATCCTCGACCCCCAGGGCAAGGCTATCGCTCACGAGCTTCCCCGTATCGGTCTCACCAACTTCACCGATGTTCGTCAGGGTAAGCGTTTTGAACTGACCGTTGATGGTGAAGTCACCGAAGAACTGCTCGCGCAGGCCCGCCAGGCAGCTGAAGAACTGCTGTCTAACCCCGTGATTGAAGACGTCGTCAACGTCGAAGCTCTGGAGGACTAAAAGACGTGGCAGAATCCCTCGCAGCAACCGAAGTTCCCCTGGTGGGCGACTTCTCTCAGAACACTCCCGATGCCGCCCTGGCTGATGTGCGCGTCGGCGTCATCACCTTCCCCGGCACCCTCGACGACCGCGACGCCTCCCGCGCCGTCCGCCTAGCTGGTGGCACCCCCGTACCGCTGTGGCACGATGAAGCAGCTCTACACGATGTAGATGCCGTAATTGTGCCCGGCGGTTTTTCGTATGGTGACTACTTGCGCGCAGGCGCTATTGCCGCTAAGGCCCCGGTCATGAGTAAGGTCGTTGAGGCAGCCAGTGCCGCTGGCACCTCCGGCTCTGTTCCCCTGCCGGTGCTCGGCATCTGCAACGGTTTCCAGATTCTGACCGAAACCCACCTGCTGCCCGGCTCCATGATCAAGAACGATCACCGCAAGTTCATCTGCCGTGATCAGACCCTGCGCGTTGAAACCAACCAGACTGCCTGGACCGGCGACTTCGAGGCGGGCCAGAACATCGTGGTGCCCCTCAAGAATCAGGACGGCCAGTACGTTGCCGACGCCAAGACCCTTGAGGCACTTGAAGCTGAAGGCCGCGTGGTCTTCCGCTACGTGGATGTTAACCCCAACGGCTCTCGCAACGATATCGCCGGCATCTCCAACGAGCGCGGCAACGTCGTGGGCCTCATGCCCCACCCCGAGCACGCCGTCGAACCCGGCTTCGGCCCCTCGTCCTCCGGTTTTGGCACCGTGGGCCTGCGCGGTGGCGCGGACGGCCTGGGCGTCTTCACCTCCGTACTCAACCAGCTGGTTTCGGCCTAAACGCCTCGCATAAGGAATAAGAATTTTGAGCGACAAGAAGTTTAATCTCGACACCGTTGAGCACGCCGCTGCCACCCCCGAGACCGAGCTGCCCTGGGCTGAGCTGGGTCTGAAGGAGAACGAGTTCGAGGGCATCAAGAAGATTCTCGGCCGCCGCCCCACCGCAGCCGAGCTGGCCATGTACTCGGTCATGTGGTCAGAGCACTGCTCCTACAAGTCTTCCAAGGTGCACCTCAAGCAGTTCGGCGCTAAGGTCACCGACGAGATGAAGAAGGACCTCATGGTCGGCATCGGCGAGAACGCCGGTGTGACCAACATTGGCAACGGCTGGGCCGTGACCTTCAAAATCGAGTCCCACAACCACCCCTCCTACGTTGAGCCCTACCAGGGTGCAGCGACCGGCGTGGGCGGTATCGTGCGTGACATTATCTCGATGGGTGCCCGCCCCGTGGCCGTCATGGACCCCCTGCGTTTCGGTGCCATCGACCACCCCGACACCGCCCGCCTCCTGCCCGGCGTTGTGTCCGGTGTTGGCGGCTACGGCAACTCCCTGGGCCTGCCCAACATCGGCGGCGAGGTCGAGTTCGACGAGTGCTACCAGGCAAACCCCCTGGTCAACGCCCTGGCTGTGGGCATCATGCGCCACGAGGATATCCGCACCGCTAACGCCTCAGGTACCGGCAACAAGGTGATCCTCTTTGGCGCCCGCACCGGTGGCGACGGCATTGGCGGCGCTTCCGTTCTGGCCTCAGAGTCCTTCGACGACACCAAGCCCTCCAAGCGTCCTGCCGTGCAGGTGGGCGACCCCTTCGCTGAGAAGGTACTGATTGAGTGCTGCCTGGAGCTCTTTAAGAACTCCATCGTTGAGGGTATCCAGGACCTCGGCGCCGCAGGTATCTCCTGCGCCACCTCCGAGCTGGCCTCCAACGGCGACGGCGGTATGCACGTTGACCTGACCAAGGTTCTGCTGCGCGACCCCACCCTGACCCCGGGCGAGATTCTCATGTCTGAGTCCCAGGAGCGCATGATGGCGGTTGTGACCCCCGAGAACCTGAGCCGCTTCGAAGACATCATGAAGAAGTGGGACGTCGAGTACTCCATTCTGGGTGAGGTTACCGGCTCCGGCCGCCTGACCATCGAATGGCAGGGCGAGATCATCGTCGATGTGGACCCCAAGACCGTTGCTCACGACGGCCCCACCTACGAGCGTCCTTACGCCCGCCCCGAGTGGCAGGACTCCCTGCAGGCCGACAAGTTCACCGGTTCTGGCGCGGACGACGCCCGCCCCACCGGCGCTGAGCTGGGCGAGGCTATCAAGGCCTTTATGGCGGCCCCCAACATGTGCTCCAAGTCCTGGATTACTAACCAGTACGACCGCTACGTTCAGGGCAACACCGCCCTGTCTATGCCCGATGACTCCGGCGTGATTCGTGTGGACGAAGAGACCGGCCTGGGTGTTGCCCTGGCAACCGACTCTAACCCCCGCTTCACCAAGCTCGACCCCTATGAGGGTGCGAAGGCGTCCCTGGCTGAGGCCTACCGCAACGTGGCTACCGTAGGCGCCCGCCCCGTGGCTGTCTCTGACTGCCTGAACTTTGGTTCCCCCGAGGACCCGGACATCATGTGGCAGTTCGCTGAGGCCGTGCGCGGTATCGCCGACGGCTGTATGGAACTGGGCGTACCCGTGACCGGCGGTAACGTCTCCCTCTACAACCAGACCGGCGGCAAGGCCATTAACCCCACCCCCGTGGTTGCCATGATGGGCGTGATGGACGACGTCACCCGCCGCACCCCCTCCGGTTGGGCTCCTGAGCACGACGGCCAGGCCCTCTACCTGCTGGGCACCACCCGCGATGAGCTAGACGGCTCCGAGTGGGCCCGCTTCAAGGGTCACTTGGGCGGCCTGCCCCCCAAGGTTGATCTGGCTGCCGAGAAGCTGCTGGGCGACATGCTGGTGAATATGAGCCGGGACGGCATGATTGATGCCGCCCACGATGTTTCTGCCGGTGGTCTGGCTGCCGCTCTGGTTGAGGGCTGCCTGCGCTTTGGCGTCGGTGCCCGTGTTGGCCTGGGTGAGGTTGCTGAGCGTGACGGTATTGACCTCTTCACCCTGCTCTTCTCAGAGTCCCTGGGTCGTGTGGTTGTGTCTGTGCCCCGTTCCGAGGAAGTTCGCTTCAAGGACATGTGTACCGCCCGCGACTACCCCTTCGCCCGTATCGGCGTGGTCGATGCCGCTTCTAACGCCCTGGATATTCAGGGTGAGGTCGCTATCGACCTGGACGAGCTGCGTGAAGCCCACGAGGGCACTCTGGCCCGCCACTTCGGTGAGGTTGCCCCCAGCTAGTCGCTAGCTACTGTGCGTAAGGACGCCGCCCCGCCCCTCCCCTGCCTTCGGGCAGGCAGGTGCGTGGCGGCGTCCTTCTGTCTTAGCCTGTGCAGGTTTCTTGGGCTGTGTGCAGAGAAAACCCTGCACACAGCCCAAGAAACCTGCACACCTCCAGCCTGGCTCACCGGACGCCTGCCTCCCACAGCCGTTGCCGGAGAGTAGCAGGGTGCGACATCAGCTCCTTCCAGCGCGTACGCACCACCTTCCAGCCAGCCATCTCTAATTCGCGATGCCGCCGATGTTCCGCCTGAACCACATCGTCAGCGCGGCCATAGACTCCCGAATACTTCACCTCACCGTCGACCTCAAGCATGACCCCCAACTCAGGCCAAGCGAAGTCAGCACGGTAGACACGGCCATAGTGGGTGAATACCTCGAACTGCTCCTGAGGTAGAGGCAGATTCCACTCATAAATAAGGTCGCGCGCGATCGTCTCAGCAGGAGAATCTGCTAAAGCGCTCAGTCTCTGCCCCACGGCAAGCGCAGCTCCACCCGCCTCAGCCAGAGCAGTACGTGCCGACGCTACAGATATAACACCCTGCCGCAGAAAATAATCACCAATCACCAGCGCCTCAACGCGAGGTAGAGATAGGGCCACATCGCGCAGAGTTTGCCCCGGAGCAGCAACAGAAGCCCCTACTACCAGTTGAGCCTCGCGAACTACGTCCGTACGTCCGCGATGCGCTGTTACTGAAGGGCGGTGCTGTACAGAAGCCGACGCAAAACTCATATGCACCTTGTGAGGTAGGGTTAGGAGCGGAGCTCCTAACCAAAGCGCAGCCGACTGGTGACTCAGCACCCCGCTCGGCACCGTTTTGATATGCGCGGCGTGGTGGGCTATGCATCTCTGGCGAGTGCCCCACTGGTTCCATATAGAGGTCTCAATATAGATCCCCTGCTTGATTTTGGTGTAGTAACCAGACCTAAAACGGGTCGAAGCTACAGAGGGGCTTACACCGATATCTTGTAAATCTTTAAGGCAGCGCACCTGCTGGTAAATCTCTGCAACATCATTCATAAGGGCAGTGTCACCGACCCCGTTCACCTCTTGCAAGGGGTGTGAACATCGCAGGCTCTTTTGGTTCACAAACAGGTCATATAGCAGCCAGGCCTGTGGATAAGTCGGGTGCGTTAGCGTGGCAGTTACCGACCCGGGGAGCGTCCTTCTTTCTTAACCCTGTGCAGGGTTCTTGGGCTGTGTGCAGAGAAAACCCTGCACACAGCCCAAGAAACCTGCCCAGACCTATGCTCCTTCCCCCAGCGCTTCCAGGGCACTATTGGGTAGGACGTCCGCGAGCACGTTCATCACGATTGTGCTGTAGAGCTGGGAGAAGCTATCAAGGCGCACAAAGAACTCGTCCTCGCTCAAATCAGCGAGTGAAGCGATAGACCCCAGCAGCCCGTTGATAAGGAAGGTGTGGGTGACTAGGAGCAGGTCGGGGTCGCTACCATCACCGCGTAAAAGCCCCTGCTCAATCCACATAGCGCGCACGGTAGCCCTGAACCTGTCAGAGGCTTCGCCCCGGGGGCTACCTGCCAGCTGGCGGGCTAGGTAGCGGATAAGGTCAAGGTTCTCATCATAGAAGGCCCGCACCGTGCTACTGCTCAAGTCACGGCTGACGATAAGTCGTACGATACTGCGGAACTTTTCGGCGGTTAGCCGTTGCTTTTCAGCCTCGGCACGCACTGCGGCGAGGTTTTCAAAGTGGTAGTAGAAGGTGGTGCGGTTGCAGTCGGCGCGTTTGAGAATCTGGTCGACGGCAATGTCGGGGAAGGCTCGCTCAGCTGCTAGTGCCCAGTAGGCTTCGGTGATGCGCTGACGGGCGCCGGGTTGGGCTGAGTCTTTGCGAGGACGGGCCATGGTCTCCTCCTAAAAAATGCAACAAAGTATTGTAATAAGTCTAATTTAGCCCGGGCGGGGTGATTTTAGGATTAAATACAACAAGTTGTTGCATTAGAAAGGCACAGACATGGCAGGCTCAACAGTCGCCACTGACTCACACACCCAAACCTCCAGCCCCAAACGCTGGATTCTCCCCCTTCTCGCCCCGATCATCGGCCTGCTGGTCGCTGCCCTCATAGTGACCCCCATGCTGGGAGCTAAGGCAGAAAACCTGCCGGTAGCTATCGTCAATGCAGATTCGGGTATCACCCTACCGACTGGTGAAACCATCAACGCCGGAGCCCAAGCAGTTGAAAATCTCACCTCCGCTGACCAGCAGGTTCTTGACTTCACCCTGGTCACTAGCGGGCAGTCGGCCGAGGAGCTCCTTGAGGACGAGGGCTACTACGCCGTTCTTGAAATTCCAGCTGACTTCTCTCAGGCTGCCGCAGCGGCACAGGCTGGAGGCGGCGAGGCGTCCGCACTTACCGCTACTGTAGACCAGTCCAAGACTATGATGGGCGTGCAAACCGCAACCAACGCCCTGACCGCCATGAGCCAGAACTCACCGGTGGCTATCAATGTGACCACCATAAACAAGATTCCCACCGAGTGGGGTTTTGCTGGCAGCTTCGCCCCCATGATGCTCTTTATGGGCACCTTCATCAGCTCGATGGTATCGTCCGTCCTGCTTGCCGGATCCCACTCGGTTTCTAGGGCTCGCGGTGCCACTGCCTGGGTGAACGCTGGCCTGCAAGTAGTTTATGGGTCTGCGGCAGCACTGCTGGTTGGCTTCGGTATGGCCTGGCTAGTGCAGTCTATTACCGGTTTTGAGCTACCCTTTAGCGAGCTGGCCATCTTCTTGAGCGCCCTATCTGCTGGCTATATTGCCCTGACCACCAGCTTCCTTGACCTACTGGGCGCTAAGGGGGTGGCCCTATCGGCCCTCACCATGCTGCTGGGCACTGCGACCCTCAGCATCCCCCGCCAGTTCCTGCCGACCTTCTGGAACGAGTGGATTTACCCCTGGACTCCCGCCCGTTTCGCCGGGCAGGGGGTACGCGATATCCTCTACGCAGGCGAGGCTTGGCTGAACTCTAACACCGGCGCCTTCTTCTGGATGGTAGCCATCGGCCTGACCCTCATTGCGGTAGCAGCCTTTAAGAACCGCACCCCCAAGGAGCTAGTCGCCTAACCCACACCATTACCGCTAAGCAGCACCCAGAGCGCGCCCAAGGACGCCTGCCCCGGCTCACGCAAGCCGGGGCAGGCGTCCTTCTGTCTTAGCCTGTGCAGAGTTCTTGGGCTCTGTGCAGAGAAAACCCTGCACACAGCCCAAGAAACCTGCACACAGCATGGAGGCCCCTAGCTACACATCTATGGGGCTAGGCTCTCACCCAGCTGTGCAAACACACGGGTGTTGTAGTCGAACCCGACCAGGGCCTCATCAACCAGGGCGTCACGCTGGGCGTCCGTCAGCGGGGCATCGTCCAGAAGACCCCGGTAGGAGTCCTTGAATACCTTGGGCTTCGGGAGTGCCTCAAATCGGTACATGCTCAGAGCCTCAGCGGGCACACCGTAGTGCCGGGCGAGCAGGGCAGCCACGGCCTGCCCGCCCGACAGGTCGCCCAGGTAGCGCAGGTAGTGGTGGGCCAAGAAGCGTTCGGGGGCGGACGCCGTCGCCCGGATAGCTGCCGCATAGTCAGCGGTTGCCGGTAAGGGCTGGTCACTGGTGGGGCCGCCCAGTTCAGCTAGGTCAGCCTTGATAGAAGCAAGCCGGTCAAGGCCCTCGAGCACGAAGGGTTCGGTGATGGGGTTGGGGTGGGCGCGGAAGCCGGCTGCTACTTCTTCGAGGGCCTCATACATATAGACGTACTGGGTCAGCAGCATGCGGTAGGCCTTACGGTCGAGCTTGCCGCCCATCAGGTCGGCCATGAAGCTGGAGTGTTCTGCCTGCTCGTGGCGGGCAGCGATTTCTGCCTTAAGGCGGGCTGAGAAGGTAGGACGCTCGGTGTCGGCGAGAGCGGTAGTCATGGGGTCCTCCTTGGTTGAGGGCTAGATTAACACTATTTATTGACAGACTGTCACCAAGAAAGAATTAAGTCAAGTACTTGTAACCTATTTTTATTAGGGTTGCCTTAATGCTAGTTTAGGCATGCCCTTAAATTTAATAAGGCAGGGCATGTTACGAAATGTGCCCACCCTACACCACATAGTTTTCACGAGGATGCCCATGTCTCCCCAGCACAGCGCCCGGCGCTCCTGCGCCCTCCTAGCCACCGCCGCACTCACCCTGTCAGGCATGACCCTAGCCACCGCGTCCGTAGCTGACGCGGCGGACGCCACCAGCAGCACCGTCGCGGCCGCGTCCGCAACTCACGTCGCCAGCAATGCCCAGCTGACCTGGTCACTCAAGGACTCCTTCATCCGCTACGTCACCGGCGCTTTTGCCGGTGGTAGCGTCGAGGTAACCGGCGGCCCCAGCTTCAACGGCTCCACGTTCTCCTGGCAGGGGGCCGAGGGCGAGTTCACCGGTGCAAACGGAACCATCAACTACCCCGGGACTATCCACTTCACCGCCCATAAGGGTGAACTTGATATCACCTACGCCAACCTCAAGCTGGTTATCAACGGTACTCAGGGCACCCTGGTAGCTGATGTGAAGTCCAAGGGCTACAACGGATCCCCCGATATCGATGCCACCAACGTCCACTTCGCTACCGTAGACCTTTCTGGCGTCACTTTCAGCAACGGCACCGTATCAGCCACTGCCGCTCCCGTTACTCTCACCGCCGACGGCGCAGCCGCCTTCGCCGGTTTCTACAAGGCAGGCGAGGTTCTGTCTCCGCTCACTTTCTCGGCTGACCTGGCTGAAAAGCCCGCAGAGACCCCGGCCCCCACGCCCACACCCGAGCCCACCACTGACGGCGTCACCAACGCAGCGGGCACCGTCACCTGGGGTATCAAGGATTCCTTCCTCAACTACCTGATCGCCCAGAACGCCGTTACTCCTGGCGAACACACCAGCCTAGAAGGCAACAACTTTGTCTTTGCCGGTGCAACCGCCCAGAAGACTGATACCGGCTACTCCATCAGTGTTCCGGGTAGCTTCTCCTTGGTCGCCCACGGCGGGGTGCTCAACATCAACCTGCATAGCTTCCGCGTTGTTACCGACGGTGCAAACGGCTACATCTACGCCACCGGCACCTCGGCCAACACCGGTGAAATTACCGACCAGCCCATCGCCAGCTTTGACGCGAGCGCCCTGACTACCGATTCAGCGGGTAACCTGCTTCTGGAGGGCGTGCCGACTGTTGCGACGGCTCATGCCGCCAGCATTTTTGGGGCCCGCTATGCAGAGGGAACCGCTTTTGACCCCCTGTACCTGCGGGTTGCTGCCCCCGTGGTTGAGGACGCACCGGCCCCGGCTCCCAGCGAAACCCCGGCTCCTGCCCCGAGCCCGTCCGCAGAGCCCACCACCCAGCCGACCGTGGCCCCCTCACCCCAGCCTTCTGCTGAACCGACGGCAGCACCCTCGGCCCAGCCGACCGCTGAGCCAACCGTCATTCCCTCAGCCCAGCCCTCTGCTAACCCTGCTGATCCGGCGCCCCAGTGCGTGCCGGTGACCGTGACCGAAACCGTGCCCGGTGCAACCACTACTCAGGCTGACGGGACCGTCTCAGCTGCTACTTTCGACTGGGGCGTGCGCTCCTCCTTCCGTAACTACATTGGTGGCGGTATCGCTAAGGGTAGTTGGGAACTGAACGGCGTTACCTACGCTAACCAGGCCTTTGGCTGGTCCAAAGGTACAGGCACCTACGCTAACGGCAAGGGCTCTGTGGCTTTCGAGGGCTCTGTCCGTTTCACCGGCCACGGCGGCACCTTGAACACTCTGATGGCTAACCCCCGCCTTGAGATCAACGGTTCTACCGGCACCCTCTACCTGACCGTAAGTTCTAATGACATGAAGGGGCAGACAACCCACCACGGTGAGGTGCCCTTCGCCAATGTCGATTTGGCTGGCCTGACTGTTAACGGATCCAGCATTAGCGTCAGCAGTGCTTCTGCCACCCTAACTGCTGAGGGCAAAGCTGCCTTCGCTGGCTTCTACCAGGCAGGTGAAGCCCTTGACCCCATTAGCTTCACCGGTACCCTGGGTTCAAAGACCGTCACCGGTGCTTCTCAGACCATTGAGAAGACCCAGTATGTCTCAGAGAACGGTGCTAACTGCGATGCCCTGAACGCTGAAGCTAACCGTAAGGCCGAAGCCGCCCGAGCCGCTGCCCAGAGCGGCAAGCTGGCGAACACCGGTGCTTCGGTGGGCGCCTTGATTGCCCTGGGTGCTGCCCTGCTAGCTGCCGGTGCTGTGGTGGTAGCCCGCCGCCGCGCGTCCTAATTCTCCCTTCCCCGGGTGGGAGCCGGAGTTTACCCGGCTCCCACCCCCTCGTTTTTCAGTTTTTCTCAGGAGGTTCTGGTGCCTACCTTCACCTTTTCTTCTCTGCCCCTGCGCCGGGGTTTTTCTGTTCTGAGTGCTGCCCTGGTTCTGGCGGTGACGGCCTGTACCGGGTCAGCAGAGAGCGGTGCGGACGCCGCCGCTACAGGCTCCCAAGCAGGGGCAGCTTCTGCGTCGGTTGAGGGCGGGGCTCAGTCGTCGGCAACGGCCGGGGGCATTGAGGCTCCCGCCAGTGAAGAGGTGCACCGCACCGCCCTGCAGCAGGCCGAGGACTACCTCAAAGCCAATGCTGTAGAGAACCCCAAGAGCCTGACAGGTCTGGCGACGGCGGCGTCCGTCCCGGATGTGCTGCCGCTTGAGAACCCGCAGGCCCCGCAGCTGCCGGTGACCGTCACCGATTTTCAGGGCACCGAGGTGACCGTGACCAGTGCCGACCGCATTCTGGCCCTGGATATGTACGGCACCCTAGCCCAGACCGTCGTCGCTTTGGGGCTGGGGGACAACCTAGTAGGTCGGGTCACGTCTTCGACCGAAACGACCCTGGCAGACCTGCCCCTGGTAACCCAGAACGGCCACGACATTTCGGCTGAGGCGGTTCTTTCTCTCGCCCCGACCGTGGTGCTCATGGACACCACCAACGGCCCCCTCGAAATTACCGAGCAGCTGCGTTCGGCCGGGGTGACCGTGGTGCATTTTGACCCCTCGCGTTCCCTGAGCCAGGTAGTGCCGCAGATTGAGGCGGTTGCGCAGGCTTTGGGAGTTCCGGACGCCGGCGCCCAGCTGGGTGCCCGGGTGCAGGCTGAGATTGATTCGGCGCTAGCCACCATTGCCGAGGTTGCCCCGCGGGATTCGACGCAGAAGGTGGGCATGGCCTTCCTCTACGTTCGGGGTACTGCCGGTGTCTTCTTTATCCTGGGTGACGGTTCGGGGGCCGATGAGCTGATTACTGCCCTGGGCGGTCGCGATGTGGCCAGTGAGGGCGGGGCTTCGGGTACCGTGCCCGCTAACGCTGAAGCGCTCTCGCGGGCTAACCCCGACCTGATCCTCACCATGACCGGCGGGGTGGAGTCCACCGGTGGTATCGAGGCCTTCTTCGCCCGCCCCGGTGTAGCTGAAACAACCGCCGGTGCTAACCAGCGCGTGGTCGACATGGCAGACGGCCAGGTTCTCTCGTTCGGGCCCAACAGTGCGGCGGTACTGCTGTCCTTAGCCACCGCTATCTACACCCAGCAGTAGGTTCTTGTGCAGGTACGTTCTTCTACCCTCACGGCGGTCTTTACCGCCCTGCCCCTCCTGTTGCTCGGCACGGTACTCATATCAGCCAGCCTGGGCCAGTTCGAGATTCCCCTCCCCCAGGTTGCCGGGGGTATCCTGCGCAACCTGGGGCTGGCGTCCGCCGACCCTGCCATGCAGCTGGCAGACGCCACCCTCTGGAATATCCGCCTACCCCGCATTCTGCTGGGGCTGCTGGTGGGTGCCGCCTTGGGGGCGTCCGGCGCCCTGATGCAGGCGGTCTTCGGCAACCCGCTGGCTGAGCCGGGCGTCATCGGCATTTCAGCCGGTGCTGCGGTGGGGGCCTGCGGGGCTATTGTGCTGGGGCAGAATACCCTGGGTATGTTCACCGTACCCCTCTGTGCCTTTGCCTGCGCGCTAGCCACCACCGCCCTGGTCTATCTCTTCTCCCGCTCCGGCGGGCGGGCCGAGGTGCTGTCGATGATTCTCACCGGTATTGCCGTAACCGCCGTGGCTAACGCCCTGATTGCCCTGATGGTCTTTATCGCTGATGACGCCAGTCGCGACCAGATTATCTTCTGGCAGATGGGCTCCCTGAACGGGGCGACCTGGGCGGCGGTAGCCACCAGTGCCCCGATTGTGGGTGTCGGTATTATCGGTAGCTTTCTCTTGGCTCGGCAGCTCAACCTGCTCGCCCTGGGTGAGCGGGCCGCTGCCCACTCGGGTGTTCATGTAGAGCGCCTACGCCTGGCAGCCATCATCTGCACCGCCCTGCTCACCGGGGCCGCGGTCGCCTACGCGGGCATCATCGCTTTTGTGGGTCTGATCGTGCCGCATCTGCTCCGAATGGTAGTGGGGCCCTCCAACCGGGTACTGCTACCAGCCTCGACCCTGGGCGGTGCCCTGCTCATTGCAGCCTCCGACCTCGCCGCCCGCACCCTGGTGAGCTTCGCCGACCTGCCCATCGGCATCTTCACCGCCCTGGTGGGCGGCCCCACCTTCTTTATCCTGCTCCGCCGAACCCTAACCAAGGGGGCCCTGTGACCTCACCTTTACTCGTCGCCGATTCGGTCAGCTACCGGGTGAACGGGCGGCAGATTCTGCACGACGTCTCGCTTGAGGTTGCCCCCGGTGAGGTTCTAGCTCTTATCGGCCCCAACGGGGCGGGTAAATCGACCCTGCTGTCCCTGCTGGCAGGTGATGCCGCTCCCAGCTCGGGGCAGGTTACCCTGGGCGGACGTCCGCTGGCAGACTACCGGCCGGTAGAGCTGGCCCGCACCCGGGCTATGCTGCTGCAGCACACCTCGGTAGCCTTCTCCTACACCGTGCAGCAGGTGGTCCAGATGGGCCGGGCCCCCTGGCGGGGCACCGAGCAGGCCCAGCAGGATCACGAGATTGTCGCCGCTGCCCTTGCCGACACCGATACCGGGCACCTGGCGGGCAGGGACGTCCGCACCCTCTCGGGCGGCGAAGCCGGCCGCACCCACCTGGCCCGGGTCTTTGCCCAGCGCACTCCCCTGCTCCTGCTCGACGAGCCCACTGCCGCTCTCGATATTCTGCACCAGGAGCAGACCCTCACCCGCGCCCGCGCCTACGCCCGGCAGGGGGCGGCTGTGGTGGTAGTCCTTCACGACCTCGATGTTGCGGCCTCTTATTCTGACCGGCTGGTGCTTCTTGCTCAGGGGCAGGCGGTGGCGCAAGGACGCCCGCAGCAGGTCTGCACCGCCGAGCGGCTCAGCGCGGTCTACGGCCACCCCATTGAGGTGCTCACCCACCCGGTGACCGGGCGGCTGCTGGTACTTCCGGCCCGCGACTGAGGCTGTTTTCATCCTTGAGACGGACGTGCGCCCTCAGCTTCTCCCACTAGACTGGTTACTACCCTGACCAGCCCAATGCCCAAGGAGCCCCTATGTCTCACACCGCGCCTGCCCACCGCGTGAATGTGAGTACCCCTCCAGACAGCGTCCTTGAGGCCGGTGGGCTCACCAGCGAGCAGGTCGCTGAACGCACCTCTGCCGGGTTAGTGAATACGCAGAATAATGCGACCTCCCGCTCTACCGCCACCATTATCCGCACCCACCTGTTCACCATGTTTAACCTGGTGTTGGGGCTCTGCGGGCTGGCCGTGATTCTGGTGGGTTCCTGGCTCGATACCCTTTTCCTTTTGGCTGCTATTGCCAACGTGGTCATCGGCTTCACCCAGGAGTTCTCGGCGAAGCGCCAGCTGGACCGCATCGCCCTGCTGCGCCGCGACCCCGCTACCGCCCTGCGCGATGGCACGCTGGTGCCGGTTGCCCTCGATGAGCTGGTTCTTGACGACGTTGTGCTGCTCAAGCGCGGGGACCAGGTTCCTGCCGACGCCGTGGTACTCACCAGCGACGGCCTGGATCTTGATGAATCCCTGCTCACCGGCGAAAACGACCCCGTCGGCAAGGTGCCGGGGGACGGCGTCCTGTCGGCTTCATCCGTGATCGGCGGGTCGGGCAAGGTGCGGCTGACGGCGGTGGGGGCTACCTCCCGCGCCGCGAAAATTACGGCCGAAGCCCGCCAGTTCACTACCATCCATTCGGAGCTCCGGGCGGGTATGGAACGGGTGGTCACCTGGATTACCTGGGCCCTGGTTCCCATTATCGCGATTGTGCTCAACGGGCAGATGCAGGCCGCCGGCGGCTGGCAGCTGGCCCTTGATTCAGGGGCCTGGCGTGATGCCCTGATTACCTCTGTCTCGTCGGTGGCCTCCATGATTCCCCAGGGCCTGGCCCTGATGACCACGATTTCCTTTGCCGTGGCATCGGTTAAGCTGGCCCGCACCGAGGTGCTGATTCAGGAGCAGCCCGCTGTTGAGGTGCTGGCCCGCGTTGATACCGTCTGCTTCGATAAGACCGGCACCCTGACCGAGGGCGGGGTGCGCTTTGATTCGGTTCGCTCCCTGACCGGGCAGGTGCTCTGGGCAGAGGCCGGGTATCAGGACGCCGCCGCCGCTTCCCGGGTTAAGGACGGCTGGGCTGCCGCCCTGGGTTGGTTGGGAGCCGACCAGAACGCTAATCCCACCGCTGCTGCCCTGAAAGAGCCCTTTGCTGCCGCAGGGGGCACCGATGATCCAGACCAATCCAGCGCCCCGGTGGCAACCGGCGTCCTACCTTTCTCATCTGCCCTGCGCTTTAGCGGGGTAGAGCTGGCAGATTCTGGGGCCTGGCTGCTCGGTGCCCCCGAGGCCCTCCTGCCTACAGACTCCCCCGCGCGAGAACTGGCCGGTGAGCTAGCCGAGAGCGGGCTGCGTGTGCTGGTGCTGGCCCACGCCCCCGCCCTTCTGCGCGAGCCTTCCGGCAAGGTAGCCACCCGGGTTCCTACCGGCCTTGAGCCCCAGGTGCTCGTGATTTTCCGCGAGCAGGTACGCTCCGAGGCTCCCGAAACCCTGGCCTACTTCAGAAGCCAGGGCATCGACCTGAAGGTCTTCTCCGGCGACAACCCCCGCACGGTAGCTGCCGCAGCGGCAGCTGCCGGTATGGACGTCTCAGCTGGTGCGGTCGATGCCTCAACCCTGCCCGAATCTGGCCCTGAGCTGGTAGAAGCTGCCCGAACCCACGCCGTCTTTGGCCGGGTCTCCCCCGAACAGAAGAAGAACATGGTGCTGGGTCTGCGCGAGGCCGGGCACGTAGTAGCGATGACCGGTGACGGCATCAACGACGCCCTGGCCCTCAAGCACGCCGACCTGGGCATCGCCATGGGCAACGCAGCGCCCGCCACCAAGGCGGTATCGCGCCTGGTGCTTCTCGACGGACGGTTTGACCGCCTACCCGGTGTACTCGCCGAGGGGCGCAAGATTATCGCCAATATCGAGCGGGTCACCAACCTCTTCCTCACCAAGACTGCCTTCGCTATCCTGCTGGGTCTCACCCTGGGCGTGCTCTGCTGGCAGTTCCCCTTCCTGCCGCGCCAGTACTCCACCGCCGACCTGCTCATTGTGGGCGGCCCCGCCTTCTTCCTGACCATGCTGCCCAACACCCGCCGCTACGTCAGCGGCTTCTTGGGCAGGGCCCTGCACTATGCCCTACCGGCAGCCGTTATCATCACAGCGGTACTGGTCTTCGTCAACGGCTACGGGCACGCTCTCGCTGGGGTGGCGACAGCGGAAATTCAGACCGCCACCTTCATCGCCCTTGTACTCATGGGCATCTACAACATCACCACCGTAGTACGGCCCGTGCGCGGCGTCCGCCTGGCGATTGTAGCTGCCATGTACGCAGGCCTAGCCCTGGTTCTGCTTCTGCCGCCCTCGCTCTGGTACCACCAGTTCATCATTCCCAGCGGGGCATATTTACTAGCTACCCTGGCGTCAGCCTTTTTAGGTTGCCTCGCCATCGAAATCAACCTGCGCCTACACACCGCCTGGCTACGAGCTAAACACCCCCAGGTACTTGCGCAGAGCTAAGCTCTGGGAGTACGCTTGACCACGAACGGGGTGAAAGCCCCACTCTATGTAGTCAATCATCAGGATTGTTACTGGTTAAGCAGGCAAGACCTGAGTTGCTATCAGCTCACTACGGCACCTGTGCACCCGCACACGCGCCCTACCTGTGAGCACCCGTCTACCCTCGTCAGGGCACACGGTTCGATAAGCAACTCGGGTCTTTTTCGTCTTAACAGCTAGCAATCCGCACACACCAGTAAGGTTCCACCCGTGAATAACTCACAGATGGGCGAGAAGATCCTCGAAGGCCTGGGCGGCCCCGAGAACATCTCGCACTTTACCCACTGCGCCACCCGCCTGCGCGTGACCCCCAAGTCCAACAGCGCTGTAGACCGCACCAAGATTGAGAACATCCCCGGTGTTCTCTCCATCATCGAGCAGTCCGGCCAGACCCAGGTCGTCCTCGGTGACAAGGTCGAATCGGTCTACAACGAAATGCTCAAGCTGCCCGGCATGGGCTCCGTCGGTGAAAGCGCCTCCAAGGGTGCCGTAGCTACCGACGAGAAGAAGGCCGGCGTGCTCACCCGCGTCTTCGACGTGCTCTCAGACTCCTTCCGCCCCATCCTCTGGGCACTGCTGGGCACCTCCATGATCCTGACCCTAATCGTCTTCCTGCAGCAGCTGGGCTACTTCGGTCAGTACACCGACCTCACCGGTCAGGTCGTCAACGTCGATATCGTCAACGGCCCCCGCCTGGCCGACGCCGACGCGGCTGCCGCTATGCTCAACGAGTGGCGTGCAGCCTTCCCCTTCTGGTTCATCATGCTGGCCGCCTCCCTGTCGGTCCTGCAGTTCATGCCCATCATGATTGGTGCAACCGCCGCCAAGCGCCTGGGCGCTAACATGTGGGTCGGCGCGGCTATCCCCGCGGCCCTCATGACCGGCACCTTCCAGGGCTTCGCCGACATCGCCGTCGATGGCGTCGTCCGCGTCCCCTTCCTGGGCCTTGACCTGCCGCTCTACGTCATGAACTACACCGGCCAGATCTTCCCGCCCCTCTTCGCCGCAGCTCTGCTGGCACCCCTGGAGCGCTTCCTGAAGAAGGTCATCCCCACCATGCTGCACATGGTCTTCGTGCCCATGCTCTCCGTCATGATCCTGGTACCCCTGACCGCCTTCCTGATCGGCCCCATCGGCATCCGCTTCGCCCTGGCTATCTCTGACTTCATCGGTGGCGTCAACGAATCCATGCCCTGGCTGG
Source organism: Rothia nasimurium (assembly GCF_042660305.1). NCBI lineage: Bacteria > Bacillati > Actinomycetota > Actinomycetes > Micrococcales > Micrococcaceae > Rothia > Rothia nasimurium. The sequence goes on from NZ_JBHSTW010000001.1 coordinate 94,946, forward strand.
TTGGTGGCCTCATCGCCGGTCTCTACCTCTTCATGGTGCCCCTGGGTCTGCACTGGCCCCTGAACGCCGTCATGATCAACAACCTGCAGACCGACGGTGTGGACTTCATCCAGTCCCCCATGGGCGCCTACAACTTCGCTGTCTTCGGCGTTGTCACCGGCGTTGCTATCGCCGCCCGCCGCAACAAGGAACTGCGCCAGACCGCTACCGGTGCCGCTGTTTCCGGTCTGCTCGGCGGTATCTCCGAGCCCTCCCTCTACGGTGTTGTGCTGCGTTACAAGCGCGTTTTCCCCCTGATTCTGGTTCCCGCCATCATCGGTGGTGCCACTATCTCGGCTCTGGGTGTTAAGTCCTACGCCTTCGCCTTCACCTCCCTGCTGTCCATCCCCGCTATGCAGCCCTCACACCTCTACATGATCGGCCTGGCCATCGCCTTCTTCGGCGCTATGGCAGGTGTGCTGGTCTTCGGCTATGAGTCCAAGGACCAGAAGGCCGAAGCGGCAGCCGTTGCAGAAACCGGCATTGGCGAGTCAGCTGCTGAAGCAACCACCCCCGGGGCAGCCGAAAAGCGCACCGAAGCTGTTGCCGCCACCGCAGCCCCCGTTGCAGTTGCTGAGAAGCAGGACGCCGCCCCCTGGGCAGCTGAAGAAGCAGCGGCTCCCGCAGCGGGCACCGTCCTGACTATGGCCTCACCCCTAGAAGGCCAGGCAGTTCCTCTCTCCGAGACCCCCGACCCCATCTTCGCCGCTGAAAAGCTCGGCAAGGGTGCGGCAATCGTTCCCACCGGCAACACCGTGGTAGCACCCGCAGCCGGTAAGGTTTCTGTCACTATGCCCTCCGGCCACGCTGTAGGCCTGAAGCTCGACAACGGTGTAGAACTGCTCATTCACGTAGGTATCGACACCGTCAACCTGAACGGTGAAGGCTTCGACGTGAAGGTCACCAAGGGCCAGCGTGTTGCTCCCGGCGATATTCTGCTGACCTTCGATCCCGAGGTCATCAAGAACGCTGGCTACTCTCTGGTTACCCCCGTTCTGGTTACCAACACCAACCGCTTCGCTGAGGTTGAGGGCGCTACCGGCGCCGTCCAGCCCGGCTCCGAGCTGCTGAAGGTTACCACTAAGTAATCCTGTCGCGCTCTTGGATACGCCGCCCCGCATCGTCCTTCCGGACGGTGCGGGGCGGCTTTTTATGTAAAGGACGGTTACCGGCGGGTAATAAGCGCGGTTTAAAGGGTTTTAGAATGGCGGTATGTTTACCGTCAAATCCTTTTATGACCTGACCCTTGATGAGCTCAACGAGATTTACCTGCTCCGCGGTCTGGTCTTTGTGGTGGGCCAGAAGATTACCGAAGAGAACGAGATTGACCGGGCAGATCGGCAGGCCCTGCACTTCTTCCACGCCAATGAGCGTGGCGAAGTGCTGGCCTACCTGCGTCTCTTTGACCTGGCCACTTTCTCTGACGACGCCCACCCGGCGGACCCCGGCGCATGGACGCTGGGGCGAGTGGCGGTACATCCGGACGCCCGCGGCACCGGCCTGGGCCGCCGCCTACTCAATGAGGCACTGACCTGGATTGAAGAAAACACTGAGGCCGAACGCATCTCTATTAGCGCCCAGGCCTACCTAGCAGAGAGCTACTACGGGGCGGCAGGCTTTGAAGTTGTGGGGGAGCCCTACCTGGAAGCGGGTATCGAGCACGTGCACATGGTGCGCCCCATCGAGCGATAGCAAAAGAAGAAAAGCTACGCCAAATTCATGAGCTAAAAAGACGCTGTAACGTATTTTTTACATTTTTTTGAAGAGTTTTACATATAAACAGGGGTTTTTGTGGCGCAGTTCCCCAAAAGTGACCTAGTATATACATTACACATCGTGTGATTCACCACACCCAAGAGTTGGGAAGGCTTGCGCCGCCCCGCACACACAGGGTGAAGATCGCGGACCACAACATACATTTCCCCTTTTCAGCAAGGAGACACTAATGCGCAAGACCCGCATTTCCTCAGCTCTCGGCCTCTCAGCTGTAGCTGCCCTGGCTCTCTCAGCCTGCGCCAGCTCCGACACCGGCGCCTCCAGCACCTCAGGCTCCGACGCAGCTGCATCAGACAAGTCAGTTTCAATTGCTATCACCAACGTTTTCTCCTCACTGAACGTAGGCACCGCTGAAGGTAACTCAGACACCAACGGCATCATCGCTCAGATGACCAACCGTGGCTTCTACACCATCACCAACACCTTCGACATCCGCCACAACGAGTGGTTCGGCACCTACTCCATGACTGAAGAGGGCGAAGGCATCAAGGTTGACTACAAGGTCAACGACGACCAGAAGTGGTCAGATGGCAACGACATCGACAAGGGCGACCTGCTCCTGGCATGGGCTGCTCAGTCAGGCCACTTCGACAGCGAAGACGGCGAAGTCGTCTACTTCGAATTTGCAGGTGAAACCGCTGGCCTCGGCGGCGCAGAGGTCCCCGTTGTGAGCGAAGACGGCCGCTCCATCTCCTTCACCTACCCCAAGGCTTTCGCTGACTGGGAAATCGCTTACGACATCGACAAGCCTGCCCACGTTGTCGCTGAGCTGGCCGGCATGACCGAAGACGAGCTCATCGAAGCTATCGAGACCGCAACCCCCGGTGAAGAAAACGAGCAGCTGCGCAAGATTGCAGATGCCTGGAACACCGGCTACAACACCACCACCATGCCTGCCAACGAGGCTCTCACCGTCGGTAACGGCCCCTACCTGGTCACCGCCGTTGAAGAGAACCAGTCAGTTACCCTGACCGCCAACCCCAACTACCAGGGCGACAAGAAGCCCGCCATCAACGAGGTTGTGCTCAAGGTACAGGGCGACGTTGCAACCCAGATTCAGGCTCTGCAGAACGGCGAAGTCAACGCTGTTGCCCCCCAGGCCTCCATCGACACCGTCTCCCAGCTGGAAGCTCTGAGCGGCGTTGTCACCGAGACCCAGCCCGACCAGGCTTACGACCACCTGGATCTGAACGTCAAGGAAGGCTCACCCTTCGCTGACGAGAACGTCCGCAAGGCCTTCCTGCTGACCGTTCCCCGCCAGGACATCGTCGACAAGCTCATCAAGCCCATGGACGCCGATGCTCAGGTTCTGAACTCCCAGCTCTACGTAGCATCAGACTCCGAGAACTACGCCAAGACTGTTGAGTCCAACAACTCCTCTGACTACCCCTCAGACGACATGGACGCCAACATCGAGAAGGCTAAGGAACTGCTGGGCGGCCAGACCCCCACCATCCGCATCCTCTACAACAACAAGAACCCCAACCGCATCAACTCCTTCCAGATGATCAAGGAATCCGCTGAGAAGGCAGGCTTCGTGGTTGTTGACGCCGGTAGCGAGCAGTGGTCATCCCTGCTGGCCGGTGGCGACTACGAGGCATCCATCTTCGGCTGGGTTTCCTCAGGTGTAGGTAACTCCTCACTGGGCCAGATCTTCAAGACCGGTTCATCCTCCAACTTCACCGGCTACTCCAACGCAACCGTTGACGCAGCAGCTGATGAAATCATGACCACCACCGACACCGCCCGCATCGAAGAACTGAAGATGCAGGCAGACGGCGAACTGTTCAAGGACGGCTACGGTCTGCCCCTCTTCCAGTCCATCGCTGTTACCTCGGTTTCCGACACCATCACCGGTGTACAGCCCAAGCCCGGTCAGCAGCCCCTGACCTGGAACATCGAAGAGTGGGACATCGCAGAGTAAGTACAGTTACGCTCTAGTCACGCTACAGATGGCAACTAACAATCTGTAACTGCCCTACGGCGCGGACGCTCACGAGCGTCCGCGCCTCTGGCTGTTTTGAGAGCACCCTCCTATTCCCAGGGTGTGCTCCCCTACCCATCAGGATTCATCATGCTCATGTACTCCGTGAGGCGCCTGATCACCGCAGTTTTCATCCTCTTCGGTGCATCGTTCCTCATCTACAACCTCGTAGCAATCGCGGGTGACCCCCTCGAAGAGCTACGCACATCGTCCTCCCCTAACAAAGACGCACTCATTGCCCAGCGCATTGCTGCCCTGGACCTAGACACCCCCGCCCCGCTGCGCTACTTCAAGTGGCTTGGCGGCGTGCTCGGCTGCTTTGCAGGTAAGTGCGACTTTGGCCAGAACCTGGCAGGCACACCCGTCACCCAGCTTCTCTCTAACGCTGTCTACCAGACCCTTACCCTGGTCGTAGCGGCCACCGTGCTCTCCATCCTGATCGGTGTCAGCCTGGGTATCATCTCAGCCCTGCGCCAGTACTCAGGCCTGGACTACACCGTGACCTTCGCCAGCTTCCTCTTCTTCTCCCTGCCCTCCTTCTGGATCGCAGTTCTGCTCAAGGAATTCGTCGCCATCGGCTTCAACGACTTCCTCCGCAACCCGGTGGTCACCATACCCACGACCCTGCTCATATCGGTGCTGGCAGGCCTCTTCTGGTACTCCGCCTCCTTCGGCAAGCAGAAGACCCGCTACCTGATGGGCCTGCTGGGCTTCGTCATCACCGCGGGCGCTATCGTCTTCGTTTCCACCACCAAGTGGTTCCTCACCCCCTTCCTGGGCATCCCCTTCATGCTGCCCCTGGGCCTGGGCGCCGCCATCATCTTCACCATCCTGGTCTCCGGCCTGCGTAACCGCCGTGCCCTGGGTGCAGGTCTAACCATGGTCGTCGCTGGCCTAGCTGCCTACTTCCCCCTGCAGGACCTGCTCGATTTGGCTACCATGCTCATGGTCATTCTGATTGCCCTAGCCTTCATGGCTCTGGGCTGGGTTGTTGGCCTGCTCTGGGGCGGCTACGACAAGGGCCAGGGTGCCCGCGTCGGTATGCTCACCGGCCTGGTCATGGCGCTGCTGATTATCGCCGACCGCTTCATGCAGGCCTGGCCCGCCTACATCAGCAACAGCCGTATCAAGGGCCGTCCTATCCCCACCGCCAACGCTTCTACCCCCAACCTGCAGGGTGACTTCTGGATTCTGAACACAGATACCCTCACCCACATCCTGCTCCCCACCATCGCCCTGACCCTGATTTCGCTGGCCTCCTACTCACGCTACTCACGTGCGTCCATGCTCGAAATCATGAACCAGGACTACATCCGCACCGCCCGCGCCAAGGGCGTCTCAGAGCGCTCCGTCGTCATGAAGCACGCCTTCCGCAACGCCCTGATCCCCCTGGCCACCATCATCGCCATGGACATCGGCGGCATCATCGGCGGCGCAGCGATCACCGAACGTATCTTCGCCTTCAAGGGCATGGGTACCCTCTTCCTCGACTCGCTGGCTCACACCGACCCCAACCCCGTCATGGGCGTCTTCCTGCTTACCGGCATCCTGGCGCTCGTCTTCAACCTTGTGGCTGACCTCCTCTACTCAGCCCTCGACCCGCGCGTGAGGGTGAAAGCATAATGAGCACCAACGACAAGAACCTCAGCTCAGGGCCCGCTAAGGAGCCCACCACCGAGACCACCGCCCTGCGCTCCGTCGAAACCAACGTCGACATCCGCGCCCAGGAGTCCGTGGGTAAGACCCAGGGCCAGATTGTGCGCAAGCGCTTCCGCCAGAACACCGGTGCGGTCATCTCACTGGCTATCCTGGTCGCCGTGCTCCTACTGGCCCTCACCTCCATCGGCGTGGGCCCCATCCCCGGCTGGTGGAAGTACAACTACACCGAGATGAACCCCATCGTGAACGGTGCAGCCCCCAACGCCCAGCACTGGTTCGGCCAGGACGCCACCGGTCGCGACCTCTTCGCCATGACCATGCGCGGTGTGCAGAACACCTTCCTGGTGGTCATCCTGATTACCAGCATCGCCGGCTTCCTCGGTGTACTCTTCGGTGGCCTGGCAGGCTACTACCGCGGCTGGATTGAAGCCGTCATCATGCGCTTTACCGACATGGTTATCATCATCCCCCTGATGCTGCTGACCGCCGTGCTCGGTAAGCTGGCCGGTAGCTACTTCCACGGCATCTGGAACACCATCATGTTCGGTGTAGTCGTGGGTCTGCTCTTCTGGTCCTCCCTGGCCCGTCTGGTCCGTGCAGAGTTCCTCTCCCTGCGCGAACGCGAGTTCGTGGACGCCGCCCGCCTGGCAGGCGCCTCAGACCTGCGCATCATCTTCAAGCACATCCTGCCCAACGCCATCGGCGTGGTCACCGTGAACGTGTCACTGATGATGAGCTCCGCAATTCTGACCGAAACCGCGCTCTCTTACCTGGGCTTCGGTATCAAGGCCCCCGACTGGTCACTGGGTTCACTGATTTCAGCGAACCAGTCAGCCTTCTCTACCCGCCCCTGGCTCTTCTGGTTCCCCGGCCTCTTCATTCTGGTGATTTCACTCGCCGTCAACTTCGTTGGCGACGGCCTGCGTGACGCCTTTGACCCCCGCCAGAAGAAGTTCAACCCCAAGAAGGCAACCAAGCGTACCGCCCACTCAGCCGAAAACGGCGTGGGTATCGATGGCTCAGCAACCACCCCCGCAGCAGCTACTGCCGCGGCAGGCACCGCCACGGTACATACCTCCCTTGCCTCCGAGGTAGAGACCCCCGCCAGCAGCCGAACCTCAGACTCCCTTGACCAGGACCTGGACGGCCCGGCAGGCTCACCCCAGAACAAGTAGCTCTCATCGCACGAGGCGGTGAGCGCACCAGCACTCACCGCCTCGTTGATAACCGAATAGAGAAGGCAGAACCTCCCGGCCTACCGAAAGCTTAGAAGACTAAGCCAGCCACAGCGGCCAGAAGCAAAAGGACGAAAATAGCCAGCCCACGGGCGTCCACCCGCGACTGCTGAAGGGGCTCAACCGCCCCCAGGGCCTCGTCCTCCACCAGCTCCTGCCAGTAGCCGCGCAGCACCAGGGCAACCGCCCCAGCCGCCGAATTCGGAAGATCCGAAGCGCGCACTGACCGCTCTGCACCGTAGGTGATAGCGGGCAAACGCTCAAGATCCTGACGATGGGCAGAAAGGGACGCCACCATACCGCTTGACGGCAAACCAAAAGCCTGAAAACGCTTGGTGGGAGTCACCAGGGTCAGATGGTACTTGGTTGAAATATCAATCAGGGCAGCGTAATTGACCCGGTGGGTTACAAAGGGGTTATAGATGGTGATGTCGTCAGCACCAGCAACCAGGCGGGATCGGCCCAGCACGTACCAGACGGTATAGGCCATCCACAGCACGCCCCAGCCGCCGGTCAGTAGGGCCGAAAGGCCACCGCTGATAGCTAAGGCCACCAGCACGCTCGCTGCAACCAGCACAGCGCACCAGGTGTAAAAAGGGGCGGTCTTCACGCGAAAGGTAACCGGAGGGTTCTGCAAATACTGAGACTTCATAGTCTCTCGATTCTCTCAGATGAGACAGCTCCACCACACCAATCTTCTACAGAAACAACCAAGAGTTGGGAAAACCAGTGAATACACCAACCACTCAGCCAACCGGCGCCCAGCCGGTCCTCGAAGTCCGCGATCTCAGCGTTGACTTCGGCGTCGAACGTACCTGGGTTCCCGCCGCCATGAACCTCAACTACGAGGTGCATGCCGGTGAGGTCCTCGCCATTGTGGGTGAATCCGGCTCAGGTAAGTCCGTTTCGTCCATGGGTATGATCGGGCTGCTGCCCAAGAACGCCCGCGTCACCGGCTCCGTCAAGCTCAACGGCCGCGAACTCATTGGCCTGACCAACACCGAGCTGCTCAGCGTGCGCGGTGAAGAAGTCGCCGTGATCTTCCAGGAACCCATGACCGCCATGAACCCGGTCATGACCGTGGGCGACCAGATTGTTGAGACCCTGCGCCTGCACAAGAACGTCTCACCGGCAGAGGCTAAAGAAGAAGCCATCAAGATGCTTGAGATGGTCGAAATGCCCGACCCCGTCAAGGCCTTCAACTCCTACCCCCACCAGATGTCCGGTGGCCAGCGCCAGCGCGCCATGATCGCCCAGTCGCTCTCCACCAACCCCAAGCTGCTCATTGCAGATGAGCCCACCACGGCACTCGACGTGACCGTGCAGGCAGAAATTCTTGAGCTCATGCGCAACCTGCAGAAGAAGCTCAACTCAGCCATCATCCTGATCACCCACGACATGGGCGTGGTCGCCGACCTGGCCGACCGTGTTGCCGTCATGCGCCGCGGCCAGATCGTTGAAACCGGCGAAATTCACGAGGTCTTCAACAACCCCCAGCACGAGTACACCCAAGCCCTGCTCGGTGCCGTGCTCCACCTGGGTGGCGACGAAATCGACGTGAACGCCGCCATCGACGACGCCGCCGAAAACCAGCGTCCGGCCACCGCCCTGCTAGAGCAGGTAGCCCCCCAGCGCACCGGCGACGTCATCCTCTCCCTCAAGGACGTCGCCCTCGAGTACCCCAAGCAGGGACGGGTTGGCCCCTTCCGCGCCGTCACCGGCGCCAACCTCGAAATCCGTGCCGGTGAGGTACTGGGTCTTGTGGGTGAATCGGGCTCCGGTAAGTCCACCATCGGCCGCGCAACCGTCGGCTTCCTGCAGGTAGCCGAAGGTGAGCTGAACGTCTGCGGCGTCGATATGCGCAAGCCCAGCCGCAAGGACCTGGCCGAGGTACGCAAGCACGTAGGTATGGTATTCCAGGACCCCTCATCCTCCCTCAACCCCCGCCTGCCCATTGGCGAATCCATCGGTGAGCCCATGATGCTTGCTGGCGTGGCTAAGGGAGCCGAGCTGCAGAAGCGTATCGAGGAGCTCCTGGACCGTGTAGAGCTGCCCCGCTCCTACCGCAACCGCTACCCGCACGAGCTCTCCGGCGGTCAGAAGCAGCGCGTCGGTATCGCCCGCGCCCTCTCCCTCAAGCCCAAGCTACTCATCGCGGACGAGCCCACCTCAGCACTCGACGTTTCGGTTCAGGCCCGCGTGCTGGAACTCTTCCGTGAGCTCCAGGAAGAAATGGGCTTCGCCTGCCTCTTCGTCACCCACGACCTGGCAGTCATTGACGCCCTGGCTGACCGTATCGCGGTGATGCGCCGCGGCGAAATCGTCGAGCAGGGGCCGCGCGAGCAGATTCTGCGCCACCCCCGCGAGGTCTACACCCAGCGCCTGCTGGCCGCTGTGCCGCTGCCCGACCCGGACGCCCAGGCTGAGCGCCGCGAACTGCGCGCCAAGCTGCTGGACGAAACCGGCCACGTTGTCAGCTAAAGGCAACTAAAAGGAGCTCCACCAGATTATGGTGGAGCTCCTTTTGTGTACCCAGAGATCAATAAAGTTTTGCGGGCTTCGCAGGCTCACGCTGGATGAAGCCCCGCAGATTCCGAGCGCGCGAGGAAAATAATCTGCGGGCGCAATAGGCATAAGCCTGACCCTCACGCCCCGCCTTACGGCGGATTCCGTTCGCTCTTACGTGCTCGCGCGCTCGCACCCGCTCACTCCATCGAGCCAACAGCTTCGCTGTGAGCCTGCTTTGCCCGCATACTTGAAGATGCCGAGAGAACAGGCATAATGCGGTGCCCGTGCTAGAAGCCAGCTGGCTGGGGCTGGCGTGAATCGGGCGAGCGCCCCAGCGCGAGCCCGAGAGGGTCAGCTGGCGCTAGCACGGGCACTGCATTACTCGCCCTACCCCGACCCTGAATCCCTAATTCATCTTGTTGCGCCAGTCGGCGTCCTTGCCCGCGCGGGCATCGCGCAGGGCCAGCAGGTTCTGCTTGATGAGGGCTTCGGGCTCGACGGGGCGGCCGCCCGCTGAGTGGGGGGTGATGATGATGTTCTTGGCATCCCACAGGGGGTCGCTGGCGGGTAGGGGCTCTTCGACTACAACGTCGACGGCGGCGCCGGCGATGCTGCCTGAGTTGAGGGCTTCAATCAGGTCTGCCTCGTTGACGGTGGGGCCTCGGCCCACGTTGATGACGTAGGCGCGCTGGGGCAGTTTGGCCAGGCGAGCGGCGTCGAGGGAGTTCTTGGTTTCCTCGGAGTTAGGCAGGATCATGACCAGGATGTCGGTGGTTTCTAGGACCGAGTCGATGTCGTCGGTGGCGACCACGGGGAAGCCCGCGCGCTCACCTGCTGAGCGGGCGATACCGGTGACCTCGGCGCCGAAGGCGTCGAAGAGGCGGGCGGTTGCCTGGCCGATAGAGCCAAAGCCCCAAATGGTGACTTTGGCGCCGAGCAGGGTGGTGACCTGGTCGGCGGGGTGGAGTTCCTGGGGGCCGCCGAGTTCGGTGGCCCAGTTCTTCTGTGCCTGGTGCTCGGCCAGGGTGGGCAGGAAGCGTACAAAGTTCAGGGCCAGGGCTAGAGTGTGTTCGGCAACGGTCTTTGAGTGCAGGCCGCTGCCGGAGGCGATGACGGCCTCGGGGCGGAAGCCCGCGGCGCGGGCCTGGTCGGGGCCTGCCAGCAGCGCCTGGACCAGCTCTACCTGCTGAAGGTGGGCGGCGGCGTCCTTAAGCTGGTCATTGGTGTTCCCCCATGCCACCAGTACGTCGGCGTCGTGGTGTTCGGGGGCGATATTGACGGTGGGGTCGTAGCTGACCAGCTCGTCGCTGGCTTCAGCGCCCAGGGCGCTCTGGTCAAGGGTGATTGATGTGGGCAGAAGAATCTTCATGGTGTACTCCTTTGTTCCAAGTGTTAGGCGCGGGGGCACCCACTAGCCACTTTACCCCCGCAGGGCACTGCTGTTTCTACCCGTGACGCAGCATGACGGACGGGCCGCGGCTAGTCCTCGCGCAGCAGGTGGCGGAAGGTCTGCACGGCCTCGCGGATTATCTCATCACGTTCAGTGCTCTCGGGCACACCGCGAGTGTAGTCCATATAGCGGAGCAGGGCCGAAGTGATACAAAGGGCTGCACGCAGGCGGGGTTCTGAGGCCCCTTCTCCGGCTTCACTTTCAGGCAGGTAGGGCCAGGGGCCGCGGCGTCCGCTCGCGCTGAACTCCACCCAGTTGACGGTGCGCAGCAGGTCAGCCAGGGTCTTTTCACACTCGATATGGTGGGTTTTCAGGCGGTAGCGCAGCTCCGGGTATTCCTGCACCAGGGGGCGCACCTGCGGGTAGGTGGGGCTGTCGACCGATGCGACCATGATGTCGAGCATCAGGTGGGCGACGCGCTCAAAAATATAGAGGTCCTGGCGGGCAGCATCGCGCTGCAGAATGTCATCGGTAATGACGGGGGCGCGCAGGCCGAGCACAGCGTCCTCTTTACTGGCGAAATAGTTGAAGAGGGTGCGGGGGCTGACCCCGGCAGCTTCAGCGATTTCGTCGGTAGTGGTGGCTTTGAGGCCCTTCTCAAGCACAAGCTTGAGTGCGGCCTCGTGAATCGCGGTGTGGGTTCGCTCCCGGCGCTGCTGGCGCACGGACTTCTCGGGTTTCTTCACACCACCAGTCTATTGCAGAAGTGCAGGTCGCGGGGCCTAGTGGAAGTTCCCCTACAAGGTAGAAGAAGGCCACCCCCTAAATCATCTGTTTATGTGAGAAGACCCGTTCGCCCGGGGCAAGACCCCGCTAGACTGAAAAATGTGAACTTCAGCCTGCCTTTTCTCAACATCCCTAACCTGCCGGACTGGCTCTCGGTAACCCTGGTCGTTATCGATATCTTGATCCGCATCACCGTCATTTTCTGGCTGCCCTACAACCGCAAACCCGTGGTTGCGCTGGGCTGGCTGATGGCGATTTTCTTTATTCCCTTCGTGGGCCTGTTTGCTTTCTTAATTTTTGGTTCAAACCTGGTGCCCCGGCACCGCCGCAGCCGCCAGCGCAGCATGAACCAGATTATTAAAGACTCCATCGAGGGGGACGACGCCGTGCTGGGCGACCCGGAGCTCTCTGAGCCTGCGCGGGTGGCAGCTAACCTCAACTACAAGCTCGGCGCTCTGCCCCTGATTGGCGGCAACGACTTCGAGCTGCGCCACGACAACAACGCAGCCCTGCAGGAAATCGCCAAAAAGATCGACCAGGCTAAGAAGTACGTTCACTTCGAGTTCTACATCACCGCCCTCGATAGCACCACCGAGCCCCTCTGGGACGCCCTGGTGCGCGCCCACCAGCGCGGGGTGGCTGTGCATGTGCTGATTGACCATATCGGCTCCCGCAAATACCCCCGCTGGCGGGAACTTCAGCGCAAGCTCAACGATGCCGGTGTACCCTGGCGACTGATGCTCCCCCTCAAACCCTGGAAGGGCCAGTGGCAGCGCCCTGACCTGCGCAACCACCGCAAGATCGTAGTGATTGACGGGGAAATAGCCTTCTCAGGTTCTCAGAACGCCATCGACCACACCTACAATCTCAAGGGCAACATCAAGAAGGGCCTGGAGTGGAAGGACCTCTCCTTCTTCTGCACCGGCCCCGTAGTACACGAGCTCAACGCGGTCTTTGTCTCCGACTGGTACGCCGAGACCAAGGAGCTTCTGCTCGATGAAATCGACGCCGACATCGAAGCCCATGACGAGGCAGGGCAGGAGGGCCAGCGTCCGCTCGCCCAAATCGTGCCTTCTGGCCCCGGTTTCGAAACCGAAAACAACCTGCGCCTGATCAACCACCTGATTTACAACGCAGAAGAACGCATCATCATCTGCTCCCCCTACTTCGTGCCCGAAGAGACCCTGCTGCAGGCTCTGACCAACATGGCACTCTCGGGTATCGACGTGACCCTGATCGTCTGCGAGAAGGGCGACCAGTTCCTGCCGATTATGGGGCAGCGCTCCTACTACGAGCAGCTGCTCCGCTCGGGTGTGAACATTCAGCAGTACCCCGGCCCCACCGTTCTGCACTCCAAGTTCATGATTGTGGACGACGAAATCACCTTCATCGGCTCCTCCAACATGGACCCCCGCTCCTTCGCCCTCAACTTTGAGGTCTCCACTTTTATCGTGGGCAAGGCTATGGTGCAGGAACTCGAAGGCGTAGCCCGGGACTACATCTCCCGCTGCAAGCGCCTGCGCTACGACGAGTGGGTCAACCGCCCCAACCACCAGAAGGTTGCCGAGAACCTCTGCCGCCTGTGGAGCGCCCTGCTCTAACCGTCGGCACGGCATAAAGAAGATAAGGACGCCGCCCCGCACTCCCCTGCCCGTTGGCAGGAAGGTGCGGGGCGGCGTCCTTGCCTTAATATTTATCTACTAAAAATGTAGTACGGGTTACATTTATCCAGAAGCTAGGTATACTTATTAAACGCACAAATGAACGAGTAAGGAGAGATGCCCATGACACCCTACTACTCGAAAACCACTCTGGCTTCTGCTTTTTTGATAGGTTCAATGGCCTTTGCGGGTTGCGGAGCCGCGCAGGAGGCCTCTGACTCAACGTCGTCTTCTGTGGAATCAGTAGGGGCTGCCATTAACCTCACTGAAGAACAGAAGCGCCAGCTGGAACCTGCTATCAAGAACTACTTCATGAAGGCAAGAGAAGCTGGCTCTTTGCATAATATGCCAGATGATATTCAAGCCATCATCGACAAAGCTGAGGGCGGCGAAGACGCTGAAAATCTCAAAGACCTCGGTAAAGCTATCGATACGTTGAGCGCCGATGATCGCCAGAAGTTACTAGAGTACAGTCGCGGAATTGACCCTACCTATGACCTCTTCGAACGATCTGGTCTGACTGAGGGAGAAGATGTTGCTCTCAGTCTTATGAATACTTTTGTTGGGTCAATGTTCTCTGGCCTGGACACTGCAATCATTGAATCCATCACGGTTGACCTCAATAAAGTTGAATTTGGTGAACGGACCGCAACGACCAGCACAGATTCTTTTCTAACTGAAACAGAGGCATCCACAAGCACGTCGGTTCCTGAAAGCGTCACGGCTGCTGCTGAAGGTGCTCTCGTAGCGTTGTTTGACGGTACTAGCTTCACCTATGAGGAGGGAGCTTGGAAAATCGATGCGGATAGCTTCCTTGATACCTTTAACCGTTCCATCGACGATGCGAATAAGTAGATAAAGATATCTTGCCGAGCTTCGAACTTCTCAGAAAAGAATAGCCAGAATGCCCCCATGTAAGGACGCCGCCCTGCACTCCCCTGCCCGTTGGCAGGAAGGTGCGGGGCAGCGTCCTTACAGCCCTAAGACCTAGTGGCCTGCGTCCTCAGCCTTCTCAGCGTTCTCAATCGCCAGCTTGAGGAAGTCACGGGCCGGGGTGTCGGCAGCGGAGGGCTTACCCGCGTAGGCACCGCGGTACTTGGCAGCCGGGTGACGCTCGTCCACGTACTTGTTACCCTCACCGAAGAGGCTCTCGCGCAGGGTGGAACCCTCATAGGCGGTGCGGTAGCGGCCGCGCTTCTGCAGCTCGGGAACAACGAACTCAACGAAGTCCTCAAAGGAGCCAGGGGAAACGTGGTAAGCCAGGTTGATGCCGTCCAGGCCGCCCTCGTCAATCCACTTCTCCAGCTCATCGGCAACAGTCTGGGGGGAACCCACCAAAACCGCACCCATGCCGCCGGTGGCGCAGTGCTCGGCGATGTCCTTGCGGGTCCACTCCTTCTCCTTATCCTGCAGGGTGAAGGGGGTCAGGAAGGACTGAATCGACTCGGTCTCAACGTACTTGAGGGCCTCGTCCTCATCGAACTGGTCCAGGTCAAGACCGCTCCAGCCGCCGATGATGCCCTGGGACGCCTCAACGTTCTGGTACTTGAGGTACTCAGCGTACTTGGCCTGAGCCTTCTCGTCGGTCTCGTCCACAACAACTGAGAGCATGGCCAGGATCTTGACGTCATCGCGCTTGCGACCGGCCTTTTCAGCCTCAGAACGGATACGCTCGGTCAGTACCTTGGTCAGGTGGGGGCGCAGGGCGGTGATGAAGATAGCCTCGGCGTGCTGGCCCGAGAAAGCCTGGCCGCGAGACGAAGCACCGGCCTGGAAAATCACGGGGGTGCGCTGGGGTGAAGGCTCAGTCAGGGCGATACCGGGAACCTGGAAGTACTTGCCCTTATGCAGGATGGGGTGCACCTTAGAAGGGTCAGCAAAGATGCCGTTTTCACGGTCGCGGGGCACAGAGCCGTCCTCCCACGAACCTTCCCACAGCTTGTAGCAGACGTCGAGGAACTCTTCGGCAATCTCGTACCGCTCATCGTGCTCAATCTGACCGGGCAGACCCTGGTTCTCAGCAGCAGACTGAAGGTAGGAGGTCACCACATTGAAGCCCACGCGACCACCGGTCAGGTGATCCAGGGTGGAGTAAGAGCGGGCCAGAGTGTAGGGCTGGTTGTAGGTCACAGCGGCGGTCACGCCAAAGCCCAGGTGCTCGGTGACAGCGGCCATAGCAGAAATCTGCAGGAAGGGGTCACCCACAGGAACCTGGGCGCCATCCTTCAGCACGGGAGCTACTGAATCCTTGTAGACATCGTAGACACCCACCACGTCAGCGATAAAGACAGCATCGAACAGACCCTTCTCGCAGACCTTAGCCAGGTCGGTCCAGTACTTAATAGTGTTGTACTCATCCGCCCGGTTACGGGGGTGACGCCACAGGCCAAAGCTCTGGTGGCTGGTGGTAGTCATATCGAAGGCGTTGACGACGATGCGCTTCTTCTCGGTCATGAACCGGGCCCTTTCACAGGTGGTGCTTGGCCCTCCGCGCCCGTGCTGCCACCGGCGTCCTTACCCAAAGTAAAAGGCACCGAGCCTTCGCGAAGGTGGCGCCTGGGTGCGCCGTACTTGCATTACTGCCTGATCCTCATCTGGGGCACCCCGCTACGGGAGAGGGTTGCCGCCCAACTAGCCAGAGCTTGACGTTGGGACTCTTGATCTTGAGATTTAGTGTAGCCCGCCCAGCACGCCCAGGTGCAAGCATCTGAGGCTACGTTTCACATTGTGGCGCGTGTTGAGCTCTGTTACGGACGCCGGCGAGTTTCGGTCAGTTTTACCCACAGCGTCACACTCGTAACCGGCCGAAATACCGCGTCATACTCTTGCCCGGTTCCAACAAACGCCCCTAGCGTTGAAAGCGTTAACCATCCAGAGCGACCGAGAGACTTGGCTCAACGACGTCGCAGCAACCTCTCTACACCAGGGGTCGGTGCTAACGCCAAGAGACGATGGAGAAAGCATGAGCGCACCCACGCTAGAACGCACCCCCACCACCCTCACCGCCTGCGAAATCGACTTCAATGCCGTTGGCAAGACCTTTATCGGCGAGCGCGGGGAGACCCGCACCGTCCTTGAAAACGTGTCGTTTACCGCCTACCCCGGTGAGATTATTTCGATTATTGGTTCCTCGGGCTGCGGCAAGTCGACCCTCTTACGGGCTGCTGCAGGCCTGGGGACAGCGACCGCCGGTACCGTCACGATTGACGGCAGCCCGGTACGGGGTCTCGATTCCCGTGTGGCTATTGGTTTCCAGGAGCCGCGTCTGCTGCCCTGGCGCACCGTTGAGAAGAACGTGGCGCTGGGTCTGCCCAAGGGTACCCCCAAGGACGTTGCCCGCGAGCAGGTTGCCCGCCTTCTGGACGTCGTGGGGCTGGCAGACTACGCCCAGCACCGCCCCCGTGAGATTTCCGGTGGCATGGCTCAGCGCGCCTCCCTGGCCCGGGCGCTGGCGCGGAACCCCGGCGTCCTTCTGCTCGATGAGCCCTTCGGCGCCCTTGATGCCCTCACCCGCATCAACATGCAGGATCTGCTGCTCGATATTCATGCCCACGACCCGGCCACCGTCCTGCTGGTCACCCACGATGTGGAAGAAGCCCTCTACCTCTCAGACCGGGTGATTGTGCTGGGTAAGCCGGACCCCGCCGCACCCGCGACGATTGCCCGCATCGTTGAGGTGCCCGATCACCGCCCGCGCGACCGCGGCAACCCGGCGCTATCGTCCCTGCGTAAAGAACTTTTGGCCGAACTCGGCGTTGAAGAACACTAGGAACACACATGTCACTCATTTCTCGTCTCACCACCACTTCTGCCCTGCTCGCAACCGGCACCCTACTACTGACCGGGTGCCTGGCAGGGGAAAACGCTTCTACCGCCGATACTTCTGCCGCTGCGGGCGATACCACCGTCACCATCGACTACGCCACCTATAACCCGCTCTCCCTGATTATCAAGGAAAAGGGCTGGCTTGAGACCGCCCTACAAGAGCAGGGTAAGGACGTCGAGTGGGTACAGTCAGCCGGTTCAAACAAGGCTAATGAGGCCCTGCGCTCCGGTGCGATTGACGTGGGTTCCACCGCGGGCTCAGCTGCCCTGCTGGCTCGCTCCAACGGCTCCCCCATTCAGGTGATTGACCTCTACTCCCAGCCCGAGTGGTCAGCTCTGGTGACCCGCACCGATACCGGTATCTCATCGGTGAAAGACCTGGCCGGTAAAAAGGTAGCCGTCACCAAGGGCACCGACCCCTACTTCTTCCTGCTCCAAGCTCTTGAAGAAGCAGGTGTGTCACCCGATGAGGTCACCATCGAGCAGCTGCAGCACGCCGACGGCCGCACCGCCCTCAACCAGGGCACCGTAGACGCCTGGAGCGGCCTTGACCCCATCATGGCCAGCGCCGAAATTGAGGACGGCAACACCCTCTTCTACCGCAACGTCGACTTCAACACCTACGGCTTCTTGAACGCCACCGAGGACTTCATCGAGAGCGACCCCGAAGCCGCCCAGACCATCGTTGACGTCTACGAATACGCCCGCGACTGGGCACTCGCCAACGAAGAAGAGGCCGTGCAGATCCTGGCGGATGGCTCCGGAATTGAGCTTGAAACCGCCCAGGTCGTCTGGGACCGCACCTACCTCGATATCGATAACGTACCCGGCGACAAGCAGCTCGCCGTGCTGGAGAAGGTCGGCCCCTACCTGGTTGAATCCGGCGACGTTGCCTCACAAGACGAAGTAGACACTGCCCTGGGCAGCATCGTCAACGAAACCTTTGCCCAGAAGGCAGACCCCGCCCGCATCTCAACCCTGGTGGCTGAGTAGTCATGTCAGTTACCTCTGATCTCACCACCCAACCGGCAACCCGCCGCCGTCTGGCGCGCACCGAAACACCGGCGTCCGCGAAGGTACCCCGCCGCCCCCTGCTCACCCGCCGCTGGGCACCCTGGCTCGGCGCCCTGCTTCCCCTGGTTCTGCTGGCGCTCTGGCAGTACCTGAGCACCGCCGGAGTCTTTAGCGCGGTGCAGCTCCCTGCCCCTTCGAAGGTGGTTGCCGCTGCCCTTGATTTAGCAGGACGCGGACAGCTCGGCCTGCACGTTGCTATCTCAACCCAGCGCGTGGTTCTGGGCTTCAGCATCGGGGCTATCCTCGGGCTGGCGCTCGGAGCCTGGGTAGGGCTCTCCCGCTGGGCCCAGGTGCTCGCTGCCCCCACCATCGGCGCCCTGCGCGCTGTGCCGTCGCTGGCCTGGGTGCCGCTGCTGCTGCTCTGGATCGGCATTGGTGAAAACTCCAAGGTCACCCTCATCGCTATCGGCGCCTTCTTCCCCGTCTACACCACCGTCTCGGCGGCCCTAGCCCACGTGGACCCCAAGCTGGTTGAGGCGGCCCGCACCTTCGGCGTCCGCGGCATCAACCTCTTTACCACCGTGCAGCTGCCTGCCGTTCTACCCGCTGTGGTGTCAGGTCTGAGGCTGGCCCTGGCGCAGGCATGGCTCTTCCTGGTCGCCGCCGAACTGCTCGGTGCTTCGATGGGGCTGGGCTTCCTGCTCACCGACTCCCAGAACAACGGCCGCACCGACCGTCTGCTCCTGGCCATCGTGCTACTCGCTATCCTGGGTAAAATCACCGATGCCCTGCTGGGTGTGTTCGAACGGTGGGTCAAGGCCCGGTTCCCCAGCAACTAGAAGAAGGGGTGGGAGGGCGCGCCAGGTTGAGGGCGAGGGCGCGACCATCCGTAAATGTAACCGAAAGCTTCATCTGCATGTTCTTTGAACGCGCAGATGAAGCTTTTGGCTACCTACAGCACTGGTGAAGCTCCCCTGTGGAAAACAGCCCTTCAAGCGTCATACAAACGCATAGAGGTATAAACCCACACAAAACACCCCGAGTTATCCACAATTTATATATAACCCCTTGTCATGGACGAAACTATAGGAGACATTCATGGCATGGAACAATTCTTTACCGAAGTAAAAACCTCTACGGAGCTGCGCCATCTCGGGAAGTCGTCCTCAAGCATCACCAGGGCATGTCAGAGCGGAACCCTTCGTCGCATCTGCCACGGAGCCTACATCAAGACCTCCACCTGGAACAGCTGGGATGCCCGCGCCCGTTGCATCGCCCAACACGTAGGGTTTCTCAAAACCAGATCAGACTTCGTACTCAGCCATATATCCGCAGCGCTGTGGTGGGATGTACCCCTACTGCGGCTCCCCCGCAAAATTTGGGTCAGCCATCCAACGGAGACCGTCCGCTCTACCCCAAAAGTCCATGTCAGCCGTGCCCGAAAGACAGAGTGCTCATCTGCTGTCTTCCATCAAGGAGCTTTTGTCACTCCTCCCCTACAAACAGCAGTTGACTGTGCGCTGACTCTGCCCATACTTGATGCCCTGTGTATCGTGGACTTTTTTCTCAACCAAGGGCTCATTGTCGCCTCTGATTTCACCAGTAGCATCACGGGTTTACGTTGCAAAGGGGTCAAAAACGCGCGTGAGGTCAGCCGTCTCATGAGCGAACGCTCAGAATCTCCTGCAGAAACGGTGACCCGCTATCGAATTGCGATGTGGGGGTTCATCCCGCCCAAGGAACAGGCAACCATTTGGGTGGGGAGTTCCTACTACCGCCCCGACTTTCTGTGGGAAGAGCTCAAACTCATCTTAGAAGTCGATGGTTACGTCAAATATGATGGCACCTATGGCGACCCTGGGGCAGCTATCCGCGCTGAGAAAAGACGCCACCGTGACCTTGAGAAACTCGGGTACCGGGTCATTAGGGTGCAGTGGGAAGACATCGTGCATCACCCGGAAAATTTACGCATCCTTTTGGTCAATGCCGGGGTGCGGTAACGTGGCGTGTGCTCGGCGAATGTCGTCAAAACCTTCATGTGCATGTTCTTTGAACGCGCAGATGAAGGTTTCGGTTACATTCGGGGACGAAGCAGGCGGACGGACGCGCGTCACGCGGCGTCATAAACGTTAAGGGGCGTCACGGTTTAGTAGCAGTGGCTCGCAGGTGCTTACCCTGAAAGAGATTTTGTCCATCAAGAGCGATACGAGAGACCTGGCTCTACGACGATCGCAGCAACCACGCCGAACAAGCCGCCCACGGGCGTCCTGCGAGAACCGGCGCCGGTGCTACAGCCAGCTACCGATGGGAGATACCCTTGGGCGCACCTACCGACTTCGTGTACACCGACCCCTTCAATCCCACGCCCAACCCGGCGCTCATCTCAGATAAGGCCCGAATCCAGTTCTGGGCTGACCAGGCTAAAGCCCGCCTGACCTGGGGTGAGATGTTTGACGAAGCCAACCCCCACACCTTCGCCAAGCCGCAGAGCCTGGGCCTCGATGATGAGGGTATCGAGCAGTTCACTGTGCCCGAGATTAAGTGGTTCGAGGGCGGCAAGCTCAACGTTGCCTACAACTGCGTAGACCGCCACGTCGAAGCGGGTCAGGGCGATAAGGTGGCTCTCTACTTCGAAGGTGAACCCGGTGACCGCGAGGCCATTACCTATGCCGAGCTGCAGCGCCGGATCGCTAAGGCAGCCCACGGCCTGGAGAAGCTGGGCGTCGGCAAGGGTGACCGTGTGGTGATTTACCTGCCGGTGATTCCCGAAACCATCATCTTCACGCTTGCCTGCGCCCGTATTGGCGCTATTCACTCCCTGGTCTTCGGCGGTTTCTCGGCTGAGGCTCTGAAGTTCCGCGTGGAAGATACCGGCGCTAAGGTGCTCATTACCACTGACGGGCAGAACCGCCGCGGCACCGTGGTTCCGGTCAAGGCGACCGCTGACGAAGCCTGCTCGGGTGAGAACAGTATCGAGCACGTTATTGTGGTTGACCGCACCGCGGGCACTCCCGAAGCCCACGCCGCTGTGCCCTGGACCGAGGGCCGCGACGTCTGGTACCACGACCTGGTCGATAACCTACCCGACGCCCACGATTACCAGCTCTTTGACGCTGAAACCCCACTCTTTATCATCTACACCTCCGGCACCACCGGTAAGCCCAAGGGCCTGGTGCACACGTCCGCTGGCTACCTGACCCAGGTGGCCTACACCCACGCCCTGCTCTTCGACCTGCTCCCCGAAATTGAGGACGAGCAGGGCCAGCGCCGCGTGGACGAGCTGGCAACCGTCAACGACCCCGCCAAGGTTGAGAATACCGTTCACTGGTGCACCGCCGACCTGGCCTGGGTCACCGCCCACACCTACGAAATCTACGGGCCGCTGCTCAACGGCGTCACCGAGGTCATTTATGAAGGCACCCCCAATACCCCCACCTTTGAGCGCCACTTCGAGGTGATTGAACGCTACGGGGTCACCAACTATTACACGGCCCCAACTCTGATTCGCTCCCTCATGGGTGCCTTCCCTGACGGCCCGCCGGCGGGCAAGTACGATCTCTCGTCGGTGCGCCTGCTGGGGTCGGTGGGTGAGTCCATCAACCCCGAGGCCTGGCGTTGGTTGCGCGCGCATGTGGGCGGGGGCACCGCGTCCTTCATCGATACCTGGTGGCAGTCTGAGACCGGCTCGACCGTGTGCTCGCCGCGTCCTCACGATCCCCAGTTTGCACCCGCTGGCACCTTTGCGGACGGCGCCCCCCACACGGCGTCCAAGCCCGGCTGTGCGACCCGGGCGGTTCCGGGTATCTCAACCCGCGTGGTCGACGAGCACGGAGCCGACGTTGAGCCTGGCGTCCAGGGCTTTATTGTGGTCGATAAGATTGGCCCTTCCATGGCCCGAACAGTCTGGGGCAACCCGCAGCGCTATCTGGATTCCTACTGGCGCCACTACGGCGAGCGCGGCTGGTTCCTGGCCGGGGACGGGGCCAAGGTCGACGAGGAGGGCGATGTCTACATTCTGGGCCGTATCGACGATGTTATTAACATTTCGGGCCACCGCCTGTCGACCATTGAGATTGAGTCTGCCCTGGTCACCCATGAAGCCGTGGTAGAGGCAGGTGTCTGCCCGGTGGAGGACGAGCTGACCGGCCACCAGGCGGTTGCTTATGTGACTCTCTCTGAGGCCGGACGGGTGCTGAGCGCCGAGGAGCTGAAGAAGGCGCTGACCGAGCATATCCGCCACGAGATTGGCCCGATTGCCAAGCCCAAGGACGTCATTGCGGTTGCCGATATCCCCAAGACCCGGTCGGGTAAGATTACCCGCCGCCTGCTCGGTGAGCTCTACCAGGGCCGCACGCTGGGCGATACTTCTTCCCTGCAGAACGAGGAGGCCCTGGAGGCTATCGCTCAGGTGCTGGCAACCCGCTAAAGGCACCCGAACTGCCCCGCGCGTCCGCGTCCGTCTGCCCGCCCCGCCCCCTTTACGCAGGTGAGCGCGTACCCGCCCTAAAATAGGGAGGGAACGCACTCACCTACTATCGGGAGATTCCATGCCAAGGTTCTCACGCGCGACCAAGACCGTGCTTGCCCTGCTTGCGGGCGGGGCAGCCATTATCGGTATTGGCGCCACCAACCACGCCGCCCCGGCCCGTGTTGCGCCCCTGTTGGGCGGCTCGTCCTCGTCGTCGCAGAAGCAGGGCGGACGTTCCTCCACCAGTTCGCAGATTAGCGGCAGTTCCAAGGAGTACGCCGAGATTTGCTACGACCCCGGCACCGGGCAGCGTCTTGAGAACTCCGAGTGTGAGGACGGCAGCGGCTCAGGTTCCAGCAGCGGTGGCGGCGCAGGCGGGACCGGGCGCTCCTACTGGGTTCCCTATTCTTCATCGTCAACCCTGCCCAAGGTGGGTGAGAAGGTGGCAGGTGGCTCGGAGAGTCGCCCGTCCGATGGCACGATTTTCCGTAACCTGCCCTCGCAGGGCGGCGGGTTTGCCGAGTCTTTCCGCGAGTCAAAGAGCTCTTATACCGTGGAGAACTCGCAGGTGAAGTCGAGCCAGAGCGGGGACTCCTACGGCGGTTTCAACCGGGACGCTAACAAAGACACCACCACCAAGAAGAGTCGTGGCGGCTTTGGCAGCGGGTCGAAGACCGGCGGCGGAACCAAGGGAGGCTAAGGCTAATGAGACGACTGTCCTTCCCCCTGGGCCGCCATAACTGGGAGCAGACTATCGCCGCTGAGGGGCTGATCTATTCGCTCGAAGGCCCCGACGACACCGACCACTACTGGAACGAGTTTGCTGCCTACGAGTTCACCGTGGCTGAGGCCCTCTGGCTGCAGGAGCAGGTCGAAGAGGCCCACCGCATGTGCGTTGCGGCCATCGACCACATCATTGCCGGCCCCCTCAAGTACAAGCTGGGGCTAAGCGACGCTGCGCTGAAACTGGCGATTGATTCCTGGCGCTGGCACGAATACGACTTCTACGGCCGCTTTGATTTTGTCTACAACCCCGAGACTCACGCGCTCAAGATTCTGGAATACAACGCAGATACCCCCACCGGCCTGGTGGAGGCGGCAGTCAGCCAGTCCACCTGGTTCAACGACCAGCGTCTGGATCTGCGCGGCTTCAAAGAGTGGAACGACCTGGGTAACGCCTTTGTCGCCCGCTGGGCGCAGATCCGCCAGCGCGTCAAGTACCCGGTGCTACACCTGGCCTGCGTGAACGAAGACATCGACGAGCTCGGCGAGGACATTGAAAACCTCAAGGTCGTAGCCCACGCCGCGCACATGGCGGGCTGGGAAACCCACATCATGCGCATCGACGACCTCTACTGGGACGCCGACCGCCGCATCTGGCTCGATCACCACGACCGGCAGGTGCACAACCTCTTCAAGCTCTACCCCTGGGAAGACATGGTTGAGGACGCCTACGGGCAGGTCCTCTTCGACGGCGGCTACGCTGCCATGGAGAACTGGTTTGAACCGGCCTGGAAGATGTTCCTCTCCAACAAGGTGCTGATGGTTGCCCTCTGGGAACTCTACCCGGGGCACCCGCTGCTGCTACCGGCGTCCTTGTCGCCCGACCACGGCTTCACCAACTGGGTCAAGAAACCCATCTTTGGGCGGGAGGGCGACGGTATCGTGGTGAACGCCCCGACCCACGGGGTGCAGGTTGCCCACACCGACGGCTACATGACCGAAACCGCCGCCGACCACGAGTACATCTACCAGCAGTACGTGCAGCCGCCCAACTTCACCGGGGACGCCGGCGAACCCAACTACCCCATCATCGGGGCCTGGGTGGTGGGCGGACGCTCCGTGGGCTTCGGCGTGCGCGAATCAGACGGGGCAATTACCGACGGCTACTGCCGGTTCGTGCCGACGGTGCTCAAGTAAACCGGTGGGTAGGTACCATCTAAATCAGAAAAACCCACCAACTAGATGGGTTTTTCTGAGTAGGATGGTACCTTCCTGCCAGGTAGGTACGATAGATGCATGACAGCCCACCACCCCGTTTTTGTTTACGGCACCCTGCGCCCCGGCATGAGTAATAATCGCTGGTTCCGCGGGGCTGATTCTAACCGCGCTGACGCGACTATTACCGGCTACGAGCTGGTCACGAATGGCTCCTACCCCTACCTGCTCCCGGCGTCCGCACCGGTCGGCAGCGACGCCGCCGGGCAGGACGCCCCGGTGGTGCGCGGCACCCTGGTCTTTGTAGACCCCGCCGACTGGGAGGCCGTTGCCGCCTCCCTCGATGAGCTTGAGGGAACCGACCCTGCGCGTCCTGTGCACGATGACAACCTCTACAACCGGGTGCTGGCCGAGGTGGTGACGGACGCCGGTGAGCCGGTCACCGCCTGGGTCTA
Organism: Rothia nasimurium; assembly: GCF_042660305.1. Taxonomy (NCBI): domain Bacteria; kingdom Bacillati; phylum Actinomycetota; class Actinomycetes; order Micrococcales; family Micrococcaceae; genus Rothia; species Rothia nasimurium. The sequence continues at coordinate 119,684 of NZ_JBHSTW010000001.1, forward strand.
CATTCCGCCAGCGAGCAAGCAGGCGCAGCTGCGGGAGCGCTACCCCCTGGTGCCGGGCGGCGAGTGGACCGAGTAAATGCCCCCTTTTGATTTTGAACCAGAGACCTGGTTCCGTGTGATCGATGTTGCCGCTATTGTCACCAACGGTCTGTTGGGTGGGGCGGTTGCTCGCGCCCACCGTTTCGATATTGTGGGGTTCATTATTTTCTCGGTCATTACAGCGATGGGCGGGGGCATTATTCGCGATGTTCTGCTCGATACCGGCTTCCCGGTGGCTCTGACCGATAGCTACTACTGGGTGGCTGCCCTGGGGTCTGCGGCTCTGGCTTATCTCATGGATTTTGGGTCTCGCTGGGCTGACCGGACCCTGCTGGTGGCGGACTTTCTCGGTATGGGCTGTTGGACCGCGACCGGAACTATCAAGGCTCTCGCTCTGGGTCTGCACTGGCTACCGGCGATTGCTCTGGGTGTGGTGACGGCGGTGGGCGGCGGTGCCCTGCGCGACATTATGGTCAATCGTATTCCGGCGATTCTGGGTGGTAGCCCGCTGTACGCCACGGTGGCGTTTGTGGGGGCTGCGGAGGTCGCCCTGTGCATGGTTGTATGGGATCAGCAGGTGCTGGGCATGGCTCTTTCCATTGTGACCTGCCTGGTCATGGGTATTGTGGCGCGGTGGCGCCGCTGGCAGCTGCCGGAGCCGGTTCAGTTCAAGGTTCCCCGCCCCCGTTTGCGGTTAGGACGCCGCCGCTCAGGTTCGCGCGACCGGTGGGTTCCCGGTGCCCCGCTGACCCAGGAAATGCGCATTATTGACGAAGAAACAGCCCGCGCCCACCGCGAGGGTCGGCTGTAAGGGATAGTTATACGGTTTTCACAGTATAAAATGATGGGTCTAAGAAAGACCCCTTTGACCTAGTCAAAGATAAATTGTGCCAGGGTCACGCAGCCGTAGCTCTCGACGGGATTGAAGCCCCTACCCCGGTAAAGGTCAATCACGTGCTGGTTGCTAGGATGGGTGTCTGTGGTGATGTAGACCTGGCGGACGCCACCAACAGCAGCCAGCGCCATGTCGAGCAGGCGGGAACCAAGGCCAGACTTCTGAAAGTCCGGGTTAATGAGTAAATCTTGAATATAGCTAATGCTGACCCCATCGCCAACGGCCCGCACCAGCCCGGCAAGTCGGCCGGTGGCGTCCTCACGGGCCACCGCCAAGTAAAGGCTACCGGTGCACATGGGGACCAGGTCTTCAGGGTGGTCGGTGTAAGCGCTCCACCCAACAGAGGTATAGAGATCTACCAGTTCCTGCTGGCTAGGTACCAGACCTACTGAAAAAGTAAAAGCGGTGTTCATGGGCAAAACTTTACCGTGCGCTTATCCCTGAAAATACTCCCAGCTTCTTCATCACAGAAAGCAAGCCCAGAACAATATCCTATTGTTGAAAGTACAGCCGTTTGCCATACTGGAAAGCACAGTAAGGAGAGAACCTATGACCGTGCATGTTGAGTTTACAGCTACTGAAGAGGCACAGCTACAGAGTCTTTCTTCCGCTCTTGGTACGAGCACCGAAGAGCTAGTGCGTTCTGCTGTACTTGATTATCTTGAGCAGCAGGAAGAACAGGTATGGGCACAGCAGGCGTTGGCGCGCTTCGAGGCAGACGGCCGTGAGACCCGCCCTGCCCAAGAATTGTGGGATGAGCTCGGGGTCTGAATGTGGCCTGGCAATTAGTACTGGCAAAAGAGTTTGAACGATCGATTAGAAAGCTCGATAAGCCGGATATTCGTAGAATTAAGACTTACCTTGACCAGGTAGTTCAGTTAGATAATCCGAGGGACCGGGGAAAAGCGCTGACAGCTGACAAGGTTGGCCTGTGGCGTTATCGTGTAGGAAATTTTCGAGTACTCGTAAAATTTGAAGATCAGCAGATGCAAGTTATTGCTCTCGATGTTGGTCACCGTTCAACAATTTACCGTTAGTCTTCTAAGCTCCTCTGGTATTAAAAAATCACCCCATCCTTTTTCTCTTCACCCTAGTGATTATCTCGGGGTGAAGAGAGAAAGGACGGGGTGAAGTCGGCTCTGGGGCGCTCAGGCCGGCATCGCTACGTCCAGGCCGCCCCTAGCGCCCCAGCGCCTTAGATTCGGTAGTCCGTCATTTCGAAGATCTGCAGGAAGCGCTGGATGCGTTCGTTGTCGGAGGCAAAGAAGGCTTCGGGGGCGCCGTTGTAGAGCACATTACCGCCGTCGAGGAAGACGATGCGGTCGGCGACCCGGCGGGCGAAGGCCATGTTGTGGGTAACGACCACCAGGGAGCGTTTTTCGCGGGCCAGGTCGATGAGCACCTGAATGACTTCGGCTTCAAGCTCGGGGTCGAGGGCGGAGGTGGGCTCGTCAAAGAGCAGGTAGTCGGGGGCGACCGCCAGGGCGCGGGCAATGGCAACGCGCTGCTGCTGGCCGCCGGAGAGGTTATCGGGATAGGCGTCCGCCTTATGCCCCAGCCCCACCTTTTCTAGGAGTTCGCGCGCAAGCTGGGCGGCGGCGTCCTTACCCATCTTGCCGTTGAGCACCGGGGCCAGGGCCACGTTCTGCTCAGCGGTGTAGTGGGGGAAGAGGTTGAAGTTCTGGAAGACCATGGCCGAGTGCTTGCGGATGGTGCGTACCTGCTCGTCGGTCAGCCCGGCGGCGAAGTCCACCGAGTCACCCTCGATGGTCAGGACGCCAGACTCGGGGGTTTCAAGCAGGTTGAGGCAGCGCAGCAGGGTGGATTTGCCCGAGCCGGAGGGCCCGAGAATGACCGTGGTTTCGCCGTTGTCGAGGTCCAGGGAGATGTCACGCAGGATGGTGTTCTCGCCGAAGCTTTTGGTGAGGTTCTTCAGGCTAAGCATTGGCTGTCCTTATGTAACGGCTGGTGCGCTTTTCGAGGGCGCGCTGGGCGATGGAGAGCAGGGTGAAGATGACCAGGTAGATAGCGGCGACTTCCAGGTACATGGCCAAAGGTTCGAAGGTGCGGGCGGCAACCTGCTTGCCGGAGTGGAAGAGATCAACCATGGAGATCACCGAGACCAGGGAGGTGCCCTTGACCAGGTCGATCAGGTCATTGCCCAGCGGGGGCAGGGCGATGCGGGTGGCCTGCGGGACTACGACGTGGCGCAGGGTCTGCATCTTGGTGAAGTTGAGGGTGCGGGCAGCTTCAAACTGGCCGCGCGGAATCGAGGCGTAGGCTGAGCGGAAGGTCTCTGCCACATAGGCTCCGGTGTTGAGGCTGAGCGCGATGATGGCGGCGGGCCAGGTGTCGAGGGTGATGCCGATGCGGGGTAGCCCGTAGAACACCAGGAAGAGCTGCACCAGAAGCGGGGTGCCGCGGAAGAACCACACGAAGGCTGTTGCCAGCCAGTTGAGCGGGTTGTAGCGGCTGAGGTTGCGGGCTGTGGTGGCCAGCAGACCCAGTACCAGCGCGAGGACGAAGGAGATGAGGGTCAGCGGGATGGTCACCTGCACGGTGGCCAGCAGCAGGGAGGGCAGGGATTGTGCCCAGAGTTCTAGGTAGCGGTCCATAGTGTTCTACGGGTTACTTTCGGTTCGGACGCCGGGGTTCAGCTTGCCGGGGCCGGGTTAGGCCTTGGGGCTGAGGTCGATGCCAACGTACTTTTCGTAGATGGCCTTGAAGTCGCCGTTTTCCAGGTGCTTGGCGATGGAGTCGTTGATGGCGGTCTGCAGGGTGGTTGCGCCCTTGGGCATCAGGATTGCTGATTCGGAGGCGTCACCGAGCACGCCGTCGAGCAGGCGGATGGGGGCGTCGGGGTGCTGTTCCTGGTAGTAGGCGAAGGTGACGGCGTCGTTACCGCAGGCGTCCACGCGGCCGGTGAGTACCTGTTCGATGGCTTCGTCGAAGCCGGTCACGATGGTCATCTGGGCGCCTGCTTCTTCGAGCAGGGTGCGGAAGTTAGAGGTCTCTGATGAGGCTGCGGTGGCGCCGTTGAGGTCGGCGATGGTCTGCAGTTCTGAGTCCTGCAGGACGGCGACCTTACCTTCTGAGGCGACGTAGGGGTTGGAGAAGTCGTACTTCTGCTTGCGCTCTTCGGTGGGTGAGACGTTGTTGATGACGATGTCGTAGCGGTCGGCGTCGACACCGGCGATCAGGGAGTCCCAGGGGGTTTCGGTGTATTCGGCGGTGACGCCCAGGTCGGCGGCGATGAGGTCGCCGATTTCCTTTTCCATGCCGACGAGTTCGCCGGCTTCGTTGTGGTAGTTCCAGGGGGCGAAGGTGCCTTCGAAGCCGATGCGGATTTTACCGGCGTCCTTGATGGCCTGCAGCTTGTCTGCTGCTGCGGCGGAGGAGCCGGAGGTGGTGGAGGATGAGGAGCCGCAGGCTGCCAGGGCCAGGGCGAGGGCGGACGCGCCAGTGAGGGCGAGAGCGGAACGACGGTTGATTACTGTCATGGTACCTGTCTTTCGGTGGTGACACTTTGGGTAACTGCGCAAGCTTATAACAGGTGGAGCCCCCACAAAGAATTATTGTTACGAGAGTGTTACGAAAATTTTTCAGGGGAGGTTGGAGGTGCCATGAAACGCCACTAAGGCACCCCTCCCACCAGCAGAAATGAGGGGAAAAACACTTTTGAACAGGACTGCACTAAAGCAAAGTAGCCTCATTCAACAAGCAAACACCCTTGCCCCAAAGGAAGTGGACTACTAAATTTAGAACCACCACAAGCACAAAGCATACTTATAAGAGAGGTGTTTCACATGTTCATCTTTGGCAAGACTACGACCACCGCTGCCGCCACCCTCCTTCTGGCCTTCGCAGGGATTACCACCGCTTCAGCGAGCAGCGACGATTCCATCGCCGAGCTTGTAGAGCTAAACCCCGGCACCTCCTATTCACAGATGCAGGCTGACCTTTCGGCCTATGCAGAAGCTAATAACACCACCGTGGAGGCTGTTGCACAGGAAGCACTCGAGGACGCCCGGGGAAGCACTACCAACAACGTTGCAAGCTCTTCTGGCTTCCGTCAGGCTGTTCCCGTCTTACCTGCTGGGCGGAATAGGGGTGACATCTTTGTCACTCCCGCAAATACCCTCGGTTTTGATCACGGTCATACTGGCCTGTACTTCTCAGCCGAAGAAATCATTGAAGCCCCCGGCAAAAAGGGTGAACATACTCAAAGCCATAGAATCAGCCGAAACAACGTATCAGCACCATCTGGCTCAGTTTTGCTCAATGTGAAAATTGACCAGGCTACCAAGGATTCTGTCGCAGATTGGACGAATGAGAACCTACTAGGTCGCCCCTATAACTCAAACTTTGCTGTCAATAAATTTGGTAGCTTCTCAGCCCTCAACTGCTCTCAGCTGGTCTGGCACGCCTACGATGTTGCCGCCGGTATCAATTTAGACAGCAACGGCGGCCCCGGTGTCTACCCCTACAACATTAAGGACTCCGAACACACCGAAATTTACCATACCGTGAGCTAAGTAAGGAGATTATCATGAAAAAAAGAAGTCTTATCGCACTCACAGCTACCTTCCTCCTTACTGCCTGCACCCCTCCCCCAGCTTTAGACAGATGGCCTGAAGCAAAGCTTACCGGGAATAACTTAGAGGACGTTGAATACGCGCTTTATCTCAGCCCCCAAGTGATTGGTTCGACCCCCGTTGACCGTAGCTATCTTGCCCTCATTAAAGCTGATGGATCCTATGAAACCATAAGGGTGGATGGGCTAGATAACGGTGGTGTTTTCTGGACAGAAGAAGGAATCCACTTTGCTGATAAATCCGCAGACTATCTGCTGACCGATGAAAAACTCGAAAAATGGTCCCTTGAAAAATCTGACTTGATGTACGGCTACAATCTTCATCCCGACGGCTCTACCGTAGGTCTCTACAGCTTTGGTTCCCAGGAAAATCAGGGGTATACAACTCAGGTTATTCAACGAAACGGAGATGATGTTATCTCCTTTCCAACCGAGGGTTCATACTATGATTCAGGAATTTGCCCGGATGGAACAATCGTAGGGATTTCTCCGACCACTGGACATTACAAAAATGACGGAGTTGAAGAAAAAATTCTTGTCACAATTGATGAGAAGGAAGAAAAAGAAAAACTAGTTCTTAATTTTCCTAACTACCATACCCCTGCAAACGACTTGCACTGCCGGGACGGAAAAGTATTTGCCCTGGGTACACTGCCTGAAGAGAATGAATACGGTAGCTACCAGTACGGCGATGTGCTCACCTTCGACCTTGAAACAAGAGAGTTCTTAGCGGTCCCTGTGACTGATAAAGAAGGAGCCCCGCTACCTCTTACCCATGAAGACGGCACTGGAGTAGCACACGCTCAAGCTATAGATAATGAAGCTATCAAAGATGGCAAACTGTCCTGGTACCTGGGGAACACTATCTATGAGACCGATGTTGCCACCGGCGTCACCAACGAACTCTTCGACATCTCCGCAACTAAACAAGGACTGTCCAACTCACAGGTTGTTTTCAGGGAAGTCGATATCGTCGTCTTCTCTTACAACCAAGACGAAGAAATCCAGATGGTTCGTTACGACCGCTCAACTGGGCATGAACTTGACCGTGTTCAAGTCGACGGTCTAACTGAGAAAACCTCAATCAAGATGATACCCCGAGGGTTCGCAGCTAAACCACTAACCTGAGCCCTCGCGCAGAAGGGTGGGCTTCTATCCCAGGAGCCCACCCTTTGTATCTTTACCCCGCCCTAGGCAGCATCCAGGGCAGAGGTCATATCCTCCAGCAGGTCCTCAACGTCCTCAATACCGACGGCTACGCGCACCAGGCGGGTGGTGAGGCCGGCGTCATCACGGTCTTCTGGGGAGTAGGCGCCCTGGGTCATGGTGGTGGGTAGGCAGACCAGGGACTCAATGCCGCCGAGGGAGACGGCGAAGGTGAAGACCTTGAGGGAGTCGAGGAAGGCCTTGATGTCGTGGCCTTCCTTGACGGTGAAGGAGAAGAGGGCGCCCTTGCCGGTGGCCTGTTCGGCCTGAATTTTAGCTTCTTCGGCGCTGTAGGAGCCGGGGAAGTAGACGGTCTCTACGGCGGGGTGGGCGGCGACAGCCTCGATGATGGCTTCAGCGTTGGCCTGCTGGCGTTCCATGCGCAGGGCCAGGGTCTTGACGTTCTGTAGCAGGCGGTAGGAGTCGATGGGTGAAAGCACGCCGCCGGAAATCAGCTGAGCCTTGAAGAGTTTATCGGCCAGGTCGGCGTCGTTGGTGGTGGCGACGCCCGCGAGCAGGTCGCCGTGACCGGCCAGGTACTTGGTGGCTGACTGCACGACGATGTCGGCACCCAGTTCCAGGGGCTTTTGCAGGTAGGGGGTCATGACGGTGTTATCGACGACCAGCAGGGCCCCGTGACGGTGGGCCAGCTCTGCGACCTTCTTGATGTCGGTGACGCGCAGGGTGGGGTTGGAGGGGGTCTCAATGAAGACCATGCCCACGTTCTTGCCCTCGAAGTGGGCGTCGGAGAGGGTGGAGAGGTCGTAGACCAGTTCGTGCGCAACTCCACGCTTGGGCAGCTCGATGGTGGCGAATCGGTAGTTGCCGCCGTAGACGGGCATGCCCATGAGCAGGGTCTGGCCGTGTTCCAGGATTCCCATGGCGGCAGCGGTGGCTGCCATGCCGGAGCCGTAGAGGAAGGCGTGCTCGGCACCCTCGATGGCGGCGAGGGTGGTTTCTGCCTTGGAGCGGGTGGGGTTGCCACCGCGCTGGTATTCGAAGGGGCCTTCGGTGCCGTCGGTGGGCTGGCCGAAGGTGGAGGCGGTGTAAATCGGGGGCACGACGGCCTGTTCTTCGTTAGAGTGCACGGCGTGAATGGCGCGAGTGGTAAAGCCTGCCACGGTGGTTCCTTTCGGTATCAAGAAAAAAGCGTATTTATAGAGCCTATACCTGCTATCTGCAAGGCAGAGAATTAATGTTACGCCTTTATGAAGAATCGCCGGGGAAAAGGGCCGACCTGTGGGAAAGCCCACCCAAAAGTTGGCAAGGGCAGGTTGAAGCCTTGACTCCCACCCCGCATCCGATATGATTTTTAACACCAGTAAATAAACTTACTATTAGCCTATTGGGAGTTTCCATATACCTCCAGAGCCTGTCGCAGCAGGCACCGAAGTCACCATCGAGCAGGAGAGAAAAGATGCTGTCGCACAATGGGCAGATGAGAACCTTATAGGTCGCCCCTACAACATCAAAGACTCGGAACACACTGCAACCTACCGCGTCATTAATGACTAAAAGCAAGGAGACAGCCATGCGAATACAACGAAAACTCCTTCTAGTGCTAGCTTCTGCGACCTTAGCTTTCACTTCCTGCACCCCGCCTCCCGCATTAGATGGCTGGCCAGCGGCTGATACTGAACAAGGGAATCCCCTAGAATACGTAGAATATGTTCTCTACCTCAACCCCCAAGTTATAGGCAAAACCCCCGTAGACCGGGGCTATCTAGCTCTCATCAAAAAAAGACGGTAGCTTTGAGAGCATCAGAACCGAAGGCCTAGACAGAGGTGGAGTCTTCTGGGACGAAACAGGAATCCACTTTGCTGACCGAAAAACAGACTACCTTCTCACCGAAGAAGGGCTTACAAGCTGGCCCCTCAACAAAACCGATCTCATCGAAGGCTACCATCTAGGCCCCCGCGGTGAAACCATCGGCCTCTACAACTACGAGGTCGAAAAAGACAGCGACCGTAGCTACACCACCCAAGTCATTATCCGCCAGGGGGCGACGTCACGTCCTTCCCCATCGAGGGAGCCTACTACCACTCAGGAGTATGCCCAGATGGAACCATCGTTGCCCTATCTGGTATGGAAAAACGTCGCGGCCCCGAAGAATATCTGCTTGTCGCCATGAACGAGCAGACCCAAAAGAAGAAATTATTGACTACGTCCCTTATCATTTCAAGACCACTGGGGGAAATCTACAGTGTCAAGATAGAACCATCTACGCCATAGTATCAGATAATAATCACGGTGGATACTACACTACTCGATATGGATCCATACTTACCTGGGACTTAGATACTGGTCAAAGGCAGGAAATACCCGTAGTAGATCAAGAGGGCAACCTTATGCCTCTCAGTCACCCTAACGGCTCTGGCTGGATTTACTTGGGCAGCCAAGGCAACGATGCCCTCAAAGATGGCAAGATTTCATGGTATATGGGGAACACTATCTATGAGACCGACGCTCAAACAGGTGTAACTCAAGAACTCTTCGAAATATCAGCGGTTAAAAAAGTTACTCGAACTCTGATGCAATCTTCCGCGAGAACGATATTGTGGTTCTCTCCCGAAATTTCGATGAAGAGAATGACCGCCAGGATGACATTGAAATAATCCGCTACGATCGGCACACCGGGCAGGAGCTAGATCGAGTTATCGTAGAAGGCCTAGTAGATAAGGTATCCCTAGATATGACTCCCCGCGGGTTTGCCGCCAAACCACTCTCCTAGAACACGAAGGTATCCAGCGTCTTCCCCCCCTCCTCCCCAGCAGGCAGACCCCCTTACCTCGCTCGATGACCGGCCAGCCCATTTTAGTCAGACCCTCAGCACCGGCCTGCCCTAGCTTATACCGGTGCGGGCTAGCTCTACCGGCAATCTGCTTAGCTGACCGCTGTGCGCGAGTTTAGGGCCTCCTTCTCCTGGTAGCTCCGCTAGAAGCTAGAGGCCGAGGAGCTGGAAAGCCCCGCTCCCTGGGGCTTTTATAAGCCAGGGAGCGGGGCTTCTGTCAAGACAAGATATCTGAGGCCAGTAGCCTAGCTGTTGTAGCCAGCCGGTGCCAGGAAGATCGGGGCGGAGGCGTTGGGCAGGTTTACCGAGAAAACGGTGGTGCCGATGCCGTTCCAGCCGCCGTGTACGGCCTGGCCATTGCCGATGTACACGGCAACGTGCTGCCCGCCGAAACCATTGGACTGGTAAAGAACCAGGTCACCAGGCTGGGGGTTGGAGGTAACGGTACCCAGTGACATGTACTCCATGGGCCAGCCGTGGAAGTTGATGCCAGCTGCACGCAGAGAGTTGGTTGCCAGCATGGTGCAATCGACCTGGGCATTGACGGCCGCAGCAGCCATAGCGGCGGCTACGACGGCATCGCGCTTAGCCTGGTTAGTAGTGCTGGAAAGAGTGGGGGCTGCTGCGGGAGTAGGTACAGCTGCAGCAGTGCTTGCTGCTGGTGCAGGAGTGGCAGTGCTAACCGCAGGAGCCGGAGCCTGGGGCGCTACAGGAGCTACAGTCTCAACCGGGGCAGGAGCTACAGTTGCCTCTACAACCTCAACGGTCTCGGCCTGTACAGTAAGGGGGGCTTCTTCAACAGGAGCTTCAACAGGTTCCGCTTCAGGTGCCGGAGCTTCCTCTAGGGGAGCCTCTTCAACTACCGGAGCTTCTTCGATAACAGGGGTTGCTTCAACAGGCTTTTCGGGAGCTACGATGTAGGCGGGAACACCCCAGCTTACGACCTTGCCCTCACCCGCAACAGCGAATGCCTTGAGCAGGGGGGTTGAAACAGCTGCACCGTTGTCTACGGTGGTCTGCGGGGCTTCATTTACCGATGCGTTTGCTGCTGCGAGAACAGCGCCGGAGAGGATGACACCTACCGCACCTACTGAGAGTGAACGACGCAATGTTGTACCTTTCGTCTCTTCTTGAGATTTCGCAGCCGGGTTGCTGCTACTGCTGGGTGGCCCGTACGTGGGGTTGTGGGCTCCCATGCTTCCCTCGGAAGCTGATTGGACTCTGAACAGCCTATAACGATTTGGTAACGATGTATACCAAATCGTTATAAAAAGTTGATTTTTCTGCCCTATGTCACGTCTTAACGGGTCCCCCGAATAGCCTGGGAATCACCTGTTAAGACTGGTCACGGCTGGTTACTGGCGAGTAACCTGTGCGGCAAGAACACACCGAAATAATCTGCGACACGGCAACGGCCGAGTCATGGTTTCATGACAAAACCGCGGCCCGGCCGACAACTTTCAGGTACTACACAAGCGGACGCGCGCCCCCCCCCCCCCCCCCCCCCCCCCCTTGCCCGGGGGCTAGTCGCCGCGCAGCTTCAGGCGGGCGTTGGGCAGCTCCGGGGCGGGAATGACGGAGGTGCGGGGCTTTTCGTCATATTCACCGGGCAGGAGCACCACCCCGCCGAAGCGGGGATGATCGGCGGTAGCGCCCTGACCGGCAGCAAGGGCGCCGTCGGTCACAATGTCAGCGCCAGAGGCACCCGCCGGGGCTGTGACGGCCTCGAAGCTCTCGGCCTGGGCGTTCCAGGCGGCGCGGGCCTCGACGATATCTTCGTGGGTGCGGCCGATAAAGTTCCACCACATGGTGATTTTTTCACCGAAGGGGGTGCCTCCAAGCAGGATCAGGCGGGTAGCGCCGATGGCCTCGATGGTCAGCTCTTCGGTGCCGGGTTCGATGAAGAGCATCTCATCGGCGGCGACGTGCTGGCCCTTAATAAGGAGGGCACCGGTGTCAACCACGAAGCCGTGCTCAAACTCGGGGTTGAGGGTCAGGGTGAGGGTTCGGCGCAGGGCATCTTCTGCCGGGTTCTTGTCGGCCCGAGGGTCTGAGCCGGGAGCGCCCACCAGGATTTCTGCGCCCAGCAGGGGCGAGAAAGTGGTGACGGGGGACGAGCCGGTCTTGGTTTCCTCATCGACAGTCACACCCAGCTCCCCCAGGAAGACGCGGGCCTGCACTCCAGCCGGGGCGGACGCGTCCTGCCCGCTCCCCTGCCCGCCGAAGGTGAGGGCTTCGGGCACGAAGTTTTCGAAGGCGGGGGCGGTGTTCATGTCGTCGCGGGGCAGGGCGATCCAGAGCTGGATGCCGTGCAGCACTGTGGTGTCTGGCGTGGAGTATTCGGAGTGGTTTATACCGTAGCCGGCGGTCATGAGGTTGAGTTCGCCGGGGCGCACATCGGCGACGGTGCCCAGGGAGTCGCGGTGTTCGACGGTGCCGGTGAAGATCCAGCTGGCGGTTTGCAGGCCGGTGTGGGGGTGCGGGGCGACGCGCATGCCGCCGGTGACGGCGACGTCGTCGGGGCCGTAGTGGTCGATGAAGCACCAGGCGCCGACCATACGGCGGTCGCGGGAGGGCAGCAGGCGACGCACGGTCATGGCGCGCAGCCCGCCCAGGGGCACGGGGCGAGGCTCAATAAGTTTCATGGGTTTAGTGTACGCCGAGGCGGACGGGGGGTGGGTTTGGCCGGACGGCCGGGGCAAGCGGACGGCGGAGGGCAGTTACGCCGAATGCGACTCCTTTTCCCGAGCGGGCGTTGTTTTAACGTCCTGTTGGGAAAAGGAGTCGCATTCGGCGGTACGCCTAGGCAGAGAGGACGGTCTTGCGACGCTTTAGCTGAGTGCCAACGTCCTTCAGCCAAGTCCCACGATTAGAAACTGCAGGAACTTCCGTAGTGAAGGGGGCTATAGCCTGATTCTGCACGAACTCATGGATAGTAACCAACGCTTTTTCCTGACCTTTTCTCGTGGCAACTGTAGGAAGCTGATAGAGCAGCTCTGAGTTACCTACACCCAGGCGGGGGTATTTCCTAGGTCAGCCGCTATTAGCCCTGCCCGTCACTCTCTTCCCCGCACTCGCGGGGGTATTTCCTTGCTGCCTGCTGATGGGCCTCTCATGGTCTGCTCTTCCCCGCACTCGCGGGGGTATTTCCCACCCCCCTTGAATATCCTCGATAACTCCACCCCTCTTCCCCGCACTCGCGGGGGTATTTCCGAAGACGCCTTCATGATTACCATCGGCGTCCTCTCTTCCCCGCACTCGCGGGGGTATTTCCCGAGTAAGGCGGTGAAAGCCCATGGCCTGCAACTCTTCCCCGCACTCGCGGGGGTATTTCCCAGGGGCAGAAGCGCAGTCAGCAGGGACTGGACTCTTCCCCGCACTCGCGGGGGTATTTCCCATGTAGATTTGCCCTTGCCCGTCTAGGGTAACTCTTCCCCGCACTCGCGGGGGTATTTCCCGCACCAGCAGAGCACAGACGCCCCCAAGCCCCTCTTCCCCGCACTCGCGGGGGGTATTTCCGTGTCGCGTACGGGTATCTGGTGGCTTGATTGCTCTTCCCCGCACTCGCGGGGGTATTTCCCGTTCCGATTCTGAACGGCTCGGCGGCCGGGGCTCTTCCCCGCACTCGCGGGGGTATTTCCAGCGAGCAGCGTCTTCGGTTTAAGATACATAGCTCTTCCCCGCGCAAGCGGGGGTACTTCTGTTGGTAACCACCACCTATGGACACGGCTTGACTATTCTCCGCTAAAGCGGAGGAAAACCATAGCGACATCCTTATCTACACCAGACGCAGTAGGAACTTAAACTCAACACTCTCGGGAAATACCCATCTAAATCAGAAATGACCACCTAGTAGGTGGTCATTTCTGATTTAGATAGTACATAGGGGGTGAAGCAGGCTCGCAGCGAAGCTGCTGGCTCGGCGGCTGGCGTGAATCGTCTCGTGAACGAAGCGAACCAGACGAGAGGGTCGGCAGCGAGCGCGAGCCTGCGGAACCCCTATCGAATAAGCTCCCTAGGCCAGGACCTGCCGCTTGGACGAAATCACGCCGGTCACGAAGCCTGCCAGGTGCAGGCCGCCGTGGAAGCGGGCGTGCTCAATCTTCACGCACCGGTCCATCACCACGTTCAGCCCGGCGTCCTCCCCCAGACGCGCAGCCTCCTCATTCCAGGAGCCCAACTGCATCCACACCGTCTTCGCGCCCACCTCAATGGCCTCCTGCACCACACCCGGCAGGTCCTCGTTGCGGCGGAAAATCTCCACCAGGTCAGGGGCCTCAGGCAGGTCAGCCAGTGACGCGTACACCTTCTGCCCCAGCACCTCCTTACCCTTAGCCGCCAAAATCGGGTTCACAAAGTACAGGGTGTAAGGGCTCGACGACTGCAGATAGGTCGCCACAAAATACGAAGAGCGCGAAATCTTGTCAGACATACCCACAATCGCAATGGACTTGGTCTCATGCAGAATCTTCAGTCGCTCCGGTGCGCTGGGGCCTTCCCAGGTACGAGTCTCAGTCACGGCTTAGGCCTCCTTCTTGGGTGCAGGAATTTCGCAGGCGGGCGCGGACGCCGGTGCGGACGTCCCCGCCCCTTCACGCGCTGCGCGCTCGGCAGCGTGGGCGGCGGCGTCCGCCTCCAGTGCCTCCTTCTGGGCAGCTGCCTCAGCTTCGGCAGCTTCGCGGCGGGCCACCAGCTCGTCCGCGCTGGCGGTGCCCACGACCTCACCGGCGTGGTTGCGGCCAGAAGCAATAGTCAGAGCCTGGTCGAGGTCCCAGATAATGTCGACAGCATCTTCCAGACCCACCGAAATACGAATCAGGTCTTCGCCCACGCCACCGGCTGCCAGCTGCTCAGCGGTCAGCTGCTGGTGGGTAGTTGAGGCGGGGTGCAGAATCAGGGTGCGGGCATCGCCAATGTTAGCCAGGTGCGATGCCAGCTGCAGGTTCTTGATGAACTCGGCGCCCACGTCGCGTCCGCCCGCCTTCTCGGTGCCGGCAACGCCGAAGGAGAAGACCGACCCAACACCCAGCGGCAGCAGCTTCTGCGCCCGCTCATAGTGGGGGTGATCCGGCAGGCCGGCGTAGTTGACGTAGGAGATGCGGGCGTCCTCGTTTAGCCAGGCGACGACGTCCTTGGCGTTGGCCAGGTGGGCGTCCATGCGCTGGGGCAGAGTCTCAACACCCTGCAGCAGGTTGAAAGCCGCCTGGGCTGAGAGGGAGGGGCCGAAGTCACGCAGCTGCTCCGAACGCAGCTTGGTGAGGAAGCCGTATTCGCCGAAGTTACCCCACCAGGAGATGTTGTTGTACGAGAGAATCGGCTCGGTCATGGTAGGGAACTTACCGTTGCCCCAGTTGAAGCGGCCCGACTCGACAACCACACCGCCCAAGGTGGTGCCGTGCCCGCCCAGGAACTTAGTAACCGAGTGAATCACGATGTCAGCGCCGTGTTCGATGGGGCGGATCAGGTAGGGGGTAGAGAGGGTGGCGTCCACGACCAGGGGAATATCGTTCTCGTGGGCAACGCGGGCCAGACCCTCTAGGTCAGCGACCTGCCCCGAGGGGTTAGCCACGATTTCGGTGTAGACAGCCTTGGTTTCAGGACGAATCGCGGCGGCATAGTCGGCCGGGTCAGTGCCGTCCACAAAGGTAGTGTCGATACCGAACCGGCGCAGGGAAACATCCAGCTGGGTGATAGTGCCGCCGTAGAGGTTGGACGAAGCAACAATATGGTCCCCAGCCTGGCAGAGTGCCGCGAAGGTAATGAACTCAGCGGCCATACCCGAAGCGGTCGCCACCGCACCGATACCGCCCTCCAGCGAAGCGATACGCTCTTCCAGCGCCGCCACAGTGGGGTTACCCAGGCGGGAGTAGATATTGCCGTACTTCTGCAGGGCAAAAAGGTTGGCGGCGTCGTCCGCGTCCTTAAAAACAAAGGAGGTGGACTGGTAAATCGGAACCGCACGAGCACCGTGCTCGGCGTCGGGGGTACCGCCCGCGTGCAGGGCACGGGTGCGGAAGCCAAAAGTATGCTCAGCCATGGACTCTCCTGATAGTAGGCCTAGTTATCTACCCTCCATAGTCACCCATGCCCCTACACCGGCGGTAACTTATTTCACCGTGTGAACAGGTTACGCAGCATTACCGGGAAGGCAGGGCGCCCCATTCCCCACCTCGGCCAGCGTCCACCAAACTCGCGTAACGTCCATCCCGCGCGTAAGCACCGCGCGATTCTAGTAGACGCTGAGCCCCACCAATCTAACGTGACCAAAACCCCCAGCCTCTCTACAAGCTAGCTCATAGGAAAACACAGGGTTCTACGAGAGAATAGAGAAAGTTTTGTCACCGGGCGGCTGCCCGCACTCGCAGAGAAAGGGCACTCGTGCTCCAGAACATTATCGACTGGGTTATCTCCGTCATGGAGGCCATCGGCTCCCCCGGCGTTGGCCTGGCCGTCTTCCTTGAGAACGTCTTCCCGCCCATCCCCTCCGAGGTTATCCTGCCGCTGGCCGGCTTCACCGCCTCCCAGGGCTCCATCAACGTAGTGGCCGCCTTCATCTGGGCGACCGTCGGCTCACTCACCGGCGCCTACTTCCTCTACTACCTAGGTGCAGCTATCGGCGCCAACCGCCTGCGCAAGATCGCGGCCTGGATGTGGCTGGTCAAGGTTGAGGACGTCGACAACGCCCTAGCCTGGTTCGACAAGTACGGCAAGGCCTCCATCCTCATCGGCCGTGTCATCCCCGGTATTCGTTCACTCATCTCGATTCCCGCCGGTATCGACCGCATGAACCCTCTGACCTTCGGTCTTTATACCCTGCTCGGTTCCTCCATCTGGAACACCCTGCTCATCTACTGCGGCTGGGTCCTGGGCGAAAACTGGCACGCTGTTGAAGGCGTCATCGACCAGTACTCCAAGGTGGTCTACGCCCTGGTAGCCCTGGCCCTGGTGGCCGTCTTCATCTGGCTGTTGCGTCGCGCCCGCCAGGAAAAGCGCGACGTAGCCTAGCGGCGGGCGTCCGCACGGCTTAAGCTGAGCCCCGCGTCCGCGCCTGCCCCTCGCCCATGGGGACCTTAAAACCTAAAAGGGACCGCATAATACGCGGTCCCTTTTAAGTTTTAAGGTCCCCTTTGAGGAAGTTGGGCACCCTAGGGCAGCGGCCCCGCTACTTCCACAGGCGGTTGCGGGCGTGCACCACCGACGGGCGAATCTGAATCCAATCCGCACAGGGCAGACGCAGAGCCTTCTCGCACCCAGACAGGGCGGTAATAATCGACTCGCACCGCTTGTTGAACTCAGAGACATGCCCCTTATCCACAATCTGCCCGGGGAAGTGCCGGTGCATCTTCGACACAGAATCCGACGACTCCTGCAGCCCGTGCCCGGTATGCCCCGGGATGTGCTTAACCAGCACCCGGCGCTCCCGAATGGCCTCGGTCAGCCGCTCCATCTCGTCCAGAACCTGCTGGTTCTGCACCCCCTCTTCAACCCAGGTGTTATAGACCCAGCGGTTGTGCGCCAGGCGCAGCACAAAGGTCAGAGCCCCCAGCGAATCGGTGTGAATAATCAGCTGGCGGCCACCGTGGTAGAAGATATTAAAGGCAGCCAACATAGCAGAGAGCTCCCCAGTCATAATGTTGGTTGCATCGTAGTGGGAGTGGAAGAAGAAGCCGTCTTCACTCACCCCGCCGATGCCCATGCGTCCGCCCTTTAAATACTTCTTATTGTTCGTTGACCTGTACGAACAGTCAGTAAAGACGCTGTACTCCACCAGCTTCTCTACCGGCAGCTGGGCGGTGTTCTTCTCAAACTCAGCGTGAGCCAGACGCGAGGCCTCGTCCATAAAGTGCGGCATGAGCTCACCTGCCGGAGTGCCAATAAGCTTCACGTGAATCTCGCCCAGGGAGTGCGACTCGTAGGGGTTCATGACCTTATCAATGGACCGGTATTCCAAGAAATCGCGGAAGGCCGTGAACTTGCGGAAGAGCAGCTTGAGGTAGTGCTTATCGGCTGCCACGGTGATGAGGTTGGTCTTATACTCCTCGGGGATAGCGTCCATGGTCGCCAGAATCGCACGGCCCAGCATGTCGGTATGTACGGTGTCGCAGGGGTCCATGAGGCTGTGTGTCAGAGACTCAGCCACAGGTTCGCTCTCAATGACCTCTCGCTCGCCGTTTTCGCGCGAGATAAAAGCGAAGGACGTCAGCCCCACATGGCAGTCACCGGCAGCTCGCACCTGGTCCATGACCACCACGATGACAGCCACACCCTGCTCGGTGAAGCCTGCCGGGTAGGAGCTGGTGTAATCCGGCGGCTCCCAGGTCAGCTCACATTTCTTGATATGCGCAGGCGTAATTTCCACATTATTCATCTCCTAAGGGGTGTCTATAGTTGTTTTGCTTACTCTTTAAAGCTATACCAACTCCACGCCCTTTTGCCAACAGCTAGAGCCGCATCGGCTGCCCGTTCACTCTCTCGGTGAACGTCCACGGTTCTCGCGTGGCGTCCATCCCGCGCGTAAGCACCGCGCGAGTCTGGTGGGCACTCACGGACGGGCGAGTGGTCGGAGCAGATGGACGGACGGACGGACGCCGAGACAGCCCGGCAGGAGACACACCGGGCAGGACTACAGAACCCCCAACACAAGGACGCCCGCCCCGGCTTGCGCAAGCCGGGGCGGGCGTCCTGATTTTGGGTGAAAACCGAGGTTTACTCGGGGACGATGCGTACAGCACCCTTGTCGGCGCTGGTGACCATGGAGGCGTAGGCGCGCAGGGCGCTGGAGACCTGACGCTCACGGGGCTTGGTGGGCTTCCAGGGGGCCGGTCCCTTCTTGGCGCGGCGCTCAGCCAGAACCTCGTCGGAGACGTTCACGCGCAGGATGCGGTTATGAACATCGATCTCAATTTCGTCGCCGTGCTCAATCAGACCCACAGCGCCACCGGCTGCTGCCTCGGGAGAGATGTGACCGATGGAGATACCGGAAGTACCGCCGGAGAAGCGGCCGTCGGTAATCAGGGCGCACTTCTTACCCAGCCCCAGGCCCTTGAGGTAGGAGGTGGGGTAGAGCATCTCCTGCATGCCGGGGCCACCCTTGGGGCCCTCGTACTGAATGACGACAATGTCGCCTTCTTTCACATTCTTCGACAGAATCTCGAAGACGGCCTCATCCTGGGACTCCACCACAAAAGCCTTACCAACGAAATGGAAGAGCTCCTCGTCGATACCGGCGCTCTTGATGATGGCGCCGTCTTCGGCGATGTTGCCGTAGAGAACCGCCAGGCCGCCGTCCTTGGTGTAGGCGTGCTCAACGGCGCGGATGCAGCCGTTCTCGGCGTCCGTCTCGTGGGACTCGTACTTGTTGGCGGTGGAGAAGGCCTGGGTGGTGCGGACGCCACCCGGGGCAGCTAGGAAGAGCTCCTTGGCGGTGTCGGTGGCGGCACCGGAGCGAATGTCCCAGTCAGAGAGCCACTGCTGAAGGGAGTCGGCGTGCACGGAGTGGACGTCGCGGTTCAGCAGACCGGCGCGGTCCAGCTCGCCGAGCAGGGCGGGAATACCACCGGCGCGGTGCACATGCTCGATGTGGTACTTGGTGGAGTTGGGGGCGACCTTAGCCAGGCAGGGCACCTTGCGGGAGATGGCGTCGATGTCGCGCAGGGTGAAGTCGACACCTGCCTCGTGGGCAATAGCCAGGATGTGCAGGACGGTGTTGGTGGAGCCGCCCATGGCAACGTCCAGGGCCATGGCGTTCTCGAAGGCTGCCTTGGTGGCGATGGAGCGGGGTAGGACGGACTCGTCGTCCTGCTCGTAGTAGCGCTTGGCCAGTTCTACAATCTTGGCGCCAGCTTCGAGGAAAAGCTGCTTGCGGGCGACCTGGGTAGCCAGGGTGGTGCCGTTACCGGGCAGGGCCAGGCCGATGGCCTCATTCAGGCAGTTCATGGAGTTGGCGGTGAACATACCGGCGCAGGAGCCACAGGTGGGGCAGGCATTCTTTTCAACCTGGGCTAGGGCGTCGTCGCTGACGCTGTCGTCCACGGCCATGACCATGGCGTCCACCAGGTCAAGGCGGTGCTCAACGACCCCCTCAATGCCTTCGCCAGATTCCATGGGCCCGCCGGAGACGAAGATGACGGGGATGTTCAGGCGCATAGCTGCCAGAAGCATACCGGGGGTGATCTTGTCGCAGTTAGAGATACAGACCAGGGCGTCGGCGCGGTGGGCGTTGACCATGTATTCGACCGAGTCGGCGATCAGGTCGCGGGAGGGCAGGGAGTAGAGCATACCGTCGTGGCCCATGGCGATGCCGTCGTCCACGGCGATGGTGTTGAATTCCTTGGCTACGCCGCCTGCTTCGCGGATAGCACCGGCAACCAGTTCGCCCATGTTCTTCAGGTGCACGTGGCCGGGCACGAACTGGGTGAAGGAGTTGGCGATAGCGATGATGGGCTTGCCGAAGTCGTCGTCGCCCATGCCGGTGGCGCGCCACAGTGCGCGGGCACCTGCCATGTTTCTGCCGTGGGTTGATGTACGCGAGCACAGTTCTGGCATCGATAGCTCCCAAGAAAGTTTGTGGTTGGAGGTTTGGGTACTAGTCTACGCCTGAGCGCGGGTAGTCCACAGGGTGGGAAGCGGCGTTCTCATATAGTGAAGATAGGGGCGGACGGTCTCTCCCCCACTCCCCTGCCAAGGGGCAGGGACGGCAGGACGGGCGTCCGCGGGACGCTACTCCAGTAAGCCTCGCATAAATCTCAGCGCATATTCCAGAAGCTGGGGGTGGCTATCGTCAACTAGGGTAAATCCAAAGCGCTCAAAGGCCCGTTGAGACTTTGTATTTCTGCGGTCGATAGCGCAGGTCATGATGTCACTGGTGAGGTCTTTAAATTTGGGGTGCTCTTGGGCTGTGATAACGCATTGCTGAATAAGCTGTTGTGCAATTCCCTGGTTTTGGGCGTGGGCGGCCGTAGAGATATAGGTAATGTCGAAGACATCATCATAGGGGCGATATGTAATGAGAGCGGCAGCTGCTATCTGCTCCTCCAAGAAAGCTCCGATAGAGACCTTGTAGGGATCTCGGGCAATTTTCTGGGGCTGAGTTTCCCTGACGAAGCTTTGAACCTTTAGCTCCCATTCCGCGGGGTGTGAAGCGGTGTGGTAATGCCGCTTGGCAGGGTAGGTGCAGACCCATTGTTGAAGGGCCGGTATATCGCTTGTGCTGAGCTCTCGAAAATACACGTAGGCCCCTAGTTTTTGAGGGCTAATCCTACTGGGGTAGGCTCGAGCTGCTCAAGGGTTCTACGATGCTGAGCCGAAAAAGCCCGGTTCTGCTGGGTTTCGTATTCCGATGCGAGGGTTTTTCGCTCTGTATCCGTTAGGCCGTCGTTCCCGATAGCCGTGGTGTGATGGCGCAGAACTTTTTGCAGGGTTTGACGGGCCGCTCGATGAGTGGGCTGCCAGCGAGTTGCATCTTTAGCGTTTACGGTCATAGTTCTGCTCCTTTCCTTGGTCTTGTTGTTTCGAGTCTAACAAGTAGCTCTTGGGGATGACTAGGGGCGGACGGTTCCGCACCGCGCCCTCTCAAAGGGGACCTTAAAACTTAAAAGGGACCGCGTAATATGAGGTCCCTTTTGAGTTTTGCGGTCCCCTTGCGATGAGGCAGGCGCTCATGACGCGCGTATGACGCGCATCCGTCACCGAAGTTCATTTTTGAAATATGCCGTCTTAGGGTCTGGAGGGCTTGGGCGCTCGCCGGGTGGGGGTGTTAGCTGGAGTCAAGGCCGCTGAAGCAAGCAGCCTCTACAGCCGTAGGACTACCCCAGGAGCAGATCATGCCCATCAATACCGACCGTATTCTGACCACCCACGTTGGTTCCCTGCCGCGCAGTCAGCGCCTGATTGAAGCTAACGCCGCCCGCCGCGATGGCAGCATCGACGAGGCAGATTTCCAGCAGATTCTGACCGAGGAAACCCAGGCAGTGATTGACCGCCAGGTAGACATCGGTATCGACATTGTGAACGACGGCGAGTACGGGCATGCCATGAGTCAGGCGGTAGATTACGGTGCCTGGTGGCACTACTCCTTTGCCCGCACCGGCGGTTTGAAGCTGCTGACCGAGGGCAACCCCGCGAACGAGGTGCACCGCTCTGAGCCGGGCAAGCTCAAGTACACCAGCTTTGCCGACCGCCGTGACTGGACCCGTTTCCAAGACTTTTACACCGCGGAGCTCGACCTGGGCAATGACCCTGACCGCAGTTTCCCCGTCACCGTTGCCCCGCTGACCTATCGGGGGCAGGACGAGGTGGGGCGGGACGTCCGCAACCTTACCGCAGCGACCGAGGGCAAGGGGGTGCACAGCGCTTTTGTGGCGGCCCTGTCGCCGGGCTCTGCTGCTCGCGTGGGTAACCTCTACTACCCCACCGATAAGGAGCATATCTACGCCTGGGCGGAGGTGCTGAAAGATGAGTATAAGGCCATCACCGACGCCGGTTTCACCCTGCAGATTGATGACCCGTCGGTGGCTGAGGGCTGGGACCAGATTAACCCCGAGCCCAGCGTCCGCGACTACCTTGATTTTATTCAGGTGGCGGTTGATGCCCTCAACTACGCGCTGGAGGATATTCCGACCGAGCAGACCCGCTTCCACCTCTGTTGGGGATCCTGGCACGGACCTCACAGCACCGACCTGGAATTCAAGCACCTGGCCGATACTCTGCTATCGATTGACGCCGCCGGCTACACCTTTGAGGCCGCTAACGCGCGGCACGCCCACGAGTGGAAGGTCTGGGAGAACCTGGAGCTGCCCGAGGGCAAGTACGTGATTCCCGGTGTTGTCTCGCACTCAACCAACCTGATTGAGCACCCTGAGCTGGTTGCCCAGCGCATCGAGCAGTTTGCTCAGGTAGTGGGCAAGGAGAACGTGGTGGCGTCAACCGACTGCGGTCTGGGCGGACGCCTGCACCCCGACCTTGCCTGGGCCAAGCTGGAATCGCTGACGGAAGGCGCCCGCATCGCCAGTGAGCGCCTCTTCGGCTAGGGCTAGACGCCACCCCACCGTTAAAGGGGACCGCATAACTTCAAAGGGACCTCATAATATGCGGTCCCTTTGAAGTTATACGGTCCCCTTGCTGCGGGCTGAAGAGAAGCGGGCGGACGCTGGTGGGGGCCGCTTCTTACAACCCGAAAGTGCGTTTCGCGCCACATCTCCGCCAGGGGTGCTCTCGCTAACCAGAGTTTTTGCAGGTCAAACTCGTACCCTCCTGGAAAAAACCGGCATGTCACCTTCCTGTCTAACGTGTGACACAAATTTATAGGTGTGTCTCTCGCAAACATCCCGGGCGCACCCTAGACTATAGGGAAACACAATCACCGTGTGAAACTCTCACTCCATCTCACACAATGTGCTCTCGCACCTGTTACATAGGGGAACCAAATGGGAAAGTTTGAACGCATCTACCACGACCTGGCTCGTGATATTGATGAAGGTAAGTACGGCGTCGGCGACCTGCTGCCCAGCGAAAAGAAGCTGACCGAAAAGTACAACGTCTCTCGCGAGACCGCCCGCAAGGCCCTGGCGATCCTGACCGACCGCGGCTACATCCAGCGCATCATGGGCAAGGGCTCCCTGGTCATTGACCACAAGCGCTACTCCATTCCCGTGTCATCACTGGTCAGCTACAAGGAATTTGCTGAGTCAGCCAGCCGCGACACCCAGACTGAACTGGTTGAACTTGAGGACGCCCTGCTGCCGCATGTGCCCTTCCAGGCCCTGACGGACGGCTCCGTAGAGCAGGTGCCCGTCACCCACATCATGCGAGTTCGCCACATGGACGGCGCCCCCGCCATCATCGACCATGACTACATCATCAAGAGCGTAGTAGCCGAAATTCCCCGCGAGGTCGCTGAGGATTCCCTCTACCACTACTTCGAGGGTGAGCTGGGCCTGAGCATCGTTTCCTCCGCCAAGCAGATCACCATCGAGCAGGCCACCCCCAACGACGCCAAGTACCTGAACCTGCACGCTGGCGAGTACGTTGCTGTGACCACCTCTATCACCGTGCTTGAGGACGGCACCGCCTTCCAGTACACCATTTCCCGCCACCGCGCCGATAAGTTCCGTTACCTGGACTTCGCGCACCGCCGCCAGGAAATTCCGGTTTCTGAATAAAGTTCCACATCGGCTGTAACAACAGCCGAAGCACCTGTTAGACAGGTAAGGTTAAGGAGCGTACCTCACTTTGACGGGGTACGCTTCTTTTCTTTTACCCCACCTAACCTACCGGGCGCAGCCACCCCAGCACCGGCGTCCTACCCTTTGGAGCACACCATGAGCTTTCACGATAAGGTCATCTACCAGGTCTACCCCAAGTCCTTCTACGACTCGACGGGCAACGGGGTGGGCGACTTACGGGGCATTATCGAGAAGGTCCCCTACATTGCCTCTCTGGGGGTGGACATGGTCTGGTTCAACCCCTTCTTTGTCTCCCCCCAGAACGATAACGGCTACGACATCGCCAACTACTACGAGGTAGACCCCGAGATGGGCACCATGGCGGACGCCGAAGAGCTGATTGCAGCCCTGGGGCGAGAGGGCATTGGGGTTATGTTCGATATGGTGCTCAACCACGTCTCTACCGAGCACGAGTGGTTCCAGCGGGCACTGGCCGGTGAGAAGGAGTACCAGGACTTCTTCTACCTGCGCCCAGCGCAGGCGGACGGCTCCCTACCGACCAACTGGGAGTCCAAGTTTGGCGGCCCCTGCTGGTCACAGTTTGGCGATACCGACCTCTACTACATGCACCTCTACGATGTGACCCAGGCAGACCTGAACTGGCACAACCCCAGGGTGCGCGAAGAGCTCTTTAAGGTCGTGAATTTCTGGAAGGACAAGGGCGTTCGCGGATTCCGCTTCGACGTACTCAACGTGATTGGCAAGGCCGAGGACCTGCGGGATGCCGCACCCGGCGAGAACGACAAGCTCATCTACACCGACACCGAGCGCGTGCACCCCTGGGTGCAGGAACTGCACCGGGCCACCTTTGGCGACACCGAGGGCACCGTGACCGTGGGTGAGATGTCATCGACCACCATCGACAGCAGCGTGCGCTACACCAACCCGGCCAACGAAGAGCTGGATATGGTCTTCTCCTTCCACCACCTCAAGGTGGACTATGACGGTGCCGAAAAATGGTCTGATGTTCCCTTTGATTTCATGGCTCTTAAGGGTCTGCTGACCGACTGGGCGGTAGGTATTCAGGCAGGAGGCGGTTGGCAGGCGTCCTTCTGGAATAACCACGACCAGCCCCGCGCCATCAACCGCTTTGGTGATGTGGAGCGTTACCGGGCAGAGTCCGCCACCATGCTGGCTGCCGCCGTGCACCTAACCCGCGGCACCCCCTACATCTACCAGGGCGAAGAGATCGGCATGGTTGATCCGGTCTATTCGTCCATGGATGACTACGTGGACGTTGAATCCCACAATGCCTTTGCCATTCTGCAGGAGCGGGGCGTGAGCGAGGCCGAGGCCTTCCGCATTGTCACCAAGAAGTCCCGTGACAACTCCCGAACCCCCATGCAATGGGATTCTTCCGAATTCGCCGGTTTCTCGCGGGTAAAGCCCTGGCTCATGCCTACCTCGCAGGCCGACATTAACGTGGAGCGCGAAGAATCCGAGGGCACTATTCTGCCCTTCTACCGGGAGCTGGTGCGTCTGCGCCATACGATGCCCCTGATTGCTGAGGGCTCCTACGAGCCCTTTGCCCGCGAGCACGAGAGCGTCTACGGGTTTGTACGAGAGCATGAGGGTCAGCGCCTGCTGGTGCTCTGCAACTTCTACGGTAAGGACGCCCCAGTGCAGCTGCCTGCCGAGTTTGCGGCGGAGTCTGTGCTTCTGTGTAATTACAAGAATGAGCCTGGGCTGGGAACCAGCGAGCTGGTCTTGCGGCCCTACGAGACGGTAGCTGTACTGGCTGGCTAACGTCCCTTGAGCTGCTCCACGACCTCAAGCAGGGCGTCCATATCGCCGCTGAGAGCAAGGTTGGGGCGGGACTCACTACTGGCGACCGCCGCGTTGTAGTAGAGCCCGTCCCCCATCAGCAAGATAGCGCGGGCCGCAGCATCCGAGGGGGTCTCAGCCCGAATCATCTCAAACCAGCGCCCCTGGATCCTGTCGTAGACCTCGGCAACCTTCTCGGCGGCGTCCTGACGCAGGCGCGAAGCGGCCACAAACACCCGGTCAAAAGGGGTGTCCTGATACATAGAGGTGCGCACATAGTAGGCGCAGGCCCCGGCGGGGTCATCTGCCATGGCCTTAAAGTCCTGCTCAGCAAGCATCCATGCCCGCCCCAAAAGCCCATCAATCAGCGCAGTCTTATCGGGGAAGTGGTAGAGCAGCCCTCCCTTGGACACCCCGGCTCGGGCGGCAATGGCGTTCAAGGACGCTGCCCGCTCCCCCTCCTCGATCAGTAGGGCTTCGTAGGCGTCGAGGATTTTTTCGCGAGAACTCATGTGCCCAACCCTACCGCCTCCCCAGTTGAAAACAAAACCGTCCAGACGGTACAGTAACAAGTGTGCTCCCCACCGAGCACCCCGCTACCGATGAGCGGCCAAGCGTACCCCGGCGTCCTGCCCGGTACCGCGCCCGCACCAACCCCAGGTAGCCGTCCTCACGAAAGAGCAGACATGCACCCCGCAACCGGCCAGATGAGAGCCGTCACCACTGAAGAATCCTCAATCACCCCCTATTCCCGTCGCTGGGCAGCCCTGGCCGTCCTCATGCTGCCGGTACTGCTGGTCTCGGTCGATAACACCGTGCTCTCTTTCGCCCTGCCTGAGATTTCAGCCCAGCTCTCCCCCAGCGGCACCCAGCTGCTCTGGATTAACGATGTCTACCCGCTGATTCTCTCGGGTCTGCTCATTCCCGCAGGTAGCATGGGTGACCGCTTCGGCCGCCGCACCATGCTGCTACTGGGCGGCTTCGGCTTTACCGTTATTTCAGCTGCCGCAGCCTTCGCCCCCACCGCCGCCTGGCTCATTGCCGCCCGCGCCGGTATGGGTATCTTCGGGGCTATGCTCATGCCCGCGACCCTCTCCATCATTCGCAACATGTTCACCGACGCCACCGAACGTCGCACCGCCATCGCCATCTGGGCCTCAGGTTTCGCAGGTGGCGCAGCCCTGGGCCCGGTCGTCGGCGGGTTCCTGCTGGAGCACTTCTACTGGGGCTCGGTCTTCCTCATGGCCGTGCCCGTCCTGCTGCCCATGCTCCTGCTGGGCTTCTGGCTGATTCCTAACTCCAAGGACCCGGCCCCCGGCGCCATCGACTTCGTCAGCATCGCCCTGATCATGGCGACCATGACCCCCTTCGTCTACGCCATCAAGCACTTTGCCCACGACGGCTTCGACCTGCTTACCGTCGCCCTGCTGCTGGTAGCATCCATCTGCGGTCTTGTCTTCACCCGCCGCCAGCTGGCTCGTACCAACCCCATGCTGGACGTCCGTCTCTTCACCAACAAGCAGTTCACCGGTGCGGTACTGACCAACCTCATGGCGATTTTCTCACTGGTTGGCTTCCTTTACTTCGTCTCCCAGCACCTGCAGTTGGTCAGCGGCCATTCCCCCTTCAGTGCCGCCCTCCTGTTGCTGCCCGGTCTGGCACTGACCGTTATTGCGGGGCTAGTGGTTGTCTATATCGTCAAGGTTCTCAAGCCCTGGATTGTCATTTCAGGTGCCCTGCTGATGAACGCGGCGGCCTTCGGCCTGGTCTTCTTCACCGCCGATTCAGGCTCTGATACCGGTATTCTGGTGGCCTTTGCCCTGCTGGGTGTGGGCATTGGTTTTGCTGAGACTCTGACCAACGACATCATCTTGGCCGCTGTTCCCCCGCATAAGGCGGGTGCGGCGTCCGCTATCTCGGAGACCGCCTACGAGACCGGCTCGGTCATGGGTACCGCGATTCTGGGGTCAATCCTGAATGCAGCCTACGTTGCCCACCTGGTGGTACCCGAGGGGGTTAGCGCTGCGGACGCGGACGCCGCCCGCGAGACCCTAGGTGGGGCAGCTGAGGTGGCTGAGAACATCGGCGGAGAGACCGGCGCCGCCCTGCTGGCCTCAGCCCAGCACGCCTTCGACTCGGGCGTGGTCTACACCTCGGCTATCGGCGTGGTGCTCATGCTTCTCTGCGCTGTGATGGTGGTGCGCACCCTGCGCGGGGTGAAGATGTAGAGCCGCCCGCCCTGCCCCTTCAAGGTAGGTACCATCTACATCAGAAAAACCCACGAACTAGGTGGGTTTTTCTGAGTTAAATGGTCTTTTTCGGCCAGGGGAAGCGGGGGCAGGCGCAGGCAGGCCTGGGGCTCATCTAGCCCCTACAGCCACTCCTTCTTCTTGAACACCAGCCACAGCCCGAAGGACACCGCAACCATGAGCAGCAGGGAGGCCGGGTAGCCGAAGGTCCAGTGTAGCTCGGGCATGACGTCGAAGTTCATGCCGTAAATCGAGCCAATGACGGTAGGGGCCACCAGAATCGCAGCCCAGGCCGAGATTCTCTTCATGTCGTCATTCTGGCGTTCCGCCACAATCGTTGAGTTCACCGCCAAGGCGTTCTCTAGGGAAGACCGCAGGTCGTCCACCCGGTCTACCACACTGATGACGTGGTCCTTCACGTCGCGGAAGTGGCGGAGCAGCTCAAGCTGGTACTCATCCCCGGTCTCAGCCTGAATACGAATACGCCCCATGAGTAGGTCCAGCATCTGCCCCACCGGCTTGACCGCCCGTTTGAAGTCACTGACCTCGTTCAGCAGGCTGTAGATGCGCTGCGATATCTCGCTAGCTTCAGAGTTGTCGGCGAAGAGGGCATCCTCGATTTCATCGCCGTCGTTTTCTAGGCCCTCAATGACGGGGAAGTAGCCGTCCACGAGCATGTCGAGCACCCGGTGCAGGAAGGCCAGTGGGTAGGCCTGCATGGTGGGGTTCTCCAGCGCGCTCGAGAAGACCGCGTCCATGGTGCGCTGGGTGGTATCGACAGAGCGCAGAGCGTCTTTGACAAGCCAAATCGTAAAGTTCTGACCCACAAACATGTGGGTTTCACCGAAACGGATTTCTTCGATGTCATCGAGGTAGACCGCCGGGCGGAGCACCAGATAGTAGGTGCTGCCGTAGCGATCGAGCTTGGAGCGCTGGTGGCCCTGCTCGGAGTCTTCAACGGCGAGGGGGTGCAGGTCGAAGAGGCCGGTGAGGGTGGTGAGGTCGTCGCGGGAGGGGTCAATCAGGCCGATGTAGGCGCAGTCGGTGCCGGGCGTGAAGGCCTGGGCGAGGTCGGTGAGGGAGTCGTAGCCGGTGACGGCCCCGGTGGTGTGGTTGAGTGTGTTGAGTAAGGGCATGGTGTCTATCGTAGTCCTTCTACAGAAAAGACCATTTAAATCAGAAAAACCCACCTAGTTGGTGGGTTTTTCTGATTTAGATGGTACCTACCCGGTGCAGGGGAAGGGGCGCGGACGTCCGCCCTACTTCTCCTCGTCGATCAGGTCGCGCACCACGATGGTCTGCTCGCGGCCGGGGCCGACGCCGATAGCCGAGATACGGCAGCCGGAAATCTCTTCCAGCTTCTCCAGGTACTTACGGGCATTCTCGGGCAGTTCATCGAGGGTCTTGGCCTCGGTGATGTCTTCGGTCCAGCCGTCGAAGTACTCGTAGATGGGCTTGGCGTGGTGGAAGTCTGACTGGGTCATGGGCATCTCGTCAAAGCGAACGCCGTCCACGTCGTAGGCTACGCAGACAGGGATTTTCTCCAGACCGGTGAGCACATCGAGCTTGGTGATGAAGAGGTCGGTGAAGCCGTTAATACGCACAGCCTGGCGAGCCAGAACCGCGTCGTACCAGCCGCAGCGACGGGGGCGGCCGGTGTTCACTCCGAACTCACCACCGGTGGTACGCAGGAATTCGCCCATTTCATCAAAGAGTTCGGTGGGGAAGGGGCCGGCACCCACGCGGGTGGTGTAGGCCTTCTGAATACCTATGACGCGGGAGATGCGGGTGGGGCCAACACCGGAGCCGACTGAGGCGCCACCTGCGGTGGGGTTGGATGAGGTGACGAAGGGGTAGGTGCCGTGGTCAACGTCGAGGAAGGTGGCCTGGCCGCCTTCCATGAGCAGGGTCTTGCCTTCGTCCAGGGCCTTGTTCAGCAGCTGGGTTGACTCAACAATCATGGGGGCCAGGCGGTCGGCGAAGCTCATGAAGTAGTCAACGATTTCTTCGACCTCAACGTGGCGGCGGTTGTAGACCTTGACCAGCAGTTCATTCTTCTGGCGCAGGGCACCTTCGACCTTCTGGCGCAGGATGGACTCGTCGAGGATATCCTGCACGCGAATGCCTAGGCGGCCAACCTTGTCCATGTAGGTGGGGCCGATGCCGCGGCCGGTGGTACCGATGGCGCGCTTGCCGAGGAAGCGTTCGGTGACCTTGTCCATGGTCTGATGGTAGGGCGCTACCAGGTGGGCGTTAGCTGAAATTTTGAGCTTGGAGGTGTCTGCCCCGCGGGCTTCAAGGCCGTCGATTTCTTCGAAGAGGGCCTCGGGGTTGACGACCACGCCGTTGCCGATAACGGGTACAGCGTTTTCTGAGAGGATGCCGGCGGGAAGGAGCTTGAGCTCAAACTTCTGGCCGTTGACAACGACGGTGTGGCCTGCGTTGTTACCGCCGTTGGGCTTGACGACGTAGTCGACGCGGCCGCCGAGCAGGTCGGTTGCTTTGCCCTTACCTTCGTCGCCCCACTGGGCGCCTACAATCACAATTGCTGGCATAAGTCTTACTCCTGAATAGGGTGGTCACCTGCCGGGTTTCACGGCGGTGGGGTGGGGCTGCGCGGCCTGTGCAGACGGCGCGGACGCAGGGCACACCATTCTTAAGGATAGCAAGGGTGGTTTGTGTTTGGGCAGGTGTTCCAGGTTTTGCGCTACTAGCGGTAGAGGGTGGGCGGACGCCGGACGGTACTTTAGAAGATGTACAGGTGTGCTGGAAGGACTTAGGTAGAGGGCACCAATAAAGCACTAAGAAATAATATGACTTGTAGTCAGAGCTTACTCAGAATGTCTTTAAACTGGTAGGTATGAGCGAAAACCCATACACACCTAACACTCCGTCTTCTCAGCCCGATCAGCCCGGAGTACCAGCATCGTCTGCCGGGGCTTATGCCGCACCGGGCCAGTACCCCTATCAGGACCCCTACGCCGCACCTCAGCAACCTAACGGCAAAAAGCCTAAGAATGTGGTTGGCCTGGTGGCTCTGGGCCTGGGCGTTCTCGGCTTTATCTTGGGCTGCATTCCCGCCGTTGCCGTCCTTGGCTGGCTCTTGCTGTTTGCGGCTTTTGTGACCGGTATTGTTGGACTTTTTCAGAAGAACAAGGAAAAAGTCACCTCGATTATCGCCATTGTGCTCTCGGTTATCGGGTCAGTGATTTCAGGTATCGTCCTGTTTTTCTTTGCCCTCAATACTATTGCTAACGACCCCGAGCTCCAGCAGAGCCTGCAGGAGCTTGAGTCAGCGGTAGCTAGCCCGTCAGCAACCGCATCTGCTCCGGTAAGTTCTGCTGCTCCGGCCGTCACTGCCTCTGCCCCTGCTACTTCTAACGCACCATCTGCCGAAGCCTCCCAGCAGACCGCCTCTGCTGCCGGGGATATCCCCCGCGATTACACGAGCGCTCTTGCCGAAGCCCGTGACTATCTAGAGTTCAGCAGTTTCTCCTACACTGGCCTCTACGATCAGCTGACCAGCGAGTACGGCGGCCAGTATTCACCTGAAGCAGCCCAGTACGCTATGGATAACCTGAGCGATGTTGATTGGAACGCTGAAGCTCTTGAAGCCGCTGAAGACTACATCGAATTTTCTGATTTCTCTTACGCAGGTCTCTACGATCAGCTGACCAGCGAGTACGGTAGCCAGTTCACCCCTGAACAGGCACAGTACGCGGTTGACAATGTCAATGCAGACTGGAACCAGGAAGCTCTCGATGCCGCTCGTAGCTACCTGGAAATCTCTGAGATGAGCGACGCCCGCCTCTTCGATCAGCTGACCAGTGAGTACGGTAGCCAGTTCACCCCCGAACAGGCCCAGTACGCCATCGACAATCTCTAAAACTAGAAAAATATCAAAGCCCGCCCTGCCCCCTTCGCTGAGATAGGGTCAGTGCGGGCTTTTGTGTAGGTAGAAGTTCTTGATGAACCCTATGATGGAGCTATGACTTCTATCCCCCACGTTCTTTTTATCTGCCAGTCCAATAAGGGCAAGTCTCAGATGGCTGAGGCCCTGATGAACCTCCATGCGCAAGGACGCGTGCGGGCGACGTCCGCAGGCACCAAGGCTGCGGTGGGCAGCGCGGTCAACGCTGAATCTGCCGCTTCGCTCGCTGAAATCGGTGCGGATATGAGCAAGGGTACGCCCAAGTTTGCCAGCGCCGACGACCTGGCTGCTGCTGACCGTATCGTCATTCTGGGTGGGGCGGCACAGCTTGAAACGACGGACGAGGAGGTCCTGGCTAAGACCGAACGCTGGAATACCGTTGAGCCCTCCCACGATGGAGTTGAGGGGGCTGAGCGCATGAACCTGATTCGGGACGATATCGACGCCCGCGTCCGTGCCCTGCTGGCTGAGCTCACCCCCTAGTTAGGCATACAACGGCGCCCCATCTTTCTTTCCACGCACCGGAGTGCTGCGGGAAAGAGGGAAGGAGCGTCGTTTGCTGTATGGGGTGGGTTAGAAGAGCGCCACCTTCGGCGGTGCCGGGAAAATCTCGTCGAGCAGGGCGAGCTCGTCCGCGTCGAACCGGCGGACGATAGCCGCCGCGTTAGCGCGCACCTGGTCTTCGGTGGTGGCCCCGGCGATTACAGAGGAAACCGGCTCCTGCTGGGCCAGCCATGAGAAGGCGACCTGTACTTCGGTCAGGCCGCGCTCAGCGGCGAAAGCTGAGAAGGCTTCAAGCTGGTCCCAGTTAGCGCCGTCCAAGATGTCGGGCTTGATGCGGGTCAGGCGCCCGTCGGCAGGAGCAAAAGAGCGCGAATACTTACCCGTCAGTAGCCCGTTAGCCAGGGGGAAGTAGGGCAGTACACCCAACCCGAACTCGCGGGCGGCGGGCAGCACCTCAAGCTCAGCGCGGCGGTCAAGCAGGTTGTAGTGGTTCTCAGCCGCAATGTAGCGGTGCCCCAGGGCCCGGCCCAGGTGCTCAGCATGGGCGATCTGCCAGCCGGTGTGGTTGGACGACCCGATGTAGCGCACCTTGCCCTGCTCAATCAGGGTGCCCAGGGCTGAGAGGGTTTCTTCGATGGGGGTGGCGGGGTCGGGGGTGTGGTGGAAGTAGAGGTCGATGTAGTCGGTGCCCAGGCGACTCAGGGACGCCTCAACCGCCCGCATAATGTACCGGCGGGAGCCGCGCACCCCGTGGTCGGTGCCGTTAGCCCCGCCCATATCCATGCCGAACTTGGAGACAATCACAATCTCATCGCGGTCGATTCCGGTCTCGCGCAGGGCCCGCCCAAACATGGTTTCAGAAATACCCGGTTCAGCCCCGTAGATATCGGCGACATCGAAAAGGGTAATGCCGGCTTCAACGGCAGCGGTGAGGACGGCGTTGGTTCCAGCTTGCGTTTCGGTGGCGGTTTTGGCGCGGCCCAGGTTATTGCACCCCAGGCCTACATTTGAAACGGTGAGGCCGCTTTTTCCCAGTTGACGGTATTCAATGCTCATACCCGTCATATTACTGTCATGTGTCTCAACACACCCGACACAGAGTCAAAAAGCTACACAGAGCGGCGGTTTCTTGCCAGCGCCCCACCTGCGCTTTTAGTGTAGAACCATCAAATCTATCCAGAGCGACCGAGAGACCTAGCTCGATGACGTCGCAGCAACCACCCTGACGGGAAAGGTGCTCCTGCTAGGACCGATAGAGTGCATCACCAGCGGTCCACCCACCGCACTGTGTGGCGCCCTCCCGCCACCAGTGGGAGCGGCCACCGCATTCTTTCGGGTCTACCCAACGACCTGTAAGGAAACCATGAGTACCCATATACCGGCGCTCTCCTACGAACTCTTCCCACCGCGAAGTTCTGCCAGTTGCGAGAGTCTGCTGACGACCATCGACCAGCTGGCACCCACTAACCCCGACTATGTGTCGGTGACCTATTCCGGTGACCGGGCTCGTAAGCAGAAAACCCTGGCCCTACTAGACCATCTGGTTCATGAAACCCGGCTCACTCCCCTGGCCCACCTCACCTGTGTAGGGCACACCGCCGAGGAGCTGGAAGCTGCTGTTCGCCGCATTCTGGCGATCGGCGTCCGCGGGTTTTTAGCCCTGCGCGGTGACCTGCCGCCGGGCAGCACGCAGGCTCCCGACATCCCCTTTGCCCGGTCCCTGGTTGACCTCATCCGCCGGGTGGAGACCCAGGATTTTGCCCACCTAGCGGCAGGACGCGTAGCGGTGGGGGTGGCTGCCTACCCCTCCCGGCACCCGGAATCCAGCTCGGAACTGCAGGATATTGAAATTCTGCTCTCCAAGGAGCGGGCGGGGGCTGACTTCGCTATTACCCAGGTTTTCTTTGAGGCGACCCGCTACGAATCCCTGGTGCAGCGGGCCCGAACCGCGGGGGTGACCCTGCCCCTGATTCCGGGCATCATGCCGGTGACCAGCCTGCGCAGGCTCACCACCCTCTGCTCACTAGCGGGCCTGCCCGTACCCCAGCAGCTGGCCTACAACCTGGAAACCGCGAGCGGGGACGCCCAAAGGCACCGTATCGGGGTGGAGTTCGGCGTCCGCCTGCTCCAAGAATCCCTCGACGCCGGTGCCCCCGGCATCCACTTCTACACCTTCAATGAACACGCAGCGGTGCTGGATGTTCTCGAGCGGGTTGACCTGCCCCGCTACAGCACCCGCTTTGAAAACCCCCTGGCCGAACTGACCTACGCCTAAAAATATCGGCCCAAAGACCTTATAGAAAGACACCACCATGACCACCGTTTTCCCCACCGCAACCATCACCGGCTACCCCCGTATCGGCGCCCGCCGCGAACTCAAGCGCGCTGTTGAAGCCTACTGGGCGGGTAAGTCCGACCAGAACGAGCTGAAACAGACCGCCCAGAAGATTCAGCAGGACGCCTACCGCACCCTCACCGAGCGCGGCCTGACCGACGACTACGCTATTCCCGCGGACTTCTCCTTCTACGACCAGGTACTCGATACCACCCGCCTCTTCACCGCCCTGCCCACCCGCTTCGAGTCGGTACGCGATGACCGCGGCCTGATCGACCTGGACGGCTACTTCGCCCTAGCCCGCGGCACCGAGCACCTGCCCCCGCTGGAGCTGACCAAGTGGTTCGACACCAACTACCACTACCTGGTACCAGAAATCGGCCCGATCACCGGCTTTACCCTCAACACTGAAGCTCTCGACGACCTGCTGGCAGCCGCTGAGGCGGCGGGGACGTCCGCCCGCCCCAGCATCACCGGGCCCCTCACCTACCTGCTCCTGGCAAAAGCCGAGGACGGCGCCCCCGCCGACTTCGCACCCCTCGACCGTCTAGCAGACCTGCTGCCCCTCTACCGGGATCTGCTCGCCCACCTGGCCGGCCGCGGTGTGCACTGGGTTCAGTTCAACGAGCCCGCCCTGGGTGCCGACCAGGCTGTGAGTGAAGCCGAGCTGGCGCAGCTCATTGAGAAGACCTACGGGGAGCTCACCCAGCTCTCTGACCGCCCCTCCCTGCTGGTCACTAGCCCCTACGGCAACCTGGCCGGTCTGTTAGAACCCCTGGCCACTTCGGGCGTAGAGGCCCTGCACCTTGACCTGGTATCTACCGGCTATGATCAGGACGCCCTCACCCGCCTCTTCGGCGGCGATTCGGCTCCCCTGCTGGTGGCAGGTGTGGTAAACGGCCGCAATATCTGGCGTAACGACCTGGCGGCCTCCCTCCACACCCTGCAGGCGGTGGGAGCGGCGTCCGTCTCGACCTCGACCTCCCTGCAGCACGTGCCCTACGACCTTGACCTGGAAACCGGGCTCGACCAGAAGCTCACCAGCTGGCTGGCCTTTGCCCACCAGAAGGTCAGCGAAGTTGCCCTGCTCGCTCGGGGGCTCGCTGAGGGGCCCGAGGCTATCGCCTCCGAGGTTGAGCAGGCCAAGGCAGCGCTCGCAGCGCGTGCCCAGTCCAGCGGAGTCAACGACCCCTGCATCCGCGAGCGTACCCTCTCCATTACCCCCGAGAACTACGAGCGCGCGTCCGCTCAGGTGCGTCAGCAGGCCCAGGAGGATCTGAACCTGCCCCTGCTGCCGACTACCACCATCGGGTCTTTCCCGCAGACCGGTCATATTCGTTCCCTGCGGGCGGACTACCGCAAGGGTGCGCTGACCAGGGAAGAGCTCGATGCTCATCTGCGGGAGGAGATTCGCTGTGTGATTGACTTCCAGGAGCGTCTGGGGCTGGATGTGCTGGTGCACGGTGAAGCTGAGCGTAACGACATGGTGCAGTATTTTGCGGAGAACTTCGACGGGTTTGCGCCGACCGAGCACGGCTGGGTGCAGTCCTACGGGTCGCGCTGTACCCGCCCCTCAATTCTGTGGGGCGATGTGAAGCGTAGCGGTGCGGGTACTCGCGGTGAGGCCTTTACGGTGCCGTGGATTAGCTTCGCGCAGCAGCAGACCGATAAGCCGGTCAAGGGTATGCTCACCGGCCCGGTGACGATTCTGGCCTGGTCGTTTGTGCGCGATGACCAGCCTCTGGCGGCGACCGCAACCCAGGTTGCGCTGGCCCTAGCCGATGAGATTGCTGACCTTGAGGCCGCAGGCACCCGCATCATTCAGGTGGATGAGCCCGCCCTGCGCGAGCTGCTCCCCCTGCGTGCCGAGGATCAGGCTGCCTACCTCGACTGGTCGGTCGGTGCCTTCCGACTGGCGACCTCGCAGGTTGCCGACTCCACCCAGATTCACACCCACCTGTGCTACTCGGAGTTCAACGAGATTTTTGGGGCCATCGATGCCCTGAACGCCGATGTCACCTCGATTGAGGCAGCCCGCTCCCGCCTGGAGCTACTGGCCGACGTACCCGAGAGCTTCGACCGCGGCATCGGCCCCGGCGTGTGGGACATCCACTCCCTGCGTGTGCCCCAGGTCGACGAAGTCGAGAAGCTACTGGCTACTGCCCTGGAGCATATCCCCGCCCGTCAGCTCTGGGTTAACCCCGACTGCGGCCTGAAGACCCGCGCCTACAAGGAGACCAAGGCTTCCATCGAGTCTCTGGTTGCCGCTACCGAGGCTGTACGAGCCAGCCTCACCGTAGCGGTCTAGGGGTAAGCAAAAAGGACGCCGCCCCCGCCCTCCCTGCCGTCTGGCAGGAGGGTGGGTGGCGGCGTCCTTGCACCCGTGAAGCGCAGATGCGACCCTAGTGGGCCATGGGGGCGCTTCCGGCAGCCTGCTTGCCGGCAGGCAGAAGCAGGGCCACCACGATAGAGCCCAGCGACATGAAGGCTGCTACCAGGAAGGCCAGGTGCACACCGGCCATGTAGGCCTCTACGCCGGTACCGCCGTGGGCAGCCGACCCGATACCCAGCAGGGCCACAAAGAGGGCGGTTGCTGCGGCACCGGATACCTGCTGGAAGGTGGTCATGGCCGAGGAACCGAAAGCGTGTAGTTCGTGATCAAGAGAGCCCAGCCCCAGGGACATCATGGGGGTGTTAATCAGCGGTAGGGCGAAGGTCATGAGCATGTAGGTGGCCACCAGGTACCAGACGGGAGTCTGGGTGTTGAAGGTGCTCATTAGCCAGATAGAGGCGCTAAAGAGCAGGGCACCGGGGATGACCAGGGTGCGGGCGCCGAAGCGGTCCGACAGGCGGCCGACGACGGGGCTCAGCACCGCCATGAGCACGCCACCGGGCAGCAGCATCAGGCCGGTTTGCAGGGCGCTCATGCCCAGGACGTTTGCGGCGTAGAGAGGAATCATAATTGCGGTGCCCAGCATGACGCCGATACCCAGGGAGGTCATGATGACGGTCAGGGTGAAGGGGCGGGCACGGAAGATGCGCAGGTCCATGAAGGGGCCGCGATCTTGCAGCTGAATCTGACGACGCACGAATACGGCCAGCAGGGCAACCGAGACAGCCACGATAACCCAGGGGTTAACCGGCAGGTGGGCACCGCCGTGGGAGGAATCGCCGCCCATAGACGATAGGCCCAGCACCAGGCCGCCAAAGCCCAGGGTTGAGAGGACGATAGAGAAGACATCGAGCTTCTGCGAGCTACCCTCGGGCTTCTCGGCCGGGGCCAGGCGCAGACCAATCGCCAAGGCGATGATGCCGATAGGCAGGATCAGCCAGAAGAGCCAGCGCCAGCTAGCGGCGTTCAGAATAAGACCTGAGACGGTGGGGCCAGCAGCCGGCGCCGCCGAAATGACCATACCGATAAGGCCCATCGCCTGACCGATTTTGCTGGGGGCAACCAGGCGCATCATGGTGGTCATCAGCAGCGGAATCATCACGCCGGTACCGCCTGCCTGGAGCACGCGTCCGACCAGCAGCAGGGCAATGCCGGGGGCGATGGCAGCCACCAGGGTACCCAGGGAGAACAGGGCCATAGCGCCCACGAAGACCGTGCGGATGGAATAGCGGGAGATGATGAAGCCAGAAGCCGGGGTTACGACTGCCATGGTCAGCATGAAGCCGGTGGAGGTCCACTGAGCGGTGGAGGCGCTGATGTTCAGGTCTGACATGATGTCGGGCAGGGCTACGCCCAGCAGGGTTTCATTCAGAATCAGCACGAAGGCCGCGATGACCATAATGGCCAGGAGCAGGAACTCCTGGCGCTCTAGTTTATGGGCGGCGGGCATTGATGCGGTGTGCGCAGCCGGTTCGGTGACCGCGTGCGCTCCGGTTTCGGGGTGAGAGTGTGTTTGCGTAGAAGACATAGGCGTTTAAGCCTACTCTTCGCCGTGGAGAGCGTATATAGCGTCTTGCTCACACCTGCCTAGGCGAGCCGAGCGAGATGGCTTACTGGGCGGCGCGCACCGCAATCAGCAGATCACCCTTGTTCATGGACGAGCGGCCCGGCACCTCAAGCTGCTTCGCCAGCTCGTAGAGCTCAGCACGCGTCAGCTCAGCCAGGGGGCGCACCTCTGCCACCAGGAAAGTCTGGTTATCGTCGTCCTGCAGGTCGGGGGCGGACGCCGCATCCTCCTGGGCAGG
This sequence comes from Rothia nasimurium, assembly GCF_042660305.1. Lineage (NCBI taxonomy): Bacteria > Bacillati > Actinomycetota > Actinomycetes > Micrococcales > Micrococcaceae > Rothia > Rothia nasimurium. Next base: position 158,412 of record NZ_JBHSTW010000001.1, read on the forward strand.
GGCCTCGGCCAGGGGTTCGGTGGTCAGGTCTTCGTCGAAGTCAGCGGAGTCAACAAGCTCCAGGCTCTCAGCATCAAGGATCTCTTCGTAGCCAGTAGCTTCCTCCGTGCTCTCAGCTGTCTCAGCCAGAATCAGCTCAGCCTCCCGCTGGGCCGTGCTCTTTGTGCCCTTCTTGGTTTTCTTCTTTGAGTCCTTCTTCTCTGCCTTCTTGGGCTCAGCTTTCTTAGCCTTCTGAGGCTTCTTGGTCTCGACCTTCTTCGAGTCCTTCTTGTCAGACTTCTTCTCTGCCTTTACCTTCGCGGCACCTTTCTTGCCCTTGCCGGTAGAGGGGGCGGCGGCGTCCTTGCCTTTGCCTTTGCCCTTAGGGGCGGGCTGGGGCTTGTCAGAGATTTTTTCGTACTTCTTACCCACCAGCTCGTACTTCTTCTCGAGCTTCTTCTGGGCCTTCTTGCGGGCTTTCTTCTCGTCGCCGTGCTTGTCTAGGGCCTTGGCGTAGGCCTTCACGTAGCGCTTCTGTGCCTTGTCGCTGGAGCGCTTGAGTTCCTTGCTGAGTTCTGGTTTCTTGCCCATGGTTCACCTTCCACTTATCAGTGTTCTTACTGTCTAAGCGTAGTCCCGGTCACGCGCCACCCCAAGCGCGGCACGGTTTGGTTACGCCCCTCTAACCCACTTTGTACCGCGCCCTGCCCACTTTTGACCCAAAAAGTGGGCAGGGCACGGTACAAAATAACGGGACGGCAGAACACGGAGCAGCGGAAGGGGGCGGAACAGCTCCCCCTCACGCTCTGAGCCGAACCAGCGCAGGGCACCTGACGGGCGGCGTCCGCACCCCTAAACTAGGTGATATGACTAACTCAGGTATCGACACTAGCTTCCTTGATCCCGCCACCAACCCCGCTGACGACTTCTTCCGCCACGTCAACGGCACCTGGTACGATTCCCACGAGATCCCCGCCGACCGCTCCCGCGACGGCGGCATGTACTTCCTGCGCGATGCAGCCGAGGAACACGTGCGCGACATCGTCGAGAAGTTCGCCGCCGAGCAACCGTCCTCACGCATTGGCGCCCTCTACTCCTCCTTCATGAACACCGAGAAAATTGAGGCGGACGCCACCGCCCCGCTGCACGCCGAAGTGCAGCCAGTGCTGGAGGCAGCTACCCCCGAGGACTTCGTGCGTGTGATGGCTGAACTTGACCGCCAGGGCCACGGCGGCCCCTTCGGCTGGTACACCAGCATCGACGCCAAGAACCCCCAGAAGTACGTGCTCTACCTGGCGCAGACCGGCCTGGGTCTGCCCGATGAGTCCTACTACCGCGACGAAAAATACGCCGAGCTGCGCGAGGCCTACGTCGCCCACATTGAGCGCATGTTTGAGCTGACCGGCCTGGCCGAGAACTTCGGGCTTGAACCGGCAGACGCCGCCCGCGCCGTCTTCGCCCACGAAACCGAAATCGCCTCCCACCACTGGGATAACGTGCGCACCCGCGACGCCGATGCCCGCTACAACCCGGTCAAGGCCGCCGACCTGGACGAGAAGTTCCCCGGCTTCCCCTTCACCACCTGGCTGGCAGACATGGGTATTTCCACAGAGAAGGCCGGCACCGTTGTGGTCAACCAGCCCTCCTACTTTGAGGCAGCCGCCCAGATGTGGGCCACCGCTCCCCTCTTCATCTGGAAGCTCTGGTACATCTGGCACATGGCTCACTCCCGCGCCCCCTACCTCAACCAGGCCATCGTTGAAGAGAACTTTGACTTCTACGGCCGCACCCTCTCAGGCTCCGAAGAACTGCGTGACCGCTGGAAGCGCGGCGTCGGCCTGGTCGAAAACTCCCTGGGTGAAGAACTGGGCAAGGAGTACGTGGCGATTCACTTCCCGCCCACCCACAAGGCCAAAATGATGGAACTGGTAGACGACCTGCTCGAAGCCTACCGCCGCTCCATCACCGACCTAGACTGGATGACCGACGAGACCCGCGCCCGTGCCCTCGAGAAGCTCAGCAAGTTCGTCACCAAGATCGGCTACCCCGACAAGTGGCGCGACTACTCCGCCCTAGAACTGACTGACGACCTCTTCGAGAACCTGCGCCGCTCGGGCGTCTTTGAGCACGAGTTCCAGATTGCCCGCATCAATGAGCCCGTTGACAAGACCGAGTGGCTCATGACCCCGCAGACCGTCAACGCCTACTACATGCCCCCGGCTAACGAAATCGTCTTCCCCGCCGCAATCCTGCAGGCCCCCTACTTCGACGTGGACGCGGACGCCGCCGTCAACTACGGCGCTATCGGCGGCGTCATTGGCCACGAGATCGGCCACGGCTTCGACGACCAGGGCTCCAAGTACGACGGCACCGGTGCACTCAACAACTGGTGGACGGACGCCGACCGCGAAGAATTCACCGCCCGCACCAAGGCCCTGGTGGAGCAGTACAACGGCTACACCCCCACCGGCCTAGACCCCGAGAAGTTCACCGTCAATGGCGAACTGACCCTGGGCGAAAACATCGGTGACCTGGGCGGCCTTTCCATCGCACTCAAGGCCTACCAGATTTACCTGGAACGCCAGGACCTCACCCTCGAGACCGCCCCCGTCATCGACGGTCTGACCGCCACCCAGCGCGTCTTTATCTCCTGGGCCCAGGGCTGGCGCATGAAGACCCGCCCGCAGACCGCCGAGATGTTCCTGGCCATCGACCCGCACTCCCCCGAGGAGTTCCGCGTCAACGGCGTTGTCCGCAATATCGACGAGTTCTACACCGCCTTCGACGTGCAGCCCGAGAACGGCCTCTATCTGGCACCGGAGGAGCGCGTGCGTATCTGGTAGAAGAAGCTATATAAAGTGCGGGGGACGGCCGTGCTTCCGCCTGCTGACCCTCTCGCAGCTCGCCCTGGGGGGCTCGCAGCGATTCACGCCAGCCCCGTGCCAGCAGGCTTCCAGCACGCCCGTCCCCCGCACCCCCGCTTAACTAAAAGGACGCCGGTGAACTACTCACCGGCGTCCTTTTGCGTACCCGAGCGCTAGGACATTGCGGGGACGTCCCAGAGGTTCAGCACGGTGCCGATGCCCTTGCGGACGGCATTGCGGTAGACCACGGTGCCCCAGGCGACGTCCTCAATGGGCATGCCGCCGACGGAGTAGACGGTGATTTTTTCTTCGTCGTCCTCGGGGGCGGGGTGGTTGAGGGCTTCGCCCATGTCACGCAGTTCTTCAGGGGCCATGAGGCCGTTATGGATGCGGTCGTTGAACTTGCAGCCGACGATGGAGACGTAGTTGTGGGATTTGCCGGGTTCGGTTTCTTCGGCCCAGGCGTCATACATGCCGGCGTTGTCGACGAGTTTACGCACGTCAGGTTCGAACATGCCTTCGTCGAGGTTGCAGGCGGCGGGCATGGCGAAGAAGGCGCCGGGCTTGACCCATTCGCGGCGGACAGTGGGGTAGGTTTCGGGGTCGCCCACGTGGATTGAGGTGCAGAAGGTGACGATGTCTGAGTCGCGCACGACTTCTTCGAGTTCTTCAACGGCGATGACGTTCATGCCGGGGTAGGTTTCTTCGGCCCAGCTGATGAAGGTGTCGATGCCCTTTTGGGAGCGGCCGAGTACCTTGATGGTGTCGACCGTGGGGCGGGCTTCGATGAGGGCTGCAACAGTTGCTTTGGCGATGACGCCGGGGCCCAGCAGGCCGAGCACCTTGGCGTTCTTGGGGGCGAAGCGGCGGGCGCCGACGCCGGAGGCGCAGCCGGTGCGGTAGGCCGAGAGTAGGTTGGCGCTCATGTAGGCGAGGGGGGCGCCGGAGGTTGCGTCGTTGAGGGTGAGCATGAGAATGGAGCGGGGTAGGCCAATCTCGCGGTTGTCGATGTTAGAAGCGTAGGTTTTGACGCCCATGGTGCGGAAGGAGCCGCCCAGGTAGGCGGGCATGGCGACGTAGCGGCGGTCGGGGCCGTCGGCGGGCATGCCTTCGTGGGCGGGGTTGACGGGGAACTGTACCTTAGCGCCGTGGGATTCGCCGTTGTGGCCGGCCATGCGGTAGTCGCCGCGGGCGTGCAGGGCCAGGGCTTCTTCCATGGCGTCGGTGCAAGCGGCGACGTCTTCTACGCCCGCTGCAATCATGTCGGCTTCTGAGAGGTAGCGGAAGTCGATGCGGGGGAAGACGGGGTTGAGTTCGGGGTCAACGGCTGCGTTGAGGTAGGCGTCGTGTGAAGTCAAGCGGGGGATCTCCAACTGTGAGTGTTAAAAGTTCAGACGAATCAACATAACACTTTTGCCGGAAGGAAATAAATGGACTGTGGGAAATATCTGGCCGGCAAAGTCAGGAAACAGAACTCGTTCTACACAACCTTGAACGGCGTATACGATGCAGGACAGGCGTCAAAAACAGCTAAACCAGAACTCTGCTTATCAGGGTTCTGCATCTTCGCCAAGACCACCATGAGGTGCCTGCCTACTCCACCTACGAAGAGATATCGGCTCAATGAATCATGAGGACAAATATCCTTATGCTTATACAGCAGATTGATATCCTAGAGGTTATGGAACAACGTCCCAAAATAGTAGCTATCTATGCAACGGATACGATGGCTGACTGGGAATATGCTTACATTACAACTCAATTAGCCATAGCAGAAAAAGCAAGACCAGGACAGTACCACGTTGCCTTTGCCGGAGAAACCTTAGATACCGTCTATTCTCAGGGAGGCCTATCTATTACGCCGACAACTACAGTCGAAAAAATTTGCGATGATAAGGCCCTTGCTACTCTAGTAATACCCGGTGCTGCTACCTACGGAAAGGGACACAGCACTTTGTATCAAACGGTCGCTGCTTTATTGGAGCAAGAAAAACCAGTATCTGCAATTTGTGGAGCAACGTACTTTTTAGCACGTTGCGGGTTTTTGAATTCCCGTGCCCACACATCTAACTCAATATCTTTTCTGCAGCAGGCTCCTGGCTATACCGGGGAGAGATTCTACCTAGATACCAAAGTTGTTACCGACACAGGTATCACCACTGCTTCCGGCCTGCATCCAATCGCATTCACAGCTGAGGTTCTTCGTCAAGCTAATGTTTTTCCTCAGCCAGTAATTAATGCGTGGCAAACATTGTTCGAAACGGCATCAGAAGAAAGCAATCTTGCCTACACACGCGCCCTTAAACAATGGGTAGCAACCAACTCTTTCTAAACCCGAGGAGGCCCCGTGAACCCCACCCCCAGCGTCCTTTTTATTTGCCAGTCCAACAAGGGTAAGTCGCAGATGGCTGAGGCCCTGATGAACCTTCATGCGCAAGGACGCGTGCGCGCGACGTCCGCGGGTACCAAGGCTGCGGTGGGTAGTGCGGTGAACGCTGAGTCGGCCGCTTCGCTGGCCGAAATTGGGGCAGATATGAGCGCAGGTACCCCCAAGTTCGCGTCGGCCGAAGATCTAGCTGCCGCAGACCGCATTGTTATTGTGGGGACTGCTGCCCAGCTTGAAACCGATGACCCTGCGATTCTGGCTAAGACCGAGCGTTGGGAAACTGTAGAACCTTCTCACCAGGGTATTGAGGGTGCAGAGCGTATGGCCCTGATTCGCGACGATATTGATAGCCGCGTCAGGACCCTGCTCGACGAACTTTCTCGTTAGGGCTTTATTTCAATACGGTGAGGGTCATGGGGTAGGTGAAAACTTCACCGTTATTGGCCTTCACCGCTGCAAGAATGTGCACAACGATCAGGGCTACCCATACCGCAATAAAGACAATCCAGGTAAATAGACCCGCTATTCCAAAAGTCACGATAGTAAGTACCCAGGCGGCAATATTCACTAGCCAGAGAGTGAAATTGAAGTTGAAGGCGCCCGCAGCGGCCACGCGCACAAAGGCGTACCCCGGCTTGTCTTTGTAGATAGCCCAGAAGATCAGGGGCCCCACAAAACTCGCGAAAGATGCGGTCAATATCAGGCCCAGCAGGCCCGAGAGATGGGCAAACATGGCCATGCTCTTGGCATCAGCAGGAATAAGGTTGCCGTAAGCATCATAGGTCGGGGAAGCAACATTGGGACCCTGCCCATAACCGTGCTGGCCACTGTAGGGTTGTCCCGGGGCGCCAGGTTGCTGGTATGCGGGGCCAGGCTGACCAACGGGGCCCTGCCCCGGCCCGCTCTGATTGCCGTAGTCGCCGTAGGGGTTCTGATTCTGTTCAGTCATGGTAGTACGCCTTTGCTTGTCTCCACTGTGCTATCTAGCTTATCTATTCGCCCGTCTTCGCCAGGGCATGGCACCCCATAAGCATATGTATTTCTGTGTTACGCCAGCACTTCAAAATCACGTTGTTTTTGCAAAACACTTGACACAGAACCCCCACAGACCGCTTATTGGATAGTGACATACACCACTCATGTATGCAGAACATGCACACCTAAGGAATCCCATGAAAGAATCCTCCTTCCACAAGAAAGCAGCCCAGGGTAGCGCTGCAGCCTTGCTGGGCCTGGCTCTTTCCCTGCCGCTTGTCGCACCCCCGGCGCAGGCATACGACAGCGATCTGGCACCCCAGTCCAGCAACACCGCAGGCAAGGTCAGCGAATCCCTGGCTAATGCAGAGGGCACCGTTGAGGCCTTCGTCCAGTTCCGCGGCACCGGCGCTTTTGAGAGCACCCAGCCCCAGAACGTCCGCTCCGGCCAGCGTGAGCCTGTGAGTGCTCAAGCCCAGGTGAATGCCATTGCCCAGCGCGTTGAGTCGCAGGCCCAGCAGGTTGCCTCACAGGCCGGCGCAGAGATTATCTACACCACCCACAACACCGTACGTGGCACCGCCATCACCGGCGATGCCGAGGCTATCCGAGCCCTGGCAGAGCGTGGCGATGTGGAACGAATCTCCCGCATCATCCCCAAGGAGCGCACCACCACAGGTACAGCCCTCGATACCGAGACGGTCAATACTTGGGTACAGACCGGCAAAACCGGTAAGGACGTTACCATCGCCGTAGTCGATACGGGCATCGACTACACCCACGCCCTTTTTGGCGGCCCCGGCACGATTGATGCCTACGAAGAGGCTATCCGCATGGCTGACTTGCCCGCGGAAGACTCCGGTCTCTACGACCCTGAAAAGTTTGTCGGAGGTTACGACTTCTCGGGCGACAGCTATAACGGCATGAACCGCCCCAAACCCGACACCAACCCCATTGACTGCTCTTTTGCAGGCCACGGAACCCACGTCGCCGGTAGCGCCGCAGGCTACGGCATCAACGCCGACGGCAGCACCTTCGAGGGCGACTACACCACCCTGCAGCCTGAAGACGTCAAGGACATGCTCATCGGCCCGGGCTCAGCCCCCGAAGCTAAACTTCTAGGCTTCCGAGTATTCGGCTGCTCCGGCTCAACCTCCCTGACCGGTCAGGCTCTCGACCGCGCCCTCGACCCCAACGGTGACGGCGATTTCTCCGACAAGGCAGACATCGTCAACCTCTCCCTGGGCACCGACTTCGGCCCGGCCGACGACCCCGAAAACGCAATGATGGACGCCCTGTACCGCAACGGCGTCCTGGCTGTCACCGCAGCCGGTAACGCCAACAACAACCAGGGCGTTGGCGACACCTACAACATCCTGGGCAACCCCGCCAATAACGTAGCTTCACTGGCGGTTGCCAACTCCGTAGGCACCTACTCCTACGGCGACGGCGCCGAAATTATCGCCCCCGAAGGCCTCGCCGGCAAGGTCGTTGGCGATTACAGCGTCAACTTTAACTACGCTGACGCCACCGAAGAGCGCCTCACCGGCGAAATTGTCATGACCACTCCCGAAAACCCCTACGCCTGCGACGCCTACCCAGAAGACGTTGATTTTGAAGGTAAGTGGGTCTTCATCGACTGGGCAGACTCCCCCACCACCTTCCCCTGCGGCTCAGCCGTGCGATTCAACAACATCGCTAAGGCTGGCGGTGCAGGCGTCGTCCTCGCCTCCCGCGTCAAGGACGAGACCACCGGCATCGCGGGCAACAACACTATCCCCGGCGTCCGCCTGACCGTGGACGATGCCACGAAGGTGCGCGCAGCCGTGGCAGCAGGCGAGAACGTCACCATCCGCCTCAATGCAGACTGGATTGGTAACACCGTCAAGGAAACCGGCGCACTCGATACCCTGAACACCTCGACCTCCCGCGGCCAGCACGGCAGCAAGGGCTTTACCAAGCCGGACGTCGCAGCCCCCGGAACCTCCATCCGTTCAGCTGCCGCAGGTGGCGGCACCCTTCATGCCACCATGACCGGCACCTCGATGGCAGCTCCTCACGTTGCTGGTATTGCTGCACTGGTTGCTGAGGCACACCCTGACTACGGCCCTGCCGACATCAAGGCCGCCATCATGAACACCGCTGTTCACGATCTGCGCGACGCTGAGGGCGACATCTTCACCGTGGAGCGCGTGGGCTCAGGCCGCGTAGACGCCTACAAGGCCGTCAATACTGACGTCCTGCTCTACAACGCAGACCGCAAGGAACAGGTATCCAGCAGCTTCGGCGTAGTTGAGGTTGCCCCGGGTGATACCCAGACCCTCACCCGGAGCTTCATCGTAGAGAATCGTGGCGATACCACCCGCACGTTCAAGGTCGGCTTCACCGGGAGCAACACCCTGCAGGGCGTAAGCATCTCTGCCCCCGAAACCGTCACCGTGGCCCCGGGTGCTACTGCAGGTATCCCCGTCACCGTTACTATCAACGGCTCAGAGCTGGCCAAGGACCTTGACCAGAGCACCTTAGCCACCCACTACTCGGGTGATTTGAAGACTGACATTGCCCGTCAGTACATTGCCTCCCTCTCTAGCCGCCTCACCCTGACCGACGGCGACGAGCAGCTGCGTGCCCCCGTGCAGGTAGCTCCCAAGCCCGTTGCTAATATGAGCGTCGATGGCAATATCAACTTTGAACCCTTCGAAGAAACTGCACCGGTTACCCTCAAGGGCACCGAGCTCAACCAGGGTAACTACGTCTCTGCGGTAGCAGGTTTTGAGCTGGGCTACTCAAGCCCCCGCCAGCAGACCAGCACCCTCGGTGTACCTTCTGCCCAGGCTGGCGACCTGCAGTACGTAGGTGCCAACAGCAACTACGCCTACCAGCTCTACACCGATACCACCGACCAGGACACCTACCTGAGCTTTGGTATCTCAACCTGGGCTAACTGGGAATCACTTACGCCGGCACTTACCTTCAATATCGAGGTAGACACCAACGGTGACGGCGGTGCCGAATACCTGATTGTCACCCAGCGCCTCCCCGGCGTGGATTACCCGGTAGCAGTGGTCTACGGCAGCAACGGTTGGAGCCGCAAGATCGTAGATATCGTCCCCATCAACGGTGTATGGGGTGATGTTGATACCAACATCATGGATAACAACGCCATGGTCATTCCTATCTCACTGACCAAGCTCGGCATCACCAAGGACTCCCTGAAGTCACTGCGCTACCTGGTATATACCGTAGCTGCAGGCCACGACACCCTTGTAGATACCACCGGCTGGATTTCCTACAACCCCTTTGTGCCCGATCTGGCGTTTGGCTCTGATCAGCAGATTGGCCCCGGTCTCTACGTAGACTCCCCCGATAACGAAATCACCGCCTACCGCGGCACCGACAATAAGGCCCAGGGCCTCTTCTTGCACCTGCACAACGCCACCGGCGACCTGAGCGGCATCAAGAAGGGCGAGGACGGCGGACGCGCCGAAATCGTGAACGCCGGCAGCGCGGCCCCTGTCCAGGTGAATGCACCGCGTTTTACCGACGTCCAACCTGGTGATCTCTTCTATGAAGAAATTTCATGGCTAGCCCAGCGTGGCATTAGCCGCGGCTGGTCAGACGGCACCTTCCGCCCTCAGGAAGAAGTAAAACGCGATGCAATGGCAGCATTCTTCTACCGCCTCGCAGGGTCACCCCAGTACACCGCACCGACGGTCTCACCCTTTACCGATGTGCCCACCGATCATACTTTCTACAAGGAAATCGCTTGGATGCACTCCATGGGTATCACCACCGGTTGGCCTGATGGTACTTACCGCCCCGATGCACCCGTCAATCGAGATGCGATGGCTGCCTTCTTCTATCGCTACGCAGGTTCACCGGACTTCACTGCTCCCGCTGAATCTCCCTTCGTTGACGTAAGCTCAGCAGATATTTTCCACAAGGAGATTCTCTGGCTACAGTCAACCGGCATCACCTATGGCTGGGAGGACGGCACCTACCGTCCATACACCCCCATCAAGCGTGGTGCGATGGCAGCATTCCTCTACCGCTACGACCAGAGCGTCCTGGCTAAAAAGAGGTAAACCTGTAGCAGAAGGTTCGCACTGAGTCGGATCCTCTCACTAGCGACCCCTATACGTTCTACTGATTACCCCAGTAAAACGATAGGGGTCGCTCACTATCTGTCCAGTTAATTCCGTACACATTATGAGAAACCCCTTGACAGAGACCCACCTCACAACGGTTAGATAGATAATGACACTCACCACCCGTGGGCGTTAATACACACACCCTAAGGAAACCCATGAAGAAGAATCCTATGCGACGGAAGGCCGCACAAGGCAGTGCAGCTGCCCTGCTTGGTCTCGCGCTTTCCTTGCCTATGGCCGCTCCACCGGCCCAGGCATACGATGTAGACCTCAACCCTTCAACCCAAGCTAACGATGTCACCAGCAAAATTGGGGGCTCACTGGCAGAGGCTGAAGGCACAGTTGAGGTCTTCGTTCAGTTCCGAGGAAATGGCGCCTACGAAAGCACCCAGCCCCGCAGCGTCCTTTCTGGCGAAAGCGATCCTGTGCAGGCCCAAGCCCAGGTTGAAGCCATCGCCCAGCGTGTAGAATCCCAGACCCAGCAGGTCGCCACCCAGGCTAATGCAGAGGTCATCTACACCACCCACAACGTCCTGCGAGGAACCGCTCTGCGCGGTGACGCCGAAGAGCTCCGCGCGCTGGCCCAGCGTAGCGACGTTGTTCGCATCTCCCGCATCGTCCCCAAGGAACGCACCAACGGCGGTACCGCTATCACCACCGAGGCCCTCAACACCTGGGTACAGACCGGCAAGACCGGTAAGGACGTCACCATCGCCGTCATCGACTCCGGTGTGGACTACACCCACGCAGCGTTTGGTGGCCCCGGCACCGTTGAAGCCTACAATGAAGCTAAGGCCTCAACCGATATGCCCGCTGCAGACAGTGGCCTCTACGATCCCGAAAAGTTCGTCGGTGGCTACGACCTAGCCGGTGACGACTACCTCGGCTCTAACGCACCGAAGCCCGATAACAACCCCCTTGACTGCACCGCCAACGGCCACGGCACCCACGTGGCAGGTAGCGCTGCGGGCTTTGCCGTCAATGCAGATGGCAGCACCTTCCGCGGTGACTACACCAAGCTCACCCAGGACGATGTTCTGGGTATGAAGATTGGCCCGGGTGCAGCTCCCGAAGCTAAGGTCGTCGGCCTGCGTGTCTTCGGCTGTGACGGTAGCACCAACCTCACCGGTCAAGCCCTCGACCGCGCCCTCGACCCCAACGGCGACGGCGATTTCTCCGACAAGGCAGACATTGTCAATCTCTCCCTGGGTGCTGACTTCGGAGCGGTAGATGACCCCGAAAACTACATTATTGACTCCCTCTACCGCCAGGGTGTTCTCTCGGTTATTGCAGCCGGTAACGCCAACAGCTACCAGGGCCAGGGCGATACCTACTCAATCCTGGGTACTCCCGGTAACACCATCTCAGCTCTGACCGTAGCTAACTCCATCGGAACCTATGCCTACGCTGACAAGGCCGAGATTCTTTCCCCTGCCAATATCGCTGGCCCCGTCCAGGGCGACTACAGCATCAGCTTCAACTACGCTGCAGCATCTGAGGACCAGCTCACCGGTGAAGTTGTCATGGCCCCCGAAAACAACCGCTACGGTTGTGAAGCTTTCCCCGCGGGAACCGACTTCAACGGCAAGTGGGTCTGGATTGACTGGGCCGAAGACCTCGAAGGTAACTTCCCCTGTGGCTCCGCCGTCCGCTTCAACAACATTGAGAAGGCCGGTGGCGCAGGTGTTGTCCTCGCGTCCAAGGTACTGAAGGAAACCTCAGGTATCGCCGGTAACTCAACCATCCCCGGCATCCGCCTGACCGTAGCAGATGCCGAGAAGGCTCTGCCTGCCGCCCAGGCCGGTACCCTGCGTATCAAGCTGGATTCTGACTGGATCGGCAAGACCGTCTTTGAGACCGGCGCGCTCGACACCCTCAACTCATCAAGCGGCCGTGGTCAGTTTGGTGTAAACGGCTTCACTAAGCCCGACGTCGCTGCTCCCGGTACCTCCATCAGCTCCGCTGGTGTTGGTCTGGGCTCTGACCCGATGATTATGACCGGCACCTCAATGTCATCTCCCCACGTTGCAGGTATCGCAGCCCTTGTGCTGGAGGCCCACCAGAATTACGGCCCTGCCGAAATCAAGGCCGCCATCATGAACACCGCTAACCACGATCTGGTTACCGATGAAGGCAATATCTACTCTGTTGAACGAGTTGGCTCGGGCCGTGTTGACGCCCTGGCTGCCGTCAACACCGATGTTCTGGTCTACAACTCCAACCGCCCCGAGCAGGTCTCAACCAGCTTCGGTGCACCCGAAGTTCCCGTAGGTGAGTCTCTCACCATCTCCCGTAACGTCACCGTTGAGAACTACTCCGACCGTGAGCGTACCTTCAAGGTAGCCCTGGCCGATAGCTCCACCGTAACCGGCGCGACCATCAGTGCCCCCAGCACCGTCACCGTTCCTGCCGGTGGCCAGGCTGAAATCACTCTCACCGCAACCCTTGACGGTTCCCAGCTCGCTAAGGATCGTGACCCCGCGGCTCTCGAAACCCATAAGGAAATTGCCCGCCAGTACCTGGCAACCGTTTCTTCACGTCTGATTCTGACCGAGGGCGATACTCAGCTGCGCGTACCTGTTCAGGTAGCTCCCAAGCCCGTTGCCGATATGAAGGTAGCTAACTCAGCTATCGAGTTCGGCCCCGGCTCAAACGCCACCGAAGTCACTCTCTCCGGTACTGAACTCAACCAGGGCGGTTACCGCTCCGCTGTTGGTGCCTTCCAGCTGGGTGTTGAAAGCCCCCGCATTCCCACCAGCTCCCTGGGCAGTGTCTCATCTCAGGTAGCTGACCTCATGTATGCAGGTGCTAACTCAACCGCCCCTGTTCTGGAAGCTCAGGGTGAAGACCCCACTACCGGCTACCTCAACATCGGTATCGCCTCTTGGGCTAACTGGGCAACCATTAACCGCACCTGGTTCTACGAAGTAGACCTCGATGTCAACGGTGACGGCCGCCCTGACTTCTACGCTATTACTACCCGCATCCCGGGTATCGACCTGCCCGTTGTGAACCTCTACAAGCAGGTCAACGGCCAGTGGTCAGTGATTGACTCACAGCCTGTCAACGGCACCTTCGGTGACGTAGACACCAACCTGATGGGCTCCAACACCCTGGTTATGCCTCTTAGCCTGGAGGCTCTGAACCTGACCTCAGCTCAGGCCCAGGCTCTGCGCTACAAGATCTACTCAGGCACCTGGTACCACAACGGTGATATCGAAAGCACTGAATGGGTCAAGTACAACCCCTACGCACCCGCTCTCTACTTCAGCAGCGAGCAGGCTGTGGGTACCTCCCTCTTCGTTGATTCACCGGCCAACACTCTGACTGCCCACCGTGCAGCAGACACCACCGATGCTCGTGCACTCTTCCTGCACATGCACAACGCCACCGGTGACCTGGCAGGCATCAAGGCAGGTGCTCGTGGTGACAAGGCTCAGGTTGTAAACGTTAGCGGTTTGAAGACCCCTAATACCAACAACCCGCGCTTCACCGACGTACCCACTGACCATGTCTTCTACAACGAGATTGCATGGCTGGCTAACCGCGGTATCACCACCGGCTGGTCCGATGGCACCTTCCGCCCCTACGAGCCCGTCAAGCGCGATCAGATGGCAGCCTTCTTCTACCGCATGGCTGGCTCACCTCAGTACACTCCGCCCGCTGTCTCCCCCTTCTCAGACGTACCGACCGATTACGTCTTCTACAAGGAGATTGCTTGGATGGCTGAGCAGGGTATCACCACCGGCTGGCCCGATGGTACCTTCCGCCCCGCTGATCCTGTGAACCGTGACCAGATGGCAGCCTTCTTCTACCGCATGGCTGGCTCACCTGAATACACCGTTCCTGCAAACAGCCCCTTCAAGGATCTTTCAGCAAGCGAGCACGTCTTCTACAAGGAGATTGCTTGGATGGCTGAGCAGGGTATCACCACCGGCTGGCCCGATGGTACCTTCCGCCCCTACGACCCGGTTAACCGCGATCAGATGGCAGCTTTCATCTACCGCTTTGACCAGAAGGTCCTTAACAAGTAATCCGCTTGTGTAAGGAAGGTTAGAAGCGCCCCGACCTCTGTTACAGAGGTCGGGGCGTCTTTCTGTCTGTAGGAGCTGGCAGTAGCATAGAGTCATGCGCGATTTACAGGCTCACATCATTGAAGAACTGGGCGTGAAGCCCTCCATCGACCCGGCTGAGGAGGTGCGCAAGCGCGTCCAATTCCTCGTGGACTACCTCAAAGCCACCGGCACCCGCGGTTTTGTGCTGGGCATTTCGGGCGGGCTGGATTCCACTCTGGCCGGACGCCTGTGCCAGCTGGCTGTGGAGCAGCTGGAACTAGAGGGTGTTGAGGCTGAGTTTATTGCCGTCCGCCTACCCTACAAGGTGCAGGCCGACGAGGACGACGCCCAGGCTGCCCTGCGCTTCATCATGCCCCAGCAGACCGTCACCTACAACATTGCAGAGGCTGTTGACGGCTTCGAGTCCGCTTTTGCTACCGCGACCGGCCGCCCCATCGCTGACTTCAACAAGGGCAACGTGAAGGCCCGTGCCCGCATGATTGCCCAGTACGCCCTGGCGGGTGAGAAGAACCTGCTGGTGGTCGGCACCGATCACGGCGCTGAGGCTGTCACCGGCTTCTTTACCAAGTTCGGTGACGGTGGAGCTGACATCATGCCCCTCTTCGGTCTGAATAAGCGCCAGAACCGGGCTCTGCTCAAGGTTCTGGGGGCTGATACCCGCCTGTGGGAGAAGGTACCCACGGCCGATCTGCTCGACGGTAAGCCCGGCCGCACCGACGAGGACGAACTGGGCGTCACCTACGACCAAATCGACGACTACCTCGAAGGTAAGGACATTGACCCGGCGGCAGCAGAAAACATCGAGGGCAGGTTCTTACGGTCGCGCCATAAGCGCACCACCCCGGTCACGATTTTTGATTCCTGGTATAGGCAGTAAAAACGGCCAGGTGCACCAGGCAGGCGATTGCCAGGCCCAGGGCTAGGCCGCCGACCACGTCGGTAGCCCAGTGCACCCCCCCACATAGATACGGGAAAACCCGATGGTCACCGCGAGGACGCCGAGCCCTACTCCCAGGGCGCGGCGTCCTCGCTGCGTCAGGGCGGGGTAGGCGGTAAGGAAGAGGGCAGCGCAGAAGGCAGCGGTGCTGGTGGAATGCCCCGACGGGAACGAGAAGGTCAGCTCCTCAACGAGGCGGTGCGTGAGGGAGGGACGCGGGCGGTCCACAAGGTTTTTGATGAGGGTGACGGTGAGCGGGGCCAGAATCATGGTTACGCCCAGGGTCGCCAGGGGCCAGGCAGAGCGGTAGCGCCAGATGAAGAACCCCAGAGTCACCAGCACATAGATTGTCATGGGCAGGGTGTTGAAGGCCTGGGTGAGCACCGAGAAAAAGGCATCGAGCGTGCCCGTGCGCCAGGTCAGCGACGCCTGCCAGACGGCGTTATCCACGGGGTTGGTGAGGGACTGCGCGTTGACCAGCCACATTGCCACAAAAACCAGAAGGCCCGTAAGGCTGGCGCGAGCCAGACGGGCCCGGAGCCCCGCCAGCTCGCCGGGGGCAGGAGCAGGCGCGGGGGCGTCCTTGGGAGCAGCGGGCGGACGGACGCGCGCCCCACCGGTACAGGGCGATTCGGGGGTGTGGTTCACGGCTACCTCTCTTCACGGGGCACCCTCTAGATTACCGGCTTGCCCCGGGCTATCCCGTCTAGCTGCTTGCTAGAGAGCCGGGCAAGTAAGCTGGTGCTATGTCTGATACACCCAAAGAGTTTTATCTCGATAAATCCGACCCGGCAGCCTGGGCAGCTTTTGGTGCCCTGAGCAAGCAGGCGGGCGAGTCAGCCCGCGCGGCGGGCCTGGACGACCAGCTCATTGAACTGGTCTGCCTGCGTATCTCGCAGATTAACGGTTGCGCCTACTGCCTGAAGGTGCACACAAAGCGGGCCATTAAGGCGGGGCTAAGTGAGAACCGTCGGGCCCTGGTGAGCGTCTGGGAGGAAAGCAGCGAATACAGCCTCACTGAAAAGGCGGCGCTCTTCCTGGCTGAAACCGTCACGAAGCTCCCCTGCCCCGAGGACCGCGACTTTGCCCGCACCTACGCCCGGGGTGTGCTCACTGATGAGCAGTACAGTGCCGTGCAGTGGCTAGCGATCTCTATGAACGCGGCTAACCGGATTTCGATTATGTCGCAGCACCCGGCCTAGCCACCTGCCCTTATTCAGCAAGTTACACAGGCTCACGCTCGCTGTGAGCCTGCTTCACCTGGTTTTTTGGATAAGTCTCATGAAAGGACTTCCCTATGAACGCAACCCTTGAGAACCCGCTTGTTGCTGAGCGCGACGAGGACGGCCGCGGCGCCTACGAAATCTTTGCCGACAGTTCCGGCAGCCCGGCTGGCTTCAC
This sequence comes from Rothia nasimurium, assembly GCF_042660305.1. Classification (NCBI taxonomy): domain Bacteria; kingdom Bacillati; phylum Actinomycetota; class Actinomycetes; order Micrococcales; family Micrococcaceae; genus Rothia; species Rothia nasimurium. The sequence continues at coordinate 175,181 of NZ_JBHSTW010000001.1, forward strand.
CCAGTTCTTCACCTACACCGAAGGCGGGGGCAAGCAGCGCATCTTCCCCCACACGGTGGTGAAGGAAGAATTCGGCGGGCACGGGCTGGCATCCAAACTCGTCAAAAGTGCCCTCGACCAGGCCATTGAGGCCGGGTACGAACCGGTCATTGTCTGCCCCTACATCAAGGGCTGGGTGGAGAAGCACCCCGACTACGCCGACAAGACCCGCAAGCCCGAACCTGCCCACCTGCGCTTTTTAGCGAAGGCAGTTAAGTAAAGGTAAAGCCCGGTGGTCTTGTGCGCGTCGGCTGGCTCGGGGCTGGCGTTCAGGGTGCCGACGCGCACAAGACTATCGGGCTGTGCCTTCTAGATTCTGTAGAACCCCTCAATCGCGCGGGTCAGGTGGGCCATGTCGGCTACGGTGGTGAGTTCGCGGGCCGAGTGCATGGAGAGCAGGCCGACGCCGACGTCCACGGTGCGCATACCCAGGCGGGTGGCGGTGATGGGACCGATAGTGGAACCGCAGGGCACATTGTTGTTGGAGACGAACTCCTGGTAGGGTACCTCGGCTAGGGCGCATGCCTGGGCGAAGATTCCGGCGCCGACGGCGTCGGTGGCGTAGCGCTGGTTGGCGTTGATTTTGAGCAGGGGCCCGCCGCCGGGCACGGGGCGGACGGTCGGGTCGTGGTGCCCGGCGTAGTTGGGGTGCACCAGGTGGCCGGCGTCTGAGGAGAGGCAGACCGACTCAGAGATGGAGCGGCGGTAGGCTTCGGCGGACTCGCCGCGGGCTTCGGAGAGTCGAACCAGGACGTCCTCGAGGAAGGGCCCGGCAGCTCCGGAGCGCGATTCTGAGCCGATTTCTTCGTGGTCAAAGGCGGCGAGCACGGCGGTCTGGGCCGACTCTACCCCGGCCTCGGCGTAGCGGATGAGGGCGGTGAGGCCGGCGTGGACTGAGCTGAGGTTATCCAGACGCCCGGAGGCAAAGAGTTCATCGTTCTCACCGAAGACGCGGGGTTCGGCGGCGTCGGCGAACATGAGGTCATAGCCCACGATGCTTTCGGGGTCAACGGCCCCGCCCTCAGCGCGTTCGGCCAGGTAGGCCAGCACATCACCGGTGGAGTCACCAAAGCCCCAGACGGGGTAGAGGTTGCCCTGCTTATCAAGTTTGAGACCCTCGTTGGCGGCGCGATCCAGGTGGATGGCGAGCTGGGGGACGCGGGCAATCGGCCCGGTGGCAACCAAGCGAGTTTCGAGCGCTCCGTCCACCAGCACAGTCAGGCGACCGGCCAGGCGCAGTTCGCGGTCCAGCCAGGAGTTGAGCAGAGGGCCACCGTAAACTTCGACCCCCACCTGGTTCCAGGTCAGGGTGCGCACCGAGGACTTAGGCTTGACCTTGAAGCCGGGGGAATCGGTGTGAGCCCCCAGCACCCGGTAGCTTTCATGCTGAGCACTACCGGCCCAGGCGATGATGGCCCCGTCACGCACCACGAAGTGCTTGCCGGTCGCAGCTGAACTGCCCCAGGCGTCCCGCTCGCTCAGCTCGGTGAAGCCGGCAGCGGTCAGGCGGCGGGCGGCCTCGGTCGCCGCGTGGAAGGAGGTGGGGGACGCGGTGACGAAGGCGGCTAAATCATCAATGTTGGTTCGGGCATCGAAGGTCTGTGAAAGAGTCATAGACCACATTTTACCGGACAGGCTGCGACTCTTCAGGGTGGCCTTCCTTGACCCAGACCAGGGCTGGGCGGGTGCGTTCTAGCCCGCGACGGTTCGCCGCCCAGATAACGACCAGCACGAACAGGCCGTTCGATACCAGCGACGAGATGAACATGCCCACGGTAGAGCCCTGCTGCAGGAAGGGGTCGGCCATGCCCAGCACACCGAAGCTCATGGCCAGCAGGTTGTTGACCACGTGTAGGGCGATCGCCGCTTCGAGCCCGCCGGTGCGCCAGGTGATGTACCCTGCGGCCAGGCCCATGACTAGCACAGAGAGCTGACCCCACAGGTCGTAGAGGTGCCCCAGCATAAAGAGCGGGGCCGGAATCACGATGGCCCAGGCGGGGTGTTTCAGCCAGCGGCCGATGGTCTGCATGAGGTAGCCGCGGAAGACCAGTTCTTCTGCGTAAGCCTGTACCGGCACCACCAGGGCGATAGCGACCAACATAGCAATGAGGCCGCTCACCGGCAGGGTCGTGCTGGGAACGTAGCGAGCCCCCAGGGCCGCATCAAAGGCGAGGGGCAGGGCCACAATGAGCAGGGCGGCTATCCCAAAGCAGGTAGCCAGCCAGCCCCAGCGCATACGCCCGGCGACCGAGTGAATCAGACCCCAGGGCTTGGGCCCCAGAATCAGGCGGGCAACCCAGAGGGCGGGGAACATGAGGGCTACAGACCCGAATAGGAAGACGAAAGTGGCGGGGCTCCGCAGGGCCTCTTGTTCAAGGATTCCCGGGCTCGCAGCGAGGATGAGGTAGCTGGGGTCAGCGGGTAGGGCGGGGTCAAGGCCCAGCAGGAGCACGAAGAAGAAGGCGACAACCAGCAGCAGGGAGAGCACCAGGTAGAGTGGCACCCCGATGACAGCTTCGACCAGGGGCTTCCACCAGGCACCTTTAGGGTCGGCGTGGGAGAGCCGGTGGTAGCCCAGATTCTGCTTCTCCTGCCGATAGCCGGGGCGCCAGCCGACCGGTGGCAGGGGCACCGGGTTGGGGTGGGTTGCTAGCGGGTGGGGCACCTGCCCCTGCGGGTGGGCGGACGCCGCCCCGTAGCCCGGTGCCGCAGCCTGCGGTGGGTTGGGGGCGGGTGTCTGCCAGGGAATACGGGGCTCGTTGGGTGTGCTCATGCCTCTACCCTAGCGAAACCCGCCCTACCCCGCGCAAGGGGAGGGCGGGCGTCCGCGTCATAATTCGTGCCCCGGGGGCTAGCTGGCGAGCGCCCGCCGGTAGCGCACCGCAACCGCGACCCAGAGCAGCACCGCTGCGGTGAGGCAGATGATGGGGGCAGAGGACGCCGCCAGGGCAGCCTGGCTGAGCTCGTCGAGGTTGTGGGTGGTGGGGTCCAGGCGAATGCCAATGCGCATGGGCCCGTAGATGAGCCCGGCGAAGCCGATGACCGTTAGGGCACCGGCCAGTAGGCGGACAGCGCGGGGGGCGAGGGTGAAGAAGGTGGGGAAGGCGTCCAGCCAGAAGGCGGCAATCAGCAGGGGTAGCCATATGTTGTGGTGGGACCAAGAAATGGGCGACATGGCCATCATGAGAAACCCGTTGAGGGCTATCTGGGAGAGCACCATGCCGCGGCGGTGCAGCACCGGAATGAGGTAGGCTACGCCCACCAGCAGGGCCAGAATAAGGCCGTAGCGCAACGCCAAGAGCAGCGGCTCCTCAGCAAGCCCCAGGTGCAGAAGCCAGCCCAGGGTGGAGATGTTATCGACATAGGCGATGTTGCCCACGCGGGAGGGGTCTGAGATGGCGAAGAACCAGAATTCGCGGGCGGTGGCGGGCATGAAGATGAACCCTGCAGCGACCGTGGCTGCGAAGGTGGCGCCCAGGGTGAACACCCCCTTGATGTCCCGGCGCATGAGCAGGATTAGGCCGAAGGCTAGCGGGGTGAGTTTGATACCGCCAGCGATACCGATGAGCACCCCGCGGGGCACCCGGGTGGCTGGGCGGAGCAGGTCGATGAGCACCAGCAACAGGATCAGGGCATTGATTTGGGCTAGGCCAATACCGCGGTCCCAGGGGCTGAACATGGTGATGCAGGTAGCCATCACTACAACCGTTGAGCGGCTACCCAGCAGGGCCTCGCCGGGCACGGTGATACCGCGAGCGCGCGCGTGGTTGAGAATCAGCACCGAGATCCAGAGGGCTGCTAGGACGGCCAGGAGGGTCATGACCCCGGCGCCGGCCCAGAGGGGCAGGAAGGCGAAGGGGGCGAAGACCATGACCGCAAAGGGCGGGTAGGTGAAGGGCAGGGTGATGGGCTGCCCGTCTTCGAGGTAGTAGTTGTAGAGGGTTTTGCCGGGGTAGAGGTCGCCGAAGACTACGCCTGCGCCGGTGCGGTAGACCTCGAAGTCTTGGCCGTTGAGGATCATGGAGTGGCGGATGTGCCACTGCATGACCGCTATGAAGAAGATGCCGGTGAGGGCCGGCCAGATGATGTGCCGGGCGGGCAGGCGGGTGGTGAGGCTGAAGAGGGGCACCTGGGGCTACTTTTCGGTGGGGGTTGCGGCGTCCCGATCTGCGGTCTTGCGGACGGCTACCAGGTTGGTGCCGCGCTTGGTTTTGGCGCGGCCGGGTAGGCGTTTGGCAGGACGCTCCTCGGCGGCTTTCTTGGGCAGGGCGGCGATGCGCAGGGCGAGTTCGAGAACGAGCAGGCCGAGGGCTGCGTAGAAGACGTAGTAGGAGGGGTAGAAGTAGTAGAGGCTGGCGCTCCACCCGGCGATGGTGGCGCCCAGGGCTACGACGGCGAGGGCGGCGATGATGATGTGGGCGAGGGGGAAGGCGCCGTTGTTTTCTTTGTTGCGCCAGGTGATGTAGATGGCCATGAGTGCAAAGAGCACGGGGAAGAAGATTTGACCGGAGAGGGCCATGGTGTCTTCGGTGTAGCGGAAGATACCGAGGGCCTGGACGATGGCGGTGGCGGCAAGGATGAGGGAAGCAGGCAGTGTTTTCACGGGAAACCAGTCTACCGGCTAGGCGGTGATGAAGTAGGTGATGGCGCAGATAGTGAAGATGGTGCCGGTGGTGAGGGCTGCGGCGAGTTCGATGAGGATGCCGATGCCCATTGATTTGAGGGCGGCCAGGGTGCTGCGTGCTGAGGTGGCGATATCGCCCTGGCTGCGCACGGTTTCGCTGAGCAGCAGGGCTACCGCGAAGCCGACGAAGAGGCCGACGACGGGGATTACGAACATGCCGATTACCGCGCCGAGCACGCCCCAGAGAATAGAGCGGTTGGGAATGGCTCGCTGTTTGAGGGTCTTGCCGGTGAGGAGAGCCTGGGCGGCCATGCCCGCAATCATGATGGGAAGGCCTAGGCCGAGGAGCCACCAGCCTTCCGGCCCGTGCAGGGTAAGCCCCCAGAGCAGCACGCCGCCGAGCACGGCGAAGGAGCCGGGCAGGATGGGGTAGACGATACCGACAATACCGACGGCAATGAGGACGACGGCGATAAGGGTCATCACGATAGCTAGGGTCATACTGTTCAGTTTACCGGTGCGGTTACTGGCAAGCATTGGGCATGCCGAAGCCTATTGGCCGGGGCTGGCGTGAATTGCGACGAGCCCCCAGGCGAGGAGCAAGAGGGTCGATAGGCAGAGGTATGCCCAATGCTTAGCTATCTCATCGTAAAACCACACTGATATAATCAGCATTACGCATACAAGTTTTGGAGTAGAGATGCCAGATAAGGACGCCGCCCCCCGCCCCGGTTACCGCGAGCAGCTGACTCTGGGGGCGCGTCCGCTCGATGCCCCCGGTGCACCTATTACCGACCGGCAGGCCCGCGATATCGCCACCGGCCGCCGCACCTGGCACCGCAGGGCTTCTAAACCGGTGTCCCTGTGGATGTTTGCCCTGTTCATTGTGCTCATGACCCACCGGTGGATTCCAGAGTCCCTTTGGCTGATGGTTCACATGGTCACCCTGGGTCTCATCACCAACTCGATTCTGGTGTGGTCCCAGCACTTCACCGAGGCCCTGCTCAAGCACAAGCTCCCCGACACTGCCCGACCGGTGCAGCTAGTCCGTATCTATGCCCTCAACGCCTCGATGGTGGTGCTGATGGTGGGTGTGGTCTTTTCTCTCTACCCGCTGACGGTGCTCGGCTCGGTGGGCGTGGGCGCTGCGGTGACCTGGCACGGGGTTGCCCTGCTGCAGCAGATGCATGCTGCCCTACCTGCCCGCTTTGGGGTGACGATTCGCTACTACATTGCGGCCTCCTGGCTTCTGCCGGTGGGCGCTACTTTTGGTGCCCTGCTGGCCTATGACGGGCTGAGTGCCACCTGGCACGGCCGTCTCCTACTGGCCCACGAGGCTATCAACGTTCTGGGCTTTGTGGGTGTCACGGTAGTGGGCACCCTGATGACCCTCTGGCCGACCATGCTGCGCACGGTCATGGTGCCGGACGCCGTCGTCCGCTCCGCCCGCGCCCTGGCAGGCCTGTGCGCGGGGTTGGGGCTCACTGTGGCAGGTGCCCTGGCAGGTCTCACCTGGCTGGCTGTTGCCGGCCTGCTGCTCTACGCCGGTGCCCTGGGGCTAGTTCTTACCCTCATGGTGCGCACCGCTGCCGCCAAGAAGCCTGCCGACTACGCGACCTTCTCGGTAGCTGCCGGCATGGTCTGGCTGACCGCGGGCGTCCTTTTCTCTGCCTACCTGGTCGCTATCTCCCCCTTTGACTCCCTGACCCTGCGCCAGGTCACCCCTATTTTTGTTGCCGGTTTTCTAGCCCAGACCCTGCTGGGTGCCATGACCTACCTACTGCCTGCCCGTATGGGCGGCGGCCCCAAGGCCGTCCGCGCCGCAAACAAGGAGTTCAACCGCTTCGCGGCGGGCCGCGCCGTCATGGTCAACCTCTCCCTGCTCATCTTCATCCTGCCGGTTTCCCTCACCGGCTCTTGGGTGCGCACCGGCGCCTCCCTGCTCGGAGCCTTTACCCTCTTCGCCTTCATCCCCCTCATGATGCGCGGGGTGCGGGCCTCCGTCAGTGCGCGCAAGGCCATGATTCAGGCCCGGGCCCGCGGCGAGGCACCCACCCCCGACCCCGAGGCGCTCACACCGACTCCCGTACCCCACCTGCGCAATGCCCTCATCGGTGCCCTGGCTGTTGCTCTGATCGTAGCCCTAGTGGTCGCAGTTGACCCGGCGGCCCGCGCCCGACTTGCCGCGCCCACATCCGCCGGGATTGCCACCGGCCAAACCACCACCCTGGCCGTCGAAGCCACCGCCGACATGCGCTTTACCCCCGACACCGCAGAGGTGCCGGTGGGCAACCGCCTGATCATTGAGGTCACCAACACCGACGCCAAGAACGCCCACGACCTAACCTTCTCCAACGGAACCTCCACCGGCCGCATCGACCCCGGGGCAACCAAGAGCGTGGACGTCGGCATCATCACCGGTGACCTAGAGGGCTGGTGCTCGGTGGTCGGGCACAAAGCTATGGGCATGACCTTCATGGTGGTAGCAAGCGGGGCGGACGCCGCCCAGGCGGGCACCAGCGCCGCCGACAGTTCAGCCCACGCCGGGCACAGCACCGGCGGGTCGACCGACTCGGTACTAGCCCCCACCGATATTGACCTGCAGGGCGATATCTCGGATAGCTACCAGACCCGTGATGCTGCCCTGGCTCCCGTAGCCGACGGTGAAAGCATCGACGGCCGCACCGTGCACCGCCAGACCCTGGATGTGCAGGAACTCCCCCGCGAAATCGCCCCCGGGGTCAATCTCAACGCCTGGACCTTCAACGGCTCCTACATGGGCCCCACCCTGCGCGGGCGCGTGGGCGATATTTTTGAAATTACACTCGTCAACAACGGGAGCATGGGGCACTCGGTAGACTTCCACGCCGGAACCGTCTCCCCCGACGAGGTTATGCGCACCATCGCCCCCGGTGAATCCCTCACCTACCGCTTTGAAGCCGTGCGCTCGGGCATCTGGCTCTACCACTGCTCCACCATGCCCATGAGCACCCACCTGGCAACGGGAATGTTTGGGGCTGTCATTATCGACCCGGTTGACCTGCCCCAGGTCGACCGCGAATACCTGCTGGTGCAGTCAGAGGTAGCCCTCACCGAAACCACGAGCACCCAAACCTCCGCCGCCAACCCGGGCGAGGGCGTCCTCACCGACATCTCCCCCGAAGGCCTCGCCGCTGGCACCCCAACCCTCACCCTCTTCAACGGCCACGCCACCCAGTACCTACGCGACCCCCTCACCGCCCGCGTCGGCGAGCGCGTGCGCATCTGGGTGCTCAACGCCGGGCCCAACGGGGAGCTGAGCTTCCATGTGGTGGGCAGCCAGTTCGACACGGTCTACAAGGAAGGCGGCTACCTGCTACAGAACGGCGTAGACGCATTTGGCTCCAGCGGGGGCGGCGCCCAAGCCCTCGACCTTTCAGCCGCCCAGGGCGGCTTCGTCGAAATGGTCTTTACCGAACCGGGCACCTACACCTTCGTCAACCACAACTTTGCCGCCGCCGAACGCGGGGCCCGCGGGCAGATTGTCGTCACCGGCAACTAGAGCAGGTCGGGCAGCGCGGACGCCAGTGGCAGGCAACGCCGGGCAGGAGCCGCCTGCCGGGTTGAGTGCATCACCTTGGGGCGTGTACGGCAGGTGAGCACCTGACGGGCAAGAGGGTTATCCAGTAGTCTTGACCTGATGACAAGTGAACGCCCCAAGCCCAATCTTGCCCTGCGCATCGGCGCGGGGCTGGTCGCGCACTGGCAGATTGTGGCATCGGCGGTGCTGATGTCGGCCGGTGTCGTGGGGCTTTCTGCTACCTACGAGGACTACTGCGGGCAGACCGACCTGACCTACGCCCCCACAGAACTACGGGACGACATTGAAGCTGCCGCCCAGGTTTCCGGTTTCCGCGCAGGCGTGCTGGCAGCCCAGCTCGAAACCGAATCAGGCTGGGTCACCACCGCCCAGTCCCACGCAGGCGCTCACGGTCTAGCCCAGTTCACCCAAGACACCTGGGACATCTGGGGCGAGGGCGATATCAACAGCCCCGAAGACTCCATCGCCGCCCAGGGCCGCTACCTGGCCTACCTTTCCGAGCGCCTAGCCCCCTATGTAACGGATGAAGCCTCGCTTCAGGATATTGTTCTAGCTGGCTACAACGCCGGGCCCGGTGCAGTCGAGGAATACGGCGGCATCCCACCCTACTTTGAGACCCAGAACTACGTGGTCAAAATTGACGAGCTCGCCGCCACTAAATACGCGGTCACCTGCGCGCCTGACCCCGAGTTCAAGCAGGCTACCCTGGTGCGCTAGGAGAGCCGTAAAATACATATGGGGCTCAGCAAAAGGTTCTGCAGGCTCACGCTTGCTGCCGACCCTCTCGCCCGGTTCGCTAGCGCTCACAAGGCGATTCATGCCAGCCCCATGCCAGCAGCTTCGCTGCGAGCCTGCTTCACCAAAACCCTCAGGAGGCCCCTATGACCGCTTCGTCCGTTCCCTCAGATCAGCTCTTCCCGCAGGGCAAGCCCGCCCCTGCCGGTTCTTTCACCGGCCAAGTATATATGCACCCGCTGGCACCCAGCAGCCAGCTCCAGTCGCTTGCCGTCACTTTCGAGACTGAAGCCCGCACCAACTGGCACACCCACGACGTTGGCCAGCTCATCGTGGTGACCTCAGGCATCTGCGTCTACCAGCTCGAAGGCCAGGAACCCCAAACCCTCAAGCCCGGTGAAGCTTTCTTCTTCGAACCCGGCGTCAACCACTGGCACGGGGCCACCAGCGACGGGCCCATGACCCACATCGCCGTCACCCCCTTCAACGAGGACGGCGAATTCGTCAACTGGGGCGCCCCCGTCGACGACGCCACCTACACCGGATAAAAGAGCGAAGGCAGCCACAGACTATCCGGGTAGCAGTTTGGCTGCCCGGATAAGCGGCTGCTACTGGCTCCCCCCCTACCTCATGACAACCTTCACCGAGGAGTACCCAGCCACTGGAAACTGAGCGTTCTCAGTAGACTCGACTGTGATTGACTCCGTCGCCGCAAGTAACTCTTCAACCAGAATGCGCAACTCTAACCGAGCTAGCGGAGCCCCCGGGCACACGTGAATTCCCGCGCCATAGGTCAGGTTCATCGACTGATCACGATCAGGACGGTAGTCCAGGGCGTCCTCAAAAGCGTCCTCATCCCGGTTCGCCGACGTCCAGTTGATGGTCACCGGGCATCCAGCAGGAATCGTACGACCGCCCACCTCAACATCTGCAGTTGTCACACGGCGGTTAGCGACAAGGGGATCTTCCAAGCGTAAAATCTCTTCAACAGCATGACCAATATGTTCAGGGCACTGCCGCAAACGGTTAGCCTCGTTCGGATTCTTACCTAAAAAGTTCACGATGACCCCCACGATGGCCGAAACCGTCGACAGCTCACCCACAGTCCAGTTTCGGATAAGGGAGACAATCTCTTCGTCCGTCATAACACGAGGCTGTTCCCCCGGCAGTTCAACAAGGTCCTGCAGAAGCTCGGCTGTAACATCCTGAATTTCATGGTTCGCCCGCCGTTCATTCAGAAGGTCGCGAATGTAGCCGTCAAATTCTAAAGCAACTGCAGCGATTTCAGCACGGTCACGCTTGAGGGTGGCCGACCGATTCTTGTTCATCCAGGCAATCAGAGCTTCTTCAAGACTCTCTGGCCACCCCATAAAAGCATTTTGCACGCGCATGGCGTAGCGGGTGGCGAACTCCCCCATGATGTCAACCGTCTCACCACGAGGAGTATCACGAACAAGCTGCCGCACCACTTCACGAATCTGCGGCTCAAAAGCCTGCATACGCTCTGGGGTGAAGTACTTATCGTTGATAGCCCTAAAAGCAGTGTGTTCAGGTGGGACTGTCAGGAAAACGGTGTAAACCCTCCCAACCCCAACAGGAGAAAATAACACCATGACAACAGAACACCAACTCGCC
>NZ_JBHSTW010000002.1:0-105646 GCF_042660305.1 Rothia nasimurium
GGGGTTGTATGGGCGGGTGTTTGCGGTGGTGCGGGGGTTGGTGTTTTTGGCTGCGGGTGGGACTTTTGAATAAGCCTCTATGAACACGAAGGCTGGGTAATCGGGGGTGGCAGAACCACCCACCATAACGAAAATCTGCTTGTATCTCATGGAAACGGTCAATACTCACTAGCCGCAAATTTCGAAGTCAAAGATTCAATATTTTGGTTGGGCGGAGAGGCTACCTATAACGATAATTCCGAGGCAATTAACGATGGCGTAGAAATCAAGCTTCAATACGCCAACGGCAAGTGGACCATCATTAGCGCCGATGTGGTGAATTAAATGAAGCGAACCACGAAAATTCTTGCATTAGCTTTACTCACTACAAATCTTGCGTTACCACCGGCATATGCCGAAACCTCAGGAAAATCAGACGGAGATAAGTTTCTAGTAGATACCATCCGAGAACACCTCATTGAGGGTGAAGTTGGAAGTAATGATAGCCACCAGACAAAGCACCAAGAAATTCCGCAGTCTGAAGTAGCTGCGGCCGTCCAGCTTATCTACTTCGATAAGCCCCGAGGCCCCAACCGTGCCGCCCTGAAGATGGGGAGCTCGCCCTCCCCGGGGACCTACTGCCTGGCAAGCGACGGGGGCCTCGGCGTCCTCTCCCTCGTCCCAGCCGACTGGGCCGACGGTGCAGACACCCCCTACAACACTCCCCAAGGCCCCATCGGCTGCGTCCCCCTCACCCCAGCAGAACTCGAAGCTGCAGGCCTAGAACTCGCCGAAGAAAACGGGCAAACCGTACTACGCACCGTCCGCATCACCCTCACAACCCACGACTTCGACACCTTCCCCATCGCAGCCGCCACACCCCAGCAAGAACGCGCACCCCACACCCTCAAAAACTACAACACCAACTTCTGGGCTGACCCCAACCCCCAAGAATTCACGCGCACCATCAACGGCCAAAATGTCGTACTTCGCGCAACCCCCATCTCCTACACCTTCGACTACGGGGACGGCGCCACTCTCGGGCCAATTACCTACCCCGGCTACCAGCTCGGCGCGGACGTCTGGGACCAGCCCACCGACACCTCCCACCGCTACACAGACCCCGGCGACTACTACTTCGCCCTGACCACCACCTACCGCGGCGAATACTCCGTCGACGGCGGGCCCTGGCAGGTCATCGACGGGACCGTCAGCCGCACCAGCGACCCGCAGCTCGTGCGGGTCTGGCGCACCAAGGTTGGGCTAGTTGCCGACGACTGCACCGCGGGCGCGGACGCCTGGGGCTGCGCCACCGGCTAGTTCCGCCACCAGCCAGCGCAGAAACTTCACTGGAAAAGTATTTTCTTAGGTTTCGCACAGGTTCCCCGAATTGAGCTCAAAGGTTGGGGTGCCATAGTTAAATACATGAGGACGAGGAGAGAAAACCTCACCACCTCAAGAGACTGAGAATCTCACCGTGGCGATGAGTCACCCCTTTCAGAGAAATGTGTGTAACCTCTGATGCTCCTCCCGTGAGGGATGGGTGCGAAAGAAATGTGTGTGTATGAGAAAAGGTCGCAACCAGAAGGTTGCGACCTTTTCTCTGCCCTCCAAAATAGTAAGCAATGATATAATTGGGTGGAGTAGGCAAACAACAAGGAGGTTACCGTCATGACAACACCCTTACAGACCGCCGAAAAAGTTGGCTACCAGGCCAATGGAGCACCCTGGAAGCCTTCCCTTCTGCTCGCAGCCATATACACAGGCATGCTCGCCGTCATACTTGCAAGACACGGCTACTTAGCTGGGCTCTTCCCGCTCATATTCATCCCCATCTGGTACACGCAAGACCAGTCCAAACTCAAATATGACCGTATCGAAACATACACCCGCACCAGCTACACCGTTCTCTTCCTCGTAACTCTTGTCATCTGGTTCTTTACCCTGATATGGCTTATTCTCACCGAGCCAGAAACAGACACCTGGTCAAACATTGCAACCCTCATCAGCAGCTTTGGCGCCCTCACCCTGGCTGCCCGGTTCGCGATGCCCTGGATTCATAAGAGTAAACCCGTCATGCCCAACAACAAATAACAGGCAACTCTCGCCTGACTAGAACCTACAGTTCTACAATAGTAGAAATCTCAAGGAGGAGATTCCCATGACCGAACAGACCATCCACTCCCACCCGGCTGTGCAGCAGACGTCCGCGTCCTACACCCACGAGGAGCGCATCGGCAGCAGCTGGCCACAAGCCCTCACCATCACCGCCCTCACGACGGCTCTCGCAGCCAGCCTCATCTTCCAGGCCCACCTGCTCACCATGGTTCTCGTCTTCTGCTGCGTAGCTTTCGGTATCTACGCCAACCGCCCCGTATCCTCAGCGAAACGAACCCTCCCCGCAAGCTACGCTTACGCCTCCCAGACGGTCTTTGTCGTGGCCGTCTTCGCCCTGCTCTTCCCCGGCCTGGACGACCCCGCCAGCGCCACCTGGCGCCTCCCCCTCCTGGCAGTCACCACCTTCATCTTCCACCGCTTTGTCACCCCCGGCTACCATCCCCTCAGCCAGGAGCAGGAATGACAAACACCCCGGCACACGAACCAAGCCAAGACCCCATCATGATCGGGGCTTCTCCCGCAGCCGCTCTGGTCATTGGCCTAGGCTATGGGTCTATAGCCTGGGGCATATACGCCGACAGCAACTGGCTGGGCTTAGTCTCTATCTTCCTCGGCGGAGTCGGCCTTGAAATGGCTCGTTTTCCCTGGCAGGGCAAGCACGCCTGGCATGCGGCTGGGATTCTCCTTCTCGGCCTGGCAGGCACCATGCTAGGAACCTTCCTCTTCTACAACCTACTACCGGAATCACTCGCGCTCACAGTGTGGGGCACAGCGGCCCTCCACGCGGTGCTAGCGTACATGCTCTATCTCTTGGCGCGCAGACTCCTGCCGGTGCGCCCACCCTACACGGGCAAGCACAGCAAGTAGCCCGAAAATAAACAAGGACGCCCGCCCACCCCCCCTGCCGTAGGGCAGGAAGGTGGGGCGGGCGTCCGCACCCTTAAGCTACCTCTAAGACCTAGGCGGCAGGCAGCTCAGGGAAGGCCTCAGCAACGCCGGCAAAAGTAATCTTGCCAGCATCGGTGTTCAGGCCCAGAGCCAGGTCCGGGTTGTTGGCCAGGGCCTCGTCCACGCCAGCAGCCAGCTTCAGCACGTAGGGCAGGGTGGCATCGGTCAGGGCGATAGTCGAGGTGCGGGGCACAGCACCTGGCATGTTAGCAACGCAGTAGTGACGGATGCCGTCCACCTCAAAAATCGGGTCAGCATAGGTGGTGGGGCGGGAAGTCTCGAAGCAGCCGCCCTGGTCAATCGCGACGTCAATCAGCAGGGTGCCGGGCTTCATAGTCTTCAGGTGCTCACGGCGCACAACCTTAGGAGCCTTAGCGCCAGGAACCAGAATCGAACCAATAATCACATCGGCCTCAGCGATTTCACGCTCAATATTCGCGGGAGTGGAGTTCAGCACGCGCGCAGTAGACCCGAACAGATCAGACAGTTCACGCACACGCGGGCCGTAGCCCTCAAGAATGGTCACCTCAGCGCCAGCACCAACAGCCAGCTTAGCGGCGTGGGTACCCACGTTACCGCCACCCAGAACCACCACGCGGCCGGGGGCAACACCGGGCACGCCACCCAGCAGAATACCCTGACCACCCTCGGTAGCCATGGTGTACTGGGTCGCAGCCTGAGCAGCCAGACGACCCGCAACCTCACTCATGGGAAGCAGCAGGGGCAGGGCACGGCCGTTACGCACAGTCTCGTACGCGATACCGCGGGTCTTCGCAGCCAGCAGGGCCTCGGTCAGGGGCTTGTCAGCAGCCAGGTGCAGGTAGGTGAAAAGGGTCAGATCCTCACGCAGGTACTTGTACTCGGGCTCAATCGGCTCTTTGACCTTGACGAGTAGTTCGGCCTTAGTCCAGGCCTCTTCCTGGCTGACCAGGGTAGCCCCAGCCTTCTCGTATTCCTCGTTGGAAAAGCCTGCGCCGAGCCCGGCGTCCTTCTCAATCAGCACGTCGTGGCCAGCCTGAACAAGAGCCAGCACGCCGTCAGGGGTAAGGCCAACGCGCTGTTCCTGGGGCTTGATTTCGCGGGGTACGCCAATGCGCATGAGGGGGTCTCCCATTCATTTTCGTCGTTGAAAAATGTTGCGTTAATCAGCCTACGCCCTTTTGTTGAACAAAGACAAACCGCCCCAAATTTTCTTCATATGTCCAAGAAAATCCGGGGCGGTCAGGGGCTAGGCCAGCTCGGCGGCGGCAGCCGGGTCGGAGTCGTTCAGGAACTTCTCAATACGCTCAGCCTCGTCCGTCTCGCCAATTGCTGCGGCAGTCTGACCCAGAATCAGCAGGGCCTTCAGGAAGCCCCGGTTCGGTTCATGGCTCACCGGAATCGGGCCGTGCCCGCGCCAGCCATTACCGCGCAAGGCGTCCAGACCGCGGTGGTAACCCACGCGCGCATAGGCGTAGGCTTCAAGAGTCCTACCGGCGCTCAAGGTTTCTTCGGCCAGCAGGGCCCAGGCCAGCGACGACTTGGGGAAGGCCTGCGCAAGGTCGACAGGAGCTTCACCGGCGCGGACGCGGGCCGTCAGCTCAGGCTCTTCAGGCAGCAGGGTGGGGGCGGGGCCATCTAGCAGGTTCTTACCGGCAAGTGACATGGGTACTCCATTCAACTCAAATTCTTGTAACTACAAAAAGTCTACGCGTGCCCGGGAAAAGTAGCGCCCTATCTCCCAAAAACACCCCATTTTGGGAGATAGCACCAAGCCCACGCGCCTCTAACTCCCAAAAACACCCTTTTTTGTATTTAAGCCTAGTCCCGCCCGCCAGCTACTCCCACGCCTGCTTGCGGCAGGCGTCCGCGCACCCCGCTGTGACGAAAACCCAGCCGCACCGCACTAAGACGTCCCGTATAGTGTGAAAGGTCAACTTCACCGACGAAGTGGAAAACACACACCATCACAGATACAGAGAGACCTCTATGACGCTTGAACTCACCATGGTTCAGTCCGCCGGTTGGGCAGTAATGCTGCTCCTACTCGGTATGTGGATTAAGAACCGCTTCTACTTCTTCCAGCGCTTTGCTATCCCCTCACCCGTTATTGGCGGCTTCCTTTTCTCCCTGGTCAACCTGGTACTCAACCAGACCGGGGTACTGACCATCAAGTTCGACACCACCCTGCAGAGCTTCTTCATGGTCATCTTCTTCACCTCGGTCGGCTACGGCGCCTCACTCAAGGTGCTCAAGTCAGCCGGCTCAAAGGTAGGCCTCTTCCTGCTGGTCGCAACGGGTCTCTGTATCGCGCAGAACATCGTGGCCGTCCTGGTCGCCCCCGTGGTCAACGTCGACCCGGCCCTGGCGCTCATGACCGGCTCCACCCCCATGACCGGCGGCCACGGTGTTTCCGGCGGTATCGCCCCGCTCGTTGAAGCCTCCGGCGTCACCGGTGCAGAAACCGTCGCCTACACCGCCGCAACCTTCGGCCTCATCGCCGGCTCACTCATGGGTGGCCCCGTCGCCAACCGCCTAATCATCAAGCACAACCTGCTCGAGAAGGAACCCTCCCACCAGGTCAACATCAACACCGCCCTGCTGACCGTGCGCCCGCGCAAACTCAACGCCGACAGCATCCTGCACGGCTTCATCATGATCCTGGTCGCCATGTTTATCGGTAGCTACCTCACCGAGGCCCTCAACTACCTGGTTGGCCAGCTCACCGACCGCGCCGCCTTCCCCAGCTACATGGGCCCCATGATCATCGCCGTCGCCCTGCGCTACATCAGCGACCGCCGCAACTCCAAGGAATACCACGAGCTCGTCCCCGAGCAGGAGGTTGAAGTGCTGGGCAACATCGGCCTCAACGTCTTTTTGGCGATGGCCCTCATGAACATTCAGCTCTGGCAGCTGGCCGAGCTGGCTATCCCGCTCATCGTGCTCCTACTGGCCCAGGTCGTCCTCATGTGGGTATGGGCTAACTTCGTTACCTTCCGTGCCATGGGCGCAGACTACGACGCAGCTATCCTCACCGCCGGCCACTGCGGCTTCGGCATGGGCGCAACCCCCAACGGCATCGCCAACATGGCATCCCTGGTCACCAAGTACAAGGCCTCCAAGCTGGCCTTCTTCATCCTGCCCATCGTGGGCGGCATGTTCATCGACTTCACCAACCTGGTGAACATCATGACCTTCCTGTCCATCGTCTAGCCGGGGCGGACGTCCGCACTTCGCGGCACATTCACCACCGCAACACAAAGGCGCCGGACGCACCCCGCACAAGCGGGAGCGTCCGGCGCCTTTGGTCTAGGCTAGGGAGCCTAGCTACAGGGCTTACTTGCCGGAGGTACCAGCGGAGCCGAGCTGCTGGGCAGCTTCAACCACGCGAGCGGCCATGCCAGCTTCAGCAGCTGCACCCCATACGCGGGGGTCGTAGGTCTTCTTGTTGCCGACCTCGCCGTCAACCTTGAGCACACCGTCGTAGTTGCGGAACATGTGGTCCACAACGGGGCGGGTGTAGGCGTACTGGGTGTCGGTGTCGATGTTCATCTTGATAACACCGTAGGAAACTGCGTCTGCGATTTCCTGCTCGGTGGAGCCTGAACCGCCGTGGAAGACCAGGAAGAAGGGCTTTTCGCCCTTGCCGTACTTGGCACCAACCTCGGTCTGGATTTCCTTGAGCAGTTCGGGGCGCAGGTGAACGTTACCGGGCTTGTAAACGCCGTGAACGTTACCGAAGGTCAGGGCTGCCATGTAGGTGCCCTTTTCGCCCAGGCCGATGGCCTCAACGGTCTTGATGGCATCCTCAACAGTGGTGTAGAGGGAGTCATCGATAGCGCCTTCAACGCCGTCTTCTTCGCCGCCAACAGCGCCGATTTCGACCTCGAGAACCTGGTGGTTCTTGGAGGTGCGCTCGATCAGTTCCTGAGCGATCTTGAGGTTCTCTTCGAGGGAGATAGCGGAGCCATCCCACATGTGGGAGTTGAAGATGGGGTCTTCGCCGCGGGCTACAGCCTTCTCTGATTCTGCGAGCAGGGGCAGCACGAAGTCATCAAGCTTGTCCTGGGGGCAGTGGTCAGTGTGCAGGGCGATGTTGACGTCGTACTGCTTAGCAACTTCGCGTGCGTAGGCAGCGAAGGCGAGGGAGCCGACAACCATGTTCTTCTTGTTGGGGCCTGACCAGTAGGCGGCGCCACCGGTGGAGGCCTGGATGATGCCGTCTGAGCCTGCTTCTGCGAAGCCGCGGATAGCAGCGTTCAGGGTCTGTGAAGAGGTGACGTTTACTGCGGGGTACGCAAAGCCCTTGGCGCGGGCGTTTTCGAGCATTTCTGCGTAGACTTCAGGGGTTGCAATAGGCATGCTGACTCCTTGGTTGTCGGTGGGGCCACCCGGTTGGTGGCCTGGTGTGAGTTGGTGCTGCACCCGGTGCGTGTAAGGACGCGGTGGGGCGAGCGCCTGCCTGCTTTTCAGTTTACCAAGGGCGCGGCGGGAAAGGGTAGGTTTCCCACACTAATTTCGGACATAAACCCACAGAAAACCATGTGTTTCTGGGGGTCTTAAGCACCCTAACACCGGCTTTTGGTGCTTGCCGGTGTTAGGGTGTTGGGTTTTTATGGGTTTAGTGAGGGGTGTTCAAAAGGTGAGTGAAGCAGAATCGCAGCAAGCGTGAATCTGCCACACCTTGTGAATACGGTTTAGAGGGCGAAGATCCACATGGCCAGGGTCATGGTCACCGCGGTGATCGCCACGATGGAGAAGAGGTTGAGCCAGAGGCCGCCCTTGACCATCTGCCCGATGGTGACGTAGCCCGAGCCGTAGGCGATGGCGTTGGGCGGAGTCGCTACGGGGAGCATGAAGGCACAGGTGGCAGCAAGTGCTACGGGGATGGCGAGCAGCATAGGGTCGTAGCCCATGCCCATGGCGATGCCGCCCGCGACGGGTAGGAAGGTGGCTGCGGTGGCGGTGTTACTGGTGAGCTCGGTCAGGAAGATGACGCCGGTGGTCACCAGCAGCACGATGACAAGGATGGGCAGGGTACCCAGGGCACCGACGGAGTCACCGATCCACTGGGTCAGGCCGGAGCTAGTGAACTGACCAGAGAGCGCTAGACCACCACCGAAGAGTAGCAGCACGCCCCAGGGCAGCTTGGTTGCGGTTTCCCAGTCAATGAGGCGCACGCCCTTGTTGGCGGTGCCACCGGCGGGCAGGGCAAAGAGCAGCAGGCCAACAGCTACGGCAATACCGGCATCGGTAATGGGCGGGGATTCGGACCAGATGATGGGGACGAAAATCCAGGCCAGAGCTGCTGCGATAAAGATAATCAGTACGCGCAGTTCACCCGAGCTCATGGCGCCGAGCTTGGCGTATTCATTGGCGATAAGCTTCTTACCGCCGGGAATCTCCTTAATTTCTGGCTTGAAGAGTACCTTGGTCAGCAGGAACCAGCAGACGAAAAGAACCACTACAGACAGGGGCACGCCCACCAGCATCCACTGGCCAAAGCCGATGTGAACATCGTGGGTATCTGCCATATACCCGGCCAACAGGGTGTTGGGCGGAGTACCTATCAGGGTGCCCAGGGAACCGATGGAGGCGGCGTAAGCGATACCCAGCATCAGGGCGGTGCCAAAGTCGGACTTAATCACAGCGTCCTTGACGGCCTGATCGTCGGGGGAAGCGCCGTCCTCAATTTTAATGTCGGTGGTGCCGCTGGCCTGGGCAATCAGCATGAGCACGGAGACACCGATGGGGATCATCATGACGGCGGTAGCGGTGTTTGAAACCCACATAGAGAGAAAGCCGGTGGCTACCATGAAGCCCGCGACCATCATGGAGGGCTTGGTGCCCATGACCTTGAGGGTCAGCAGGGCTATGCGGCGGTGTAGGTTCCAGCGCTGCATGGCCAGGGCGAGCAGGAAGCCGCCCATGAAGAGGAAGATGATGTTGTTGCCGTAGCTAGCGCCAATATCGTTGATTTTCACGTCGCTGTTGAAGACCGGGAAAATCACCAGCGGCAGCAGGGCGGTAGCGGGAATGGGTAGGGCCTCGGTCATCCACCAGGCACCCATCAGGACGGCGGTGGCTGCGGTCAGGCGCGCGGCGTCGGGTACGTCGCCGGGCATGATGACGTAAACCAGGGCGGCTGCAAGCAGGCCGCCGAAGAGGCCGATGAGGCGCTTTTTGCGTTCGCCGGCTTCAACCTCTGGCGCCTGGGAGCCGCGCGAGCGGTGAATCTGGTCTATGGCCTGGGTGGGAGCTGCACTGTATTTTTGCAGGTGGTCACCCGTGATGTGGGGCTTGTCCATATCAACCTCACTCCATTGTGTGTGCTGATGCCGTAGGTAGCTGCTCTGGTTAAGAAACGGCTAACCTAGGCGGAATGTGTGTACAGGGAATGTTTTTACTGTACCTGATAAGCACTTTTATGAAGCGGGCGCGGGCTAGTGTTACCCCTCGCGCAGTTCGCGGCGGCGGTCGGCGATGGTGAAGGCGAGGCCCAGGGAGAGGGTCAGCACGATAGCGCCGAAGGAGGCTATGAGCCCGACGTTCCAGTGGGCACCCGACTCTACCAGGCCGTAGAGGATTGAGGGGATGATGGCGGTACCGATAGCGGTGCCCATACGCTGGCCGAGGGAGAGCACGCCGCCCGCTACGCCGCTGATGGCGGGAGGCACGGACGCCAGGGTCAGGGTCTGGTTGGGAGAAATCACCAGACCACCGCCTGCACCAATCAGAATCAGGGGCACAGCCAGGACCCACACCGGTAGCAGCCCCTGTTCCACCGGGGTCACGGTGAGCATGGTGGCCACAATCGAGGTGAGCGACAACCCGAACCCCAGCATCACCATACGGCGCCCCATAGCCAGCACGCGGCGTCCTGCCCAGGGAGCTGCAAACGCAGACAGCAGGGACGAGGGAATGGTAATCAGAGCGGCGGTCAGCGCGCTCTGGCCCAGGTGGTTCTGCACGTAGATGGGGATAACCAGCCACACGCTGGTGTTGCCCAAGAAGTAGAGGGTCACAATCATGATGCCGTTGCGGAAGGCAGGCTTGGTTACCAGGTCGATATCGAGCATGGGCGGGCGTCCGGCCTTCTTATAGCGCTTTTCCCAGGCAATAAAGAAGGCGATGAGGGCAAGACCGACGGGCAGAACCGCCCAGACCAGTGGGTTGCCGCTGCGCTCGACGAAGGGGAAGAGAACCGCGAAAATAGCTAGGGCAAGGGTTGCCATACCCACGGGGTCAAGGTCGAGGCGGGTTCCGTGCGAGGGTGCGGACGCCCGGTCGTTGGGTACCCAGAGACGGGCCAGTAGCAAACCGGCAAGACCGATGGGCACGTTGACCAGGAACATCATGCGCCAGCCCAGGGAGTCCCCGAAAATCTGGATAAGGAAGCCACCGAGCACCGGGCCCACAATGACGGCGAGCGCCACCACGGTGCCGAACATGCCGTAGGCGCGGGCGCGGGCTTGGCCGGTGAAGTTGGCCTGGATGATCCCGGTAGTTTGGGGGTTAAAGAAGCCCGCGCCAAGGCCCTGGAGCACGCGGGCGGCGATGAGGATTTCAATGGTGGGTGCAATAGCGCTGAGCAGGGAGCCTAGTGTGAAGAAGGAAACGCCGATCATGAACATGCGGCGGCGGCCGGTGGCGTCACCGATGCGCCCTGCGGCAACCAGGGGCACGCCGAAAGCCAGGGCGTAACCCGAGACCACCCACTGGGTCTGGCTGGAGCCTGCGTTCAAGGAGTTCCCGATGGGGGTGAGGGCAACGTTGACCACCGAGATAGCCATGAGAGCCATGAAAAGCGGGGTGAGCAGGGCCGTCATGAGCTTGCGCGGGCTGCTGGTGGTGGACAACTGGGTAGCGGGTGCACCCTGGGGGTTCTTGTTGGGTTCTGGTTTCGTAGCCATGCTGCACCTCTTTGCTCTCGTCTTTCGCCTACAGAGCTATTCTAGACCTGCTAGTACATTAATAAAATACTTCAGGGGGAAAGTTTTTGCAGAAATGCAAGAGCTTATGAAAATCGCGGAGCGCCCACGAAACGTGTGGGCACTCCGCGATTTTCATGGACACTCACCACCAGCGGACGCCGGTGGGCGCCGCAGCTGGCGAGTTCGGCGGACGCCGGCGGGGCGGGCGTCCGCTCTCAGGTCTAGCTGACGCGCTGGCCGAACTCGTGACGGCGGATCCAGGCATGCATGGCAATGCCGGCAGCGGTTGCTGCGTTCATGGAGCGGGTGGAGCCGTACTGCTCGATAGACAGGGTTGCCTCGGCGGCCGCGTGAATCTCCTCTGACAGGCCGGGCCCCTCCTGACCAAAGACCAGGACGCAGTCCTTGGGTAGGTCATAGGTTTCCAGCTGCTTGGAGTCGGGGAAGATATCAATGCCGATGATGGCAAGCCCCTCACCTTTCGCCCAGGTCACAAAGTCCTCGACGGTAGGGTGGTGGCGCACGTGCTGGTAGCGGTCAGTCACCATAGCCCCGCGTCGGTTCCAGCGCTTCTTGCCGATAATGTGCACTTCTTTCGCCAGAAAGGCGTTAGCGGTGCGCACCACGGTGCCGATGTTGAGGTCGTGCTGCCAGTTTTCGATGGCTACGTGGAAGGAGTGGCGGCGGGTATCAAGGTCGGCGATGATGGCGTCCATGGTCCAGTAGCGGTAGTGGTCAAGGACGTTGCGGCGGTCGCCCTCGCGCAGCAGCTCGGGATCCCAGTGGTCGCCTTCTGGCCATTCGCCTTCCCAGGGGCCGACGCCGATTTCCCGCTCCGGGCTCTCGCTTTCGGGCTCGGTTGCTTCTAGGTCTGCCACTTAGTCCAGGCCCAGGTCGGTCTTGGAGTAGGCGTAGAGGCATGGAACGCCCGCAACCTCTTCGATGTGCTCCTTGGCGCCGGTTGCACGGTCAACAATGACGGCGACAGCTACAACCTCGGCACCTGCCTTGCGCAGGGCTTCAACGGCGGTCAGTGCGGAACCACCGGTGGTGGAGGTGTCCTCGACAGCTACCACGCGGCGTCCTTCCACTGAGGGGCCCTCAACCTGACGGCCCATGCCGTAGGACTTCTGAGCCTTACGCACCACGAAGGTGTCGATGGCGCGGCCCTGGTCGCCAGCGGTGCGCATAATGGCGTGACCGACGGGGTCAGCACCCATGGTCAGACCGCCGGCGGCGTCAAATTCGATTCCGGCTGAGTCGAGCAGGTCGAGCATGACTTGGCCAACCAGGCGGGAGGCCTCGTGGTGCAGGGTGATGCGGCGCAGGTCAACGTAGTAGTCGGCTTCTTTACCGGAGGCCAAGGTGACCTTGCCGCGCACGACGGCCAGTTCGCTGATGAGCTCGCGCAGAC
Organism: Rothia nasimurium; assembly: GCF_042660305.1. Lineage (NCBI taxonomy): Bacteria > Bacillati > Actinomycetota > Actinomycetes > Micrococcales > Micrococcaceae > Rothia > Rothia nasimurium. Next base: position 12,373 of record NZ_JBHSTW010000002.1, read on the forward strand.
GTTCGCGGGCTTCTTCGATGGGGAGGGTGGTGGAGAGGTTAGTCATGCTTTTTAGTCTAGTAGACCGGCAGATATTTACCCCGCGAAAAGTGCAAGTGCCCCGCGAAAAGTGACAGGCACTTGCACTTTTTAGGGGGTAGCAGGCAGGGCAGGTTAGCGTAGGGACGCTCGGGCCCAGCTCACAGCGGAGAGCAGGTAGGCGGCGCAGAGGGGGAAGACGAGCAAACCGTACTTCCACACGATCAACTCAAGGGGAGGATGATCAAATACAGAGATATCCCGGTCAGCGACTCCGCCCTGAGCTGCAGCTAGCTCCCAGACGTTGTAGGTATCGTAATCGGAATGGAACTGGCCCCAGAGGGTGCCAATACCCATATCCCAGGCAGTTGCACCGAAGAGCTGACGGGAAATATTGAAGATGAGCAGGACCACTACACACAGCATCAGGCACATCGCCAGAGACCCCCAGCGTAGGGAGACTATGGCAATAAAGAGGGCTGCCACCTGCACAGCCAGCAGGACGATAAACCAGGTAGCTAGGTAATCTGTTACCGCGTATGTACGCCCCAGGGTGCTGTAGGTCTTATCAAAGGCAAACGACCAGGTATCGAAGTCCTGGTTGAACACCTGCCACCCGCGCCCATAGCCCTTGTTCAGCAATTCGAGGGCAAGGGTTACAGCGTAGACCAGTGTGGCAAGGGCTGCCCGGTAGAGGGCTAAGGAGAGGTAGCCACGGAAGTAGTCCCAGCGCCCTAGCCCCATCCCCAGTATGAGCCGGGCATGTGACCGGTAGCTGAGGAGCATAGTCACACCCAGAACCAGGGGCAGGATAATGACCTGCATAGAGTTGTGGTTAATGAAGCCGCTGTAGTCCGCCAGCGGGTGGCCGGTCAGAACCGCATGAACCCAAGCGAGTCCCAGCATAAGTACTGCAACACCGAGCGGCAGGAACAGGGGAAGCAGAGTGCTGGTAGCCCGCTCGCTCAGGAGCATACGGAAGACGGTACGAGTACCTCCCCCGGTACGGGTGGGCTGTGCTTCCGGTAGAGCTGGGTAGAGGGGCTCAGCGTGAAGTGTGCTAGTCATGGCGACCTCCTTGGGGCTCAAGTAGGGGTGAGTAGGTGGCGTCGCTGTGTACGGCCAGGGAGTCCTGCAGGCTGACGGGTTGAATGTGAACTCCGAGCGAGACCGCAAGCTGTTCGTTCGTTTCGGTGAGCGGGGCGGCGAGTAGGGCTGTGACCAGCGAACCGATTGCGCGCTGCCGGGCGACGGCGTCCACTAGTCCAGTACGGGCTAGGTAGACGTTGATAGCGTCTTGACTACCGGCAATTTCGTGGGCGCTGGTGGCAGCCTCGTCGTGGGACCCGTCGAGTACGAGGGCGCCGTCACGGAGCATCAGCACGCGGTCTAGCAGGGGCGCAATTTCATTGAGCAGGTGGGTGGAGAGGACGATGGTGCGTGGGTTGAGGGCAAAGTCAGTTAGGAGCCGGTCATAGAAAATGGTGCGGGCGACAGGGTCCAGGCCGGAGTAGGGTTCGTCCATGAGGGTGAGTTCTGCCCGGCTGGCGAGGGCAACGATGATTCCTAGGGCGGATGCCTGCCCATCGGATAGCTTGCGAGCCTTGGCCGCAGGGTTGAGGGCAAAGTCCTTGATGAGGGTATCAGCCAGGGTTTCGTTCCAGGCTGGATACGCTAGGCTTGCCAGTCTCAGGACGTCCCGCACTTTCAGTCCGTCGGGGTAGGCCAGGTAGGTGCGTTGAAAGTGGGTTCGGGCAAGGATGCGCCCACTCGGCTTGGCACCAAAGAGTTCAACAGAACCGCTGGTGGGGGTAACCTGCCCGACGAGGGCAGCGAGCAAAGTGGTCTTACCGGAGCCGTTTCGCCCGGCCAGACCGTAGATAAGCCCCTCCTCCAGGGTGATGTTAATGTCTGAGAGGGCTGCGGTGGAGCCGTAGATTTTGGTGAGGCCCTGGGTGCGTACTACTGCCGTCATGACTGCTCCCCGCTTTCGCCGAGGGTCTGCAGGGAGCTCGCGCCTCCACCGCCCTCAACATTGAAACCGGCGCGGAGGGCCGTGAGAACCTCGTCCTGGCTCAGGCCCAGGGTACGGGCCTCATCAATGAGCGGGGTGATGTAGCCGGCAATGAAGTCGCGCCGCCGGTTAGTGCGCAGAATGTCTTGTGCCCCCGTTGCCACAAACATGCCTATACCTCGTTTCTTGTAGAGAACGCCCTGGTCGACCAGGAGGTTGACGCCTTTACCGGCGGTTGCAGGGTTGATCCGGTAGAAGAGAGCGAATTCGTTGGTGGAGGGAACCTGGCTTTCTTCGGCATAGGTTCCTGCCAGAATTTCGCTGCTGATATGGTCTGCAATTTGTTGGAAGATCGGCTTGTCACCGGTCAGCATGAGCACCTCCTTCTGTGTGGTTACCTAACCTGCCCAGCGGGCAGGCTAGTTGGTTAGTTACTCATGTAATTAACCTAAGTTGCAGAGCGGGGAAGCGCAAGAGTTTTTTAAAAAAAGAGGGGCAGGCTTCCGCCTACCCCACAGCTCACAGGGTTATTTACCTTATCGCAACCCCTACCAGGTGCTACCTGGGCACAGCCGCCCGGAGCTTGGTGACCATCTCGTCATATTCAGCGGCCGGGTCGGAGTCAGCGACAATCGCCCCACCCGCTGCCAGGGTGACCAGGCCGTCCGAGTGGGCTACCAGCGTCCTGATGACGATGGAGAGGGCGGCTGAGCCGTCCGCCCCCAAGTAGCCCAGGGCACCGGAGTAGACCCCGCGGGCCCGGCCCTCAAGCCGGTCGATAATGGCCATGGTGGCGGCCTTGGGCGCCCCGGTCATGGAGCCGCCGGGGAAGCAGGCGGCGACCGCGTCCAGGGCGGTGATGCCCGGACGCAGCTGGGAGACGATGGTCGAGACCAGCTGGTGTACGGTCGAGTAGGATTCCACCCCCATCAGCACCGGCACCCGCACGCTCTCAGGGTGGGAGACCAGGGAAAGATCGTTACGGAGCAGGTCCACAATCATGAGGTTTTCGGCCCGGGTTTTGGGGTCACTCGCGAGCCAGGCGGCCGCCTGGGCATCTTCATGAGCGGACGCACCCCGCGGCACGGTGCCTTTGATGGGCTTGGCTTCGGCGCGGCCCTCAGCGGTGACAGTCAAGAACTTCTCAGGCGAGGACGAGAGCACCGTGAAGTCATCGCACCGTAAGAAAGCGGCGTAGGGGGCGGCGTTGGCCTGCCTCTGGGCCAGATAGAGGCTCAGAAGTTCATCGGCACCCAGTGGGGTGGGCAGCTGCTGGGAGGTCTCAGCCGTCAGGCACACCTCGTAGCTGTTGCCCTCAGCAATCTCAGCCTGGGCGGTGGCAATAGCAGCTAGATAGTCCGTTCGATCGGGCAGGGGGAAGTCGGGTAAAACTACCCGCGAAGCATATTCTTGACCGGCTATAGATTCAGGTAAAGTGCTGGTTTTAAGCAGTTTTTGTGCGGTCTCTTCAACCCAGTCAGCGGGGCCAACCAGCCAGGCTTTCCCGCTATCGTGCTCGTACATCAGGTAGTGGGTGGCGGGCATCCAGAGGGCGTCGGGGGTGCGGGCCACCCGCTGGGGGTGTTCGCTGTGGAAGGCGGTGACTTCTAGGTCTGCGTGAGCCTCATAGCCCATAAACCCCACATAGCCGCCCAGTAGGACGTCGGCGGGCGGGACGTCCTGACCCTCATCGAGTTCGGGGCGGGGCGCGGATTCCAGGAAGTCGGGGAGCACCTGCCAAATACTGTCGCGATAAACCTGGTACGGGCGTCCGCTCGTATCGAGCACATCAACCTGCCCCGGCTGCGCATAGCGCAGCACTCCCCCGTCCAGGGGCGCCCCCAGGTAGGAGTAGCGGGACATAGGCGACTCGTCGCGGGCTGAATCCAGCCAAAAAGCATACGCAGAACTACCAGCCAGCACGGGGAAGGCGGCGGCGGGTTCTACCGGGAAGTTCAGGACACGACAGGTTAGAGAGGTCACCGACTTATTGTAACGAGACAGGCGAAGGTTTTACCTGCGCAAGCCTGGCTCGGGGCTGGCGTTAAGGGTGGCTTGCGCAGGTAAAACCGTAGCTACCGGCCATCGAGTTAGCGAACCTGAGGGGTTTCGCCGTTTTCTGAGACCATGGGCTTTTCGGCGTCCTGCCAGGCACCCATACCGCCGATGACGTTGACGGCGTCGAAGCCGTACTGGGTGAGGTAGGCAGCAGCGCGCAGGGAGCGGCCACCGGCGCGGCAGATAACGTAGACGTCCTCGTCGAGGGGAACTTCACCGTAGCGTTCGGGCACCTCGCCCAGGGGGATGTGCTGGGCGCCCTCGATGTGGCCTTCTACCCACTCGTAGTCCTCACGCACGTCAAGGATTTTGGCGTCTGCGGGAATTTCATCAACGGTTACCTGGCGTAAATCGTCGTTCATAAGGGTCTCCTTCACGATAAAAATATCTAAGTGCTGTCGCCACTAACTCTAATAGCCCGCAGCCTAAACCTAAAGAAACGTGACTGACGGGTTTAACTAAGCCAGCTGAGAAGAGTATCGTTACCTACCGAACAGATACCGTGCACACACGGTTTTCCTATCTATATAAGCGAGTCGATATGTCTACTCTGCCCGCGGCAACACCGCCGAACCCAGCAGACGCATCAAGCAAAAACCGGGGGTTCTTTGGCCACCCCCGCATGCTAGCTAACCTTTTCTCGGTAGAGCTCTGGGAGCGTTTCTCCTTCTACGGCATGCAGGTCATCATGCTCTACTACCTCTACTGGGAGGCTGACCGTGGCGGTCTAGGTCTACTCAGTGAGGCCTCAGCAGCAGGCGTTATGGGTGCCTATGGTGGCATGGTCTACCTTATGGCTGTGGTGGGCGGCTTCCTCGGTGACCGTGTGCTCGGCCCCGAGCGTACCCTCTACTACTCAGCCTGGGCTATCATGGCAGGTCATATCGCTCTGGCGATTCTGCCCGGTGCTGCCGGTGTTATTGCGGGTCTGGTTCTAGTTGCTATTGGCTCTGGCGGCCTTAAGACCAACGCTTCTGTGCTCGTCGGATCGCTCTACAGCAAGACCGACCCCCGCCGAGACGGTGGCTTCACCATCTTCTACATCGGCGTGAATATTGGTGCCCTTCTCGGCCCCATGCTCACCGGCATTCTGCGTGAAAACTACGGCTTCCACGTTGGCTTCGGCCTGGCTGCTCTGGGTATGGCTGCTGGCCTCATCCAGTACTCGCTCACCCGTAAGAACCTACCGGCGTCCGTCCACCAGCTCTCCCAGCCCCTAACCGCCAGCGAGAAGCGTACCTACTCCCTTGCAGCGGTAGCTATCGTTGCTGTTATCCTCGTTCTGGTTTTCACCGGTCTCATCAACCCCGCTAACCTGGCTACCTGGGTTATGTGCACCGTGGCTGTGTGCGCAGCTTTGCTTTTCTATACCCTGCTGACCTCCAAGCTCACTACTTCTGAAGAGCACTCCCGCGTGGTCTCCTTCATTCCTATGTTCATCGGTAACGTAGCTTTCTGGGCCCTCTTCCAGCAGCAGTTCACCGTGCTGGCAGTCTACTCAGAGTCACGTATCAACTGGAATATCTTGGGTCTGCAGCTTACTCCCGAGTTCATGAACTCCATCAACCCGGTGTTCATCATTATCTTCGGTGCTGTTTTCACGGCCATGTGGACTAAGCTCGGTGATCGTCAGCCCACGACCCCGGTCAAATTTGCTATCGCTCTTATTCTCATTGGTATCGCCTTCCTCATCTTCCTGACCCAGGCGGGCAACACTAACGTGAATTTCATGTGGATTGTGCTGATTCTCTTTATCTGCACCATGGGCGAGCTCTCTATCTCACCGGTAGGGTCTTCTCTAGCAACTAAGCTGGCTCCCGAGAAGCATCGTGTAGCAATGGTAGCGCTCTATTTCACCTCCATCTCCCTGGGTACTGTACTGGCCGGCTGGCTGGGTCAGTTCTACTCACTCGAGACCGAGGTCGCCTACTTCACCACGCTGGGTGTTGTAACCATCGGTATCGGTGTGGCTCTCTGGGCTCTAAACGGCTGGATTGTCAAAAAGATGGCAGGCATCCGCTAAGCCCTATCCCCCTGCCCTTTACGTTTTCACAAAGGAGCCACCACCGTGCGCAGGCTCAGCAGATTCTTGCATATATGCACGCTGAAGTTTAAATATGCCAAGCCACAGGAGTATTGTTGAGGCTGGCTTCAGAAGCAGCATCACCTGAACCGCACCATCATTGGCACTTTTTCGGAAACGAGTTGATCTTGTCCTCACATAAAGCAGAGGCGCCAGCCCCCACTGGGTCTTCCAGCCCCGTCCGCGAATTTACCCTTCGCGCCGTCATCCTCGGTGGTCTCATCACCCTGGTCTTCACCGCCGCGAACGTCTACCTGGGCCTCAAAGTTGGCCTCACCTTCGCGACCTCTATCCCCGCAGCCGTGATTTCCATGGCGATTCTGCGCAACTTCAAGAACCACTCCATCATGGAGAACAACATTGTGCAGACCATCGCTTCAGCAGCGGGTACCCTCTCTGCAATTATCTTTGTGCTGCCCGGCCTGGTCATGATTGGTTGGTGGGCAGGTTTCCCCTACTGGACCACCGCTTTTGTCTGCGCTATCGGCGGCGTCCTGGGTGTTACCTACTCCATCCCCCTGCGCCGTGCGCTGGTCACCGGCTCAGACCTGCCCTTCCCCGAAGGTGTTGCAGCGGCTGAGGTGCTCAAGGTCGGTAACGACCAGGGTTTTGCAGAAGAAAACCAGAAGGGCCTGCGCATGATTGTGTGGGGTTCACTGGCATCTGCTGGCTTCGCCATCCTGACCTCGCTGAAGGCGGTAGCAGGCGGCTTCACCCAGTTCTTCCGCCTCGGCGCGGGTGGCACCATGGTCAGCACCTCCTTCTCCCTGGCTCTGATCGGCGTTGGCCACCTGGTTGGCCTGGCCGTCGGTATCTCAATGATCGTTGGCCTGCTCATCTCCTACGGCGTGCTGCTACCCATGCGCACCTCAGGCCTGCTGCCGGCGTCCGGCGATATCTCAGACGTCGTCTCCTCAACCTTCTCCCAGGACGTCCGCTTCATCGGCGCGGGCACCATGGCAGTTGCAGCGGTGTGGACCCTCGTCAAAATCATCGGCCCCATCATCAAGGGCATCAAGGACTCCCTGGTAGCTTCCCGCGCCCGCCAGGCTGGCCAGACCGTTGACATCACCGAGCGCGATATCCCCTTCTCCACCGTCGCCGGCGTAACCATCGGCGCCATGATCCCGGTCGGCCTGCTGCTCTGGCTCTTCGTCAAAGACACCGCCATTGCCCACCACACCGGAACCCTCATCGTCCTCTCCATCGTCTACGTCCTGCTTGTGGGCCTGATTGTAGCTTCTATCTGCGGCTACATGGCAGGTCTGATCGGCGCATCGAACTCCCCCATTTCAGGTGTGGGCATCATCGTCGTCCTGTCTGCGGCCCTGCTCATCAAGACCGTCATCGGCAACGACGCAGACACCGCCTCCTTGGTCGCCTACACCCTCTTCACCGCTGCCGTGGTTTTCGGTATTGCCACGATTTCTAACGACAACCTGCAAGACCTCAAGACCGGCCAGCTCGTTGGCGCTACTCCCTGGAAGCAGCAGGTTGCCCTGATTGTCGGTGTTCTCTTCGGCTCTGCCATCATCCCGCCCGTTCTGCAGCTGCTCCTGACCGGTTTCGGTTTCGCAGGCTCCCCCGGCGCTGGTGAGGAGGCCCTTTCGGCCCCTCAGGCTGCCCTGCTCTCCAGTGTGGCTCAGGGCATCTTCGGCAACTCCCTCAACTGGGAACTGCTGGGCCTCGGCGCCATTATCGGCGTGGTTATTATTGCCATCAACGAGGTTCTGACCGCTACCACCAAGGGTAAGTACTCCTTGCCTGCCCTCGCTGTCGGTATGGGCATGTACCTGCCTATCGCCCTGACCCTCATCATTCCCGTCGGCGCCCTGCTGGGCTTCCTCTACAACCGCTGGGCCGCCAAGCAGCGCAACGCTGAGGGTGCCGAGCGCATGGGCGTGCTGGTAGCAACCGGCATGATTGTGGGCGAGTCGCTGTGGGGCGTGGTCAACGCCGGTATTATCGCGGCGGCGGGCAACCCCGATATCCTGGGTGTCTTCAGTGACCAGTGGGTCGAGGGCGGCGGCTACTACCTGGCCCCGGTCGTCTTCATCCTGGTTATTTGGGCCCTCTACCGCAAGGCAAAGAAGGACGCCGTAACCTCCTAACCTTCTGCCCTTCCCCACTTCTTCTGAAAGGGGACCGCAGAACCAAAAAAGGACCGCATATTTCGCGGTCCTTTTTTGGTTCTGCGGTCCCCTTGCGGGTAGGGGCGGACGGACGCCCGCAGGTTAGGTTCGCTAGTTCCCCTCCACCTCATCGACCAGGGCGCGCAGGTCGTCGTGGCGCAGGTCGTCCTTGCGGAAGTGCTTGTTACGGTAGCCGGAGCGGCCCATCATGTGCCCTGAGATGGGGATGGTGAGCATCTGCAGAAGCAGGATAACCAGCAGTACGGGCAGAAGCGCCAGGGAACGGAAGTGGAAAGCCACGGCCAGCAGCATGAGAATCATGCCGAAAACCTGGGGTTTAGTGCCCGAGTGCAGGCGGGTGAGCAGGTCGGGGAAGCGCACCAGGCCAATAGCAGCACCCAGCGACATGAAGGCACCCAGAATCATGCAGATGATGGTCAGGGCATCGAAAACGGTATCAAGATTCACGGTTTACTCCCCCAGGTCCTTGCTCGCCCGCACGGGGTGGGCACCCCCGTGCCCCTGCTTATCGGTGTCTTCTGCCAGTTCTCCGGGGGCGTACTTGCTGCCCTTCTTGCGGGAGCTGCGGCGGGGGCGTCCTTCATGTAAACGGGAAACCGGGGTGCTCTCGTCCGCCTTGGAGTTATCGGCGAAGCGGGCCACGGTCACCGACCCCACGAAGCCGATCATGGCGAGGGCCACCAGCAGAATCAGGAAGAACTGGCTGTCGGTATAAATCATGAGCACGCAGAGCGCGGCCGTGAGAATTGAGAGCAGCACGTCGCTGGCGAGCACGCGGTCCAGCAGGGCGGGGCCCTTCCAGATGCGGTAGACGGTGCCCCAGGTGGCTAGGGTGAGAATCAGGCCGGTGGCCCAGATAGCCCAGGTCATGCGTGCTCCTTTCGGCTGGCTGTGCGGTCGGCTTCTTCGTCCTGTTTGAGAGCTTCGTACTCTTCGCGGCTACCGGCGGCCTTGATGATGAGGTCTTCGAAGTAGGCCACCTGGCGGGTGAAACGCTCGATTTCTTCGGGAGTGGAGGTGTTGAGCACGTGGAAGTAGAGCACCGACAGGGAACGGTCCACTTCAACCACCACGGAGCCGGGAATCAGCGACATGGTGTGCGAAACGGCGGTCAGCAGCAGGTCGGAGTGGGTGCGCAGCTGCACGGCGACCACCGAGTTGCGCAGGGGCGGGCGGAAGGTCATGGCCAGCCACATCACCTCAATTGAAGCCTTGGCGATATTCCAGAAGAGTTCCACCACAAAACGCGCCGCGTAGAAGATGTTGAAGCGGTTCGACAGGTAGAGGGTTGGCAGCCGGAAGACCGACATGGTCAGGGCCGCCAGCACCGCGCCGAAGGCGATGAAACGCAGGGAGAAGTCCTGCCAGAGGGCGCACCAGACAAAGACCAGCCAGAGGAAGGGCGGGATAGCGTGAATCAGGCTCTCGTGTGAGAGGTTGGGCTTTTTCACTGGTTCACCTCCTGGGAGTTGTTATCGACGATTTGCTGTTCGAGGTACTCGGCCCGGCTGGGGGCGTCGGGGCCAAAGACCGAGCTGATGTAGACGTCGGGGTTGAAGAGGTTGTCGGAGGCGTTATCTGCCAGCTGGAAGAGGGGGCCTGAGAAGAGGGTGATCAGCACACCCACCACGACCAGGGAGACGGTGGAGGCCATCATGGACGCCGGAATCGGCTTGGTCTCGTAATGGGCGGGGTCGTCGGAGTGCTCGGCCATGACCAGTTCGGGGGTGGGCTCTTCGGCTTCCTTGGCGGGGCGCCAGAAGGCCTTGTTCCAGACACGGGCCAGGGCCAGCAGGGTCAGCAGGGAGACCAGGACGCCCACGCCCGCGTTGATGTAGGCCAGGGCGCTACCGTTCTCTACGGACGCCTCGATAAAGCCGACCTTACCGATAAAGCCGGAGAAGGGCGGGATACCGCCGAGGTTGATGGCGGGAATGAAGTAGAGCAGGGCCAGGACGGGGGCAGTCTTCATCAGGCCGCCCAAACGGCGCACGTTGGTCGAACCGGCCCGGCGTTCTACGAGGCCAACCACCATGAAGAGGCCGGTCTGAATCACGATGTGGTGGGCGATGTAGAAGACCACGGTAGTAAGACCCAGCTCGTTACCCAGCGAGATACCCCAGATCATGTAGCCGATGTGGCTAATCAGAATAAAGGAGAGCAGACGCTTGATATCGCCCTGGGCCAGGGCACCTAAGATACCCACGAACAGGGTCAAACCTGCCACGACTCCCAGAAGTGTATCCAGGCGTCCTTCGGGGAAAAGCAGGGTTTCGGTACGGATAATCGCATACACGCCCACCTTGGTCAGCAGACCCGCGAACACGGCAGTCACGGGCGCCGGGGCTGTGGGGTAGGAGTCAGGTAGCCAGAGGGAGAGAGGGAAGACCGCAGCCTTGATGCCGAAAGCAATCAGCAGCATAAGGTGCAGCTGCATCTGGGTACCCTCGGGCAGGGTGCCCAGCTTCAGCGACAGGTCGGCCATGTTGATAGTGCCCACCGAGGCGTAAACAAAGCCGATGGCGGTGAGGAAGAGCATGGACGAGACAACCGAAACCACCACGTAGGTCACGCCCGCACGAATACGCGGGGTGTTGGCGTTCATGGTAATCAGCACGTAGGAGGCCATGAGCAGAATCTCGAAGCCCACGTAGAGGTTGAAGAGGTCGCCCGCCAAGAAGGCGTTCGACACACCCGCCAGCAGCAGCAGGTAGGTGGGGTAGAAAACCGAGATGGGTACCTCGTCGTCCTCGTCCTGCAGGTTCTGACCGGTGGCAAAGACCAGCACCGCCAGCGAGATGGTAGACGAGACCACTAGCATAAGCGCCGAGAGCTGGTCTACCACCATAGTGATACCGAAGGGGGCCTCCCAGCCTGCCAGGTACACGGTCTGGGGCGCAGCGTCCCAGACCGAAGCCAGGAGCAGGGCCTCAAAAACCAGGGTAATAGCTACCGCGGCGAAGGCGATGACGCGCTGCACGCTGTCCTTCTTCGAGATGAAGGTAATGGCGGCGGCCAGGAAGAGAATGATGATGCAGAGGGGGGCGAGCTGGGCAATATCCACGGGCTAGTCCCCCTTCTTTGACACGGTCTGCTGGGCGCTTGTCTGACTGATTTTCTTCTTCTCTTCTGCTTCGTTGAATGCTTTTTCGCGGGTCGCTTCGTCAGCGTCGAACTCCGAGGCATCGAACTCGGCGGCGGCGTCCTCTTCCTTATCGAAAGCGTCCTGCTCCGCCACGCGAATATCTTCGGCGTCGTCGGTGATTTCGTCGGCCTTAGACAGCAGCCAGGAACGGTAGATAATACCCAGAATCAGGGCGGTTACCGCGCAAGAAATGACGATAGCAGTCAGAATCAGGGCCTGTGGGAGCGGGTCGGAGTAATCTTCTGCGGCAATGTCCTTGCTGTAGAAGGGAGCCAGGCCGGCAGGGCCGCCCGCGTGCAGGATCAGGATGTTGGTCGCGTTGGTCATGAGCATCAGGCCCAGGAGCACGCGGGTCATGGAGCGGTCGAGAATCAGGTAGACCCCCACGGCGTAGAGCACGCCCATGACCAGGATTAGACTGAGGTCGATAATCATGGTTTATGCCTTTCGTGCCTTGTCGCGGGCTTGCTTCTCTTTCTTGCGGCGCTCAGCTACCAGCTTGAGGTCAATGCGCTCACCCAGGCTACGCAGGATATCGAGCACCAGGCCGATCACCAGCAGGTAGACGCCGATATCGAAGATAGTGGCGGTGACGAAGTGGACGTCACCAAAGACCGGCAGCCAGAAGTCCAGCACGTAGCTGGAGAAGATGGGGTCGCCCCACAGGGCCGGGGCCAGAGCGTACAGGGTGGCAATGCCCAGACCAGCACCCAGGAAGGTGCCGGCGGAGAAGGGGGACGCCGCCCGCAGCTCCGCGCCGCCACCGGCCAGGTAGCGCACGGCGAAGGCCAGGCCCACCATCAGGCCACCTGCAAAGCCGCCGCCGGGCAGGTTGTGGCCGGCAATCAGCATGTAGAAGGAGACGATGATGAGGGTGTGGAAGAGCAGGCGGGTCATAACCTCCAGCAGAATCGAGCGGGATTCCGGGGGCAGGGTACGGCCTGCCACGATGAAGGGGTCGCGCTCAACCGAGGAGAACTGGCCTGCCACGCGCTGGGCCACAGTAATCTGGGTACGCTTGGCGAAGGAGCTCTCGATTTTCTTCATGGCCTGGGTGTCGAGCCTGCGCGCGGACGCCGAGTCGGCGCGTCCTTCGATAAAGAGCAGGGAGGCAACGCCGGTAGCTGCCAGGGCCAGCACCGAGATTTCGCCGAAGGTGTCCCAGCCACGCATATCGACCAGGGTCACGTTGACCACGTTGTAGCCGTGGCCAATTTCGTAGGCCAGGCGGGGCATCTCAAGCGAGATGGGGTCGAGGGAGCGGGACGAGAAGGTGAACATGGCCAGAGCCATCATGAGGGCCGAGAAGCCCAGGGCGATGATAACGCGCAGGGTCTTGTGGGCGCCGTCCTTACCATCCTTGGAGCGGATGCGGGGAATCTGGCGGGGTAGCACGCGCATAGCCAGCACGAAGGCCACCAGCACGATGGTTTCAACCAGCAGCTGGGTGGTCGCCAGGTCGGGGGCGCTGCGCAGGGCGAAGAGAATAGCCATGCCGTAGCCGGTCACCGAGACCATCATGATGGCCAAGAAGCGCTTGCGCACGAAGACCACGACCAGGGCCGCCACGATCATGACGATGGCAATCGACCACTGGGCCGGGGACTCCGAGACACGCACGTTAGCCAGCGGCGGGGTTTCGTTGACGAAGAGGGCAGCGAAGGGAACCACCACAGCGGTAATCAGAATGACGCCCAGGTAGAAGCCCAGGGAGCCTCGCTGGGTCATACCGGTGACCCACACGGCCAGGCGGTCGAGCCCGTCAATCACGTCGCGGTAGACGATAGAGGCGCTGGGGGCCGAGGGAAGAATGCCCTGTAGCTCTTCAATCTGCTTGCGGAAGATAAAGAGCAGGGTACCGATGGCCATGATGACCAGGGAGGTCAGCAGGGCCGGGGTGACGCCGTGCCACAGGGCCAGGTGCAGTTCAAGTTCGGCTGCAGTTTCGGGGAAGGCCTTGAGGAAAGGTTTGACAAAGAGGTGCACCGGCTCAGGGTAGAGGCCGTAGACGATAGTTAGGACGGTCAGTACCGCCGGGGCAAAGAGGAAGGTAAAGGAGACCGGGTGGAAGGCCGTATCGGGGCTGAGCTTCTGGCCGCGGCGGTTGCGGGCAAGGGCCCGGGTGTTGATATCGATATCTCCGTTATCGACCTCTTCGAAGTCGGCGATGCCCTTTTCTACGCGGCAGTACTTGACGCCTTCCTTGTGCATGTAGGCGTAGGGCTTGATGGCGAAGGCACCCCAGACAAAGCGGGCTGAGTAGGCGAAAGTAAGGATAGAGCCCAGGACGATGGCGATCAGGGTGGTTGCCCCCTGCCAGCCGGTGGTGTGGGAGAGGTAGGTTTCGAGTACCGCTTCCTTGGCCACAAAGCCGGCCAGGGGCGGAATACCCGCCATGGAGGCCGCTGAGATGGTGGCGACGGTAGCCAGCTTAGGGGCGCGGCGGTAGATACCCGAGAGCTTGTGGATGTCGCGGGTACCGGACTGGTGGTCGATAATACCGACCGAGAGGAAGAGGGTCGCCTTGAACAGGGAGTGAGCCACCATGAGCGCCATAGCCGCGTAGATGGCGTCCGGAGTTCCCCCCGAGATCACCAGGGCCAGGAAGCCCAGCTGCGAGACGGTACCGTAGGCCAGAATCAGCTTGAGGTCGGTCTGCTTGAGAGCGGCCCAGCCGCCGAACACCATGGTGAAGGCGCCGAAGATAATCAGGACGTTCTGCCAGATTGCCACCTCGCCGTAGCCGGGAGCCAGGCGCAGCAGGATGTAGATACCGGCTTTAACCATCGCCGCCGCGTGCAGATAGGCAGAGACCGGAGTGGGGGCGGCCATAGCGCCGGGTAGCCAGAAGTGCAGGGGGAAGATTGCTGATTTGGAGAGGGCACCGCAGAGAATCAGCACGAGGGCGGCAGAGAGCATGCCCATGGTCAGGGGGCCGTGGCCCTCCTGGGCGGCGGCGAGGACGCTCGGGCCCCGCTCCACGAGTTCGGCCAGAGAGTAGGTACCCAGGCTGTAGCCCAGCATGACGATACCGACCAGCATGGCCAGGCCACCAGCGGTAGTGACCGTGAGGGCCTGCAGGGCGGAACGGCGGGCTGAAAGGCGGTGGCGGGAATAGCCGATAAGCAGGTAGGAGAGAATGGTGGTGATTTCCCAGAAGATGAACATGAGGATGAAGTCATCTGCGGTAATCAGACCAAACATGGCACCGGCAAAGCCGAAGAGGTAGGCCGCGAACTGGCCGTTATCGCCGGTGGAGTGCTTGAAGTAGCTGGCGCAGTAGAAGAGCACCAGGGAACCTACGCCCAGAACCAGCAGGCTCATGACCCACGAGAGGGTGTCCATGCGGAAGGTGAGCGCCATGTCCAGCTCGGGAATCCACTGGTAGCTCTCGCTCCAGGGGGTGCCACCGAGAATCTGGCCGGTTTTGGTCAGCACCAGGGCGAGCACGGCAGCTGGAATCGCGGCCAGCAGGTAGAAGGTTGAGGTGCCCATGCGGCGGTAAAGCCAGGGGGTCACTATGGACACAAGCAGGAAAAGCGCAAGAACTGTGGTCACGTATCGGCCCTTAGGGTCGGCGGCGGTGGGAGCCGTCACCCGCGGGGCAAGGACGGCAAGACTCTCTCCTTTAAAGAGTAGGCATACTTAGTTTACCTGTCGATGACCCCGGTCTCATAGAGCCTGTAATATTTCATTTATTTCTGTGCGGTTCGCACGGTGCAAACCCTGATACATATTTTTGAGTTGGTCTGCGCTACGCAGAATCTCAGCCAACATCACACATACCCGCTGAAACCACAGCCGTCCGCTCACCTCTTCCACGGCGTAAAATAAGGACGATTTACCCACACACTGCGAAAGCATCTCATGTCTAACGGTTCCCAGCCCAAAAAGGGCTCCCAGCTCGGCCTCGCCTGGTCCCTGCACGGCGACGGCAAGAACATCACCCCGGGCGGGGTCGTCCGCCCCCTCGAACGCCTCACCTGGGGCCGCACCATCGGTATCGGCGCGCAGCACGTCGTTGCTATGTTCGGTGCGACCTTCCTGGTGCCCCTGCTGACCGGCTTCCCACCGGCCACCACCCTTTTCTTCTCGGGTATCGGCACCATGCTCTTCCTGCTCATCACCGCAGGACGCGTGCCCTCCTACCTGGGTTCGTCCTTCGCCTTCATCGCACCCCTGGCAGCGGCCACCAACCAGTACGGACCCGGCGGCGCCCTGGGCGGTATCGTCATGGCAGGTGTCTCCCTGTTCATTGTTGGCCTGATTGTTCAGGTCGCCGGAACCGGCTGGCTAACCAAGCTCATGCCCCCGGTCGTCACCGGCTCCATCGTGGCGCTGATTGGCTTCAACCTGGCACCGTCCGCCAAGAACAACTTCATGGAAGCGCCCGTGACCGCCCTGGTAACGCTGAGCTCCATCATCCTGATTTCAGTGCTCTTCAAGGGCATGATTGGCCGCCTGTCGATTCTGTTGGGCGTCGTCATTGGCTACATCACCGCCGTGCTGCGTGGTGAGGTTGACTTCACCACCATCGAAAAGACCTGGGCCGAGCAGGGCCTGATTGGCTTGCCCCACTTCCAGCACCCCGAATTTCACTGGAACCTGGCCGGCCTCTTCATTCCCGTCATTCTGGTGCTGGTTGCTGAGAACATCGGTCACGTGAAGTCCGTTGCCCTCATGACCGGGGATAATCTCGACAAGTACTCCGGCCGCGCCCTCATGGCGGACGGCCTTGCCACCACCCTAGCCGGTACTGGCGGCGGTTCGGGTACCACCACCTACGCCGAAAACATCGGTGTTATGGCGGCAACCAAGGTCTACTCCACCGCCGCTTACTGGGTTGCTGCGATTTTCGCCGTCCTGCTCTCGATTTTCCCGGTCTTTGGTGCGGCCGTGGCGTCTGTGCCTGCCGGTGTGCTGGGCGGCGCTGCCACCGTGCTGTACGGCATGATTGGCATGCTGGGTGTGCGTATCTGGGTTGAGAACCGCGTGGACTTCTCAAACCAGGTCAACCTGACCGCCGCGTCCGTGGCCCTGATTGTGGGTATCGCTGACTACACCTGGGATATTGGCGACCTGCAGTTCGCCGGTATTGCTCTGGGTACTGCCGCGACCCTGGTGGTCTACCACCTGATGGCGGCACTCAATAAGGCGTCGAAGGCCCATCCGGAGCCGCTGACCCCGACCGAGGCTAAGGGCGACGTGCACTAGCCCTTCAACCGGCAGTAGGTACCATCTGAGTCAGAAAAACCCACCTAGTTGGTGGGTTTTTCTAGTTTAAATGGTACCTACTGGGAGGAGGCGAGGACGCCCGCGAGCAGGTCGGTGCGGTTAGTGACGATTCCGTTGACCCCCAGGGCGATAAGTTCCCGCATAGTGCGTTCATCGTCGATCGTCCACACGTGTACCTCCACCCCGGCCCGACGGGCGGCAGCTACCAGCTTGCGGTCAACAATGCGCAGGTGGCGGCCCGCCACCCGATGATAAGCCGGCACCTGAACCGCATCGAAGGGAAGCATGAATCTGCGAGTTATCGGCCTCAAAAAACTCCACAAGCTAGGGTGTATGCGCGATAGGGCATAGAAAAAAGTGAAGGCCGACTGCGAGGCACTCAGGGGAATCTGCACCCCTAGATTCTGGGCCGCCCGGTGCGCCTGCCGCAGGCGGCGCTCCGAAAAGGACGCCAGTCGCACCCGCTCTACCGCCCCGGCAGCTACCAGCACCCGCGCAACCTCGGCCGCCGAACCGGCGTCCTTAAGGTCAATATTGAAACGAGTCTCGGGGAAGGCCTCGAGCATGTCGCGCAGGCGGGGAATCTGACCTCCGTCCACCAGGTCCAGGTCACGCAGCTGATCCCAGGTCATCTCAGCCACCCGGCCCGGGCGGCCCACCAAACGATTGAGGGTGGGGTCGTGAAAAACCAGTACCTGGCCGTCAGCGGTGGTGTTCACGTCGGTTTCGAGCCAGTGGGCCCCAGCATCGAGGGCGCAACGGAAAGCTCCCTCGGTGTTTTCAGCCTGGTCTATAGCAAGCCCTCTGTGGGCATAAATCTGGGTGTGATCAGGCGAAGACGATGAAAATGCGTGTGAAGGCATAAGAACCAGTATATTACCGGCCAGTAACTTAGGACTGGCGCCCCTGGCGTTCAGCCAGCATGCGCTCGATAATCTGGGCAACACCGTCCTCTTCAAACCCCGGGCAGATACGCCCCACCCGGTCTTTGAGCTCCGGCAGACCCGATGCCATCACGTAGCCGTGACCTGCCCAGTCCAGCATCTCAAAGTCATTGGGCATATCCCCAAAAGCAGCCACCTCATCAGGGCCAATGCCCAGCGAAGCCGCAAAGTCAGCCAGCACCCGGCCCTTATTCAGCCCCCGCTGCGCAATTTCCACCAGGGGCTGGTAGGGGGCAGAGCGGGTTGCAGATGCCCGCTCCCCCACAATCTCTTGCACGCGGGCCAGCAGATCGGCAGGTACCGAACCATCCCGGAACAGCAGGTATTTCACAACCTCAGCATCGGGTGCCAGAATCTCTTCCAACTGCCCCTCCACCACCTTGCTGGTGTCTTCCTGCGCGTGCGGGTCATAGGTTCCCTGCACGTAGACATGCTCCAGGGTCTCCGCGATATAGAGAGCTCCAGGGAAAGCCTGCTCCAGCTCAGCGTGCAGGGCCAGAATTTCAGCCCCGCTGATAGTGCGGGTAGCAACCACCTGCGAACGGGCAATATCGAACGTCACCGCACCGTTAGAGCAGAAGGCAAAAGAGTTCTCGCCGTTCCACTCCTCGCCGAGCTGCTCCAGCACGGGAGCCAACCAGCGCAAGGGGCGGCCGGTTACAAAGACGATACGGACGCCAGCATCCGCCGCCGCGTGCAGGGCCTGCAAGGTGCGGGGACGGAACCTGAAATCGCTCCCGATGAGGGTGCCGTCCAGGTCGCTGGCAATCAGTTTAATCATGCTTTACATTCTAGAGGCTTGCTAGAAAGATTCCGCAGACTCACGCTCGCTGCCGACCCTCTCGCTGGTTCGCTGACGCTCACAAGCGATTCACGCCAGCCGCCGAGCCAGCAGCTTCGCTGTGAGCCTGCTTCATCTATCTTTAGGCAAGCTCTCTAGTTCTCTTCTTCGTAGGTCGCCGTTAAGAAGGCTCGGGCGATGCCGTGGAAGAAGAGGTTGAAGTTGACCACGGCGGGGCTGGCGTTTTCGTCGATGTCGAGTTTTTCTACGTCAACGGCGGTGACGCAGAAGATATAGCGGTGGGGGCCGTGCCCGGCGGGTGGGGCTGCGCCAACGAAACCGCGGGTACCGCCGTCGTTGAGGTGCCCCAGGGCTCCTTCGGGCAGGTTTTCGGCGACGCCGGTGGCCAGTTCGGTGACCGAGGCGGGGATGTTAGAGGCTGCCCAGTGCCAGAAGCCTGAGGGGGTGGGGGCGTCCGGGTCAAAGCAGGTCACCACAAAGGACTTGGTTTCTTCGGGGAAGCCGCTCCAGGAGAGCTGGGGCGAGACGTCCTCGCCACCTGCGCCCATGGTGCCGGAGACCTGGGCGCGGGGCAGGGTCTCTCCCTCGGTGATATCGGCGGACGCGAGCGTAAAGGTAGGCAGGTCAGGCAGGTCTGCGTAGGGTTCGCGGTTGAGCATGAGGGGCCTCCTCGTCGTTGATGGGCTTTGGCTATGCACTAACCAGTCTACTGACTATCCCCCCTCACGAAAAGGGACCTGAAAACTAAAGAAGGACCGCAAAATATGCGGTCCTTCTTTAGTTTTGCGGTCCCCTCGGGGAGGGGAGCGGCGGAACTAGCCCTGCGGGTAGAGCACAGCGTTCAGTTCATCGCGGCTGGGCGGGTTAGCCCCCTCGCGGGAGACAGTGATGCCGGCGGCAACCGCTGCGAAGGCCAGGATCTCCTTGAGGTCGTCCTTGCTCAGCAGCTCAATAGCGGCGCGGGCGCCCTTGCCCTTGATGTCTCGATCGAGCAGGGCCGCAATGAGGGCTGCCATGAGGGAGTCGCCTGCACCCACGGTATCAGCAACCTCTACCCGGTAGGCGGGCAGGGCGATGCCGTCGGGCGAGGTCTTGCGGGTAATAGCCCAGGGGCCCATCTCGCCGCGGGTCACAACCACCAGGGAGGCACCCAGCTCCAGCCAGGCCCGCGCTGATTCTTCCAGGGTGCGGTTGGGGTAGAGCCACAGAAGGTCCTCGTCAGAAGCCTTCACCACGTCCGAGTGACGCACGATGCTCTCAGCCCAGGCGCGCGCTTCTGCAGCGTCGGGCACGATGGAGGGGCGGCAGTTGGGGTCGTAAGAAATCAGGGCGTGGGGGGCTGCCTGCTTGACGGTGTTGAGCACAGCGGACGCACCGGGCTCTAGCATGGCACCGATAGACCCCACGTGCACTGCGGTGGCGTTCTTGCCCACCTCGTCGAGCGCCGCCTGGGCAGCGTCGAGTGACCAGTCGATATCGAACTCGTACTCCGCGGCGCCGGTTTCGCCAATAGTTGCCTGGGCAACGGAGGTTTTTTTGGCGTCAGCACCGACAGGGAGCAGGACGCCCGAGGCGCGCAGGTGCGCGTCGATAAGTTCACCGTAGGCGTCCTTGCCGTAGCGGCCAATGAACTGGGCCTCGTGGCCCAGGCGGGAGACGCCGACGGCAACGTTCATGGGGGAACCGCCGGGGTGGGCGTGGGATTCGGCGCCGGGGCGCTGGACAACATCTACGAGGGCTTCGCCAATGACAGTGAGCATGCCCTTATTTTACCGGCTGTGGCCCCGGCCTCAGAGAAGTTTCGCGTCACAAACTCCACATGTGAGAGAACAAACTATAAACTTAGGTCTGTAGTGCCCACCAGCCTGTTGCGCTCCTGCGCGGCGTGCGTGTGGGCCGCCAGTCACCAGCTACCAGCGCACCGCCGCGCTGCTAACCGATGAGTTCAATGACGCTACTCATCGAGGAAGAGGTCACACCATGACTATTTCTGCCGACAACGCTCACGAGCAGTGGCTTGCCTCCGAGGCTGAAGCCGAGGCTATGATTCCCCTGATTGGCAAGCTGAATCGAGAGAACAATGTGGTTGTCTCTATTCACGGCCACAGCCTGATCAACAAGTCTGTTATCCAGATTTTGAAGGCTCACCGTTTTGCCCGTCAGATTGATGATGTTGAGCTGAACCCGGCTGATTCCCTGAAGATCCTTGAAATTGTGAGCACCCTCGACCTAGGTGCCTGCTCGCTGGGTCTGGCCAGCCTGCAGCGCAAGTTTGAGGCTTCTGGTGCCGGTGATCTTGAGGCCTGGCTGAAGGAAGAACTGGCTCCCGTCGTCGGCAAGAAGGGCCAGATTGAAGCCGCCTCACAGGACGTCGTACTCTACGGCTTTGGCCGCATCGGCCGCCTGCTGGCCCGTATTCTGCTGGAGCGTTCCACCGGTCCCGGCCCCAAGCTCCGCGCGGTTGTTGTTCGTAAGAACACCGACAACGACCTCTACAAGCGCGCCTCCCTACTACGCCGCGACTCCGTCCACGGTGCTTTCAAGGGCACCATCCGCGTGGACGAAGAGAACTCCACCATCATCGCCAACGGCACCCCCATCAAGTTCATTTACGCCTCTGACCCGGCCGAAGTCGACTACACCGCCCACGGCATTGAGAACGCTATCGTGGTCGATAACACCGGCCGCTGGCGCGACAAGGACGGCCTCTCCCGCCACCTGCAGGCCAAGGGGGCTGCGCGCGTCCTGCTCACCGCTCCCGGCAAGGGCGTAAAGAACATCGTCTGCGGCGTCAACGACGACATCATCGAAGATAGCGACACCGTCCTGTCAGCAGCGTCCTGCACCACCAACGCCATCACCCCCGTGCTGGCCGTGATGGACGAGGTCTTCGGCGTCAAGCGCGGCCACGTTGAGACCGTCCACTCCTTCACCAACGACCAGAACCTGATCGACAACTTCCACAAGGGAGATCGCCGCGGCCGCTCCGCTGCCCTGAACATGGTCATTACCGAAACCGGCGCCGCTAAGGCAGTGTCTAAGGCTCTGCCCCAGCTGGAGGGCAAGTTGACCGGTAACGCTATCCGCGTTCCCACCCCCGATGTCTCTATGGCTATTTTGAGCCTTCAGCTTGAGAAGCCCGTCGGCTCCAAGGAAGAGCTCAACAACCTGCTGCGCGAGCGCTCCCTGCGCTCTAACCTGCGCCGCCAGATTGACTACACCGACTCCCATGAGGTCGTCTCAACCGACTTCGTTGGCTCCCGCGCCGCCGGTGTCGTGGACGGCCTGGCTACCATCACCTCCGGTGACGATAACGCTATCCTCTACGTCTGGTACGACAACGAGTTCGGCTACTCCTGCCAGGTGATTCGTGTGCTGGAGACCATGATCGGCGGCAAGCTGCAGAGCTTCCCCGCAGCGGCCTAGCAGGCCCAAGAGCGCGGACG
The DNA here is from genome assembly GCF_042660305.1 of Rothia nasimurium. NCBI lineage: Bacteria > Bacillati > Actinomycetota > Actinomycetes > Micrococcales > Micrococcaceae > Rothia > Rothia nasimurium. The sequence goes on from NZ_JBHSTW010000002.1 coordinate 34,271, forward strand.
CCCGCCGTACGTTCGGAGGGGCAGGGGCATAGGCTACGAGCCAGCTGGCTCGGGGCTGGCGTGAATCGTGACGAGCCGCCAGGCGAGGAGCGAGAGGGTCGCTGGCGGTAGCCTATGCCCCTGCCCTTTTTGCAGCACGGTGTTGAGTTACGATTTACGCGAAGTTCTCACTCACCCAGTCCCCTGCCGCGGTGGCGGGGGCTGCTTTTTCGGCGCCGGAGACGCGCGTGTTCAGTTCAATCAGGGTCTCGGTGGTGAGTAGGGCTGAGACCTCATCGAGCACACGGGCCGCAGCCACCGACACCTGGCGGGTGTTGATGACGGGCAGCACCTGCTGGGCCAGGATCATATTTTTGGGGTCCTCAAGCACCACGAAGTTGTTGACGGTGATGGCGGGGTCGGTGGAGAAGAGATCCACGATATCAACGGTGCCATCGGCCAGGGCAGCAACGGTAAGCGGGCCGCCGCCGTCGTTGATAGGTTCGAAGGAGGCCGGTGTGAAGCTATAGAGGCGCTCTAGGCCGGGTAGCCCGTAGGCTCGCTCAGCGAACTCCGGGGGTGCGCCCAAGCTGAGCTGGCCGCTGAGGGCGGTGAGGTCATCCAGGCTGGTCAGACCGTGTTCTTCGGCGGTAGCGGCGGTGACGACCAGGGAGTCCTTGTTCTCAGCGCTTGAGGCCGCGAGAACACCTAGCTCTTCGGGCAGAGCTGCCGGGAGCGCCTGCACAATTTCTTGGGCGGTGACGGCTGTGGTCTCTGCGTCGAAGTAGAGCAGGAGGTTACCGGAGTAGTCGGGGACCACCGAGACTGTGCCCTCGCGCAGGGCCCCGAGGTAGGCTTCGCGGGCGCCGATGGCAGGGCTGGTGGTGGCATCTAGTCCGCGGGCGCGCAGGGCGGCAGCGTAGATTTCAGCAATGATTTGTGATTCGGTGAAGTCGGCCGAGCCCACGGTGATGGTGCCGGTGGCGCTTCCACTGCCAAAGGCGGTGGATCCATCCAGGCCGCAGGCGGAAAGGCCTAGAGCCCCGGCGGCGAGTCCTGCCCCGGTGAAGAGGGAGCGTCGGGTGAGGCGGGGTGATGTCATGGGTGTTTACCTTAGTCCGGGGTAGGTGAGGGCCCTCTGCACAAGGGCAAGTAGAGCATCGACGATCAGGGCGAGGGCTGCAACGAGCAGGACGGCCACAACCATGCGGGTGTAGTCGCGCACTGCCAGCCCATCGATAAGGTAGCGCCCTAGCCCACCAAGGTTGATGTAGGCAACCACGGTGACGGTTGCGATGATTTGCAGCACCGCGTTACGGATGCCACCGAAAATGAGGGGCAGGGCCACGGGAATTTCTACCCGAGTGAGCACCTGCCAGCCGGTCATACCCTGGGCGCGGGCGGCGTCCTTAATAACGGGGTCCACCGCCGCAATACCGGCGTAGGTGCCCGCCAGGAGCGGGGCGATCGCCAGTATGACGAGGGCAAGTACCGGGGCGGTCAGCCCCAGTCCCAGCCAGAGAGCGAAGAGGGTGAGCAGGCCCAGGGTGGGCAGGGCTCGCAGGGCACCGGTGAGAGCTACGACCAGGTTCTGTCCCTTGCCAGTGTGCCCCACCCAGGCACCGAGCGGCAGGGCGATAGCCGCCGCTATCAGGAGCACCAGGCCGGAGTAGGCCAGGTGCTCGCCGAGACGCTGCCAGATACCGCCAGCGCCCGCCCAGGCGCCGGGGGCGGTGAACCAGGCCCAGACGTCCTGAAAAATCATGAGGGGTTCCTCCAGCGGGTGAGCCCGGCGCCGGTCAGGGCCAGGAGGCGGTCAAGAGCGAGGGCCAGGACGAGGGTGAGCACGATCCCGGTGATAATTTCAGCCGGCAGGTCGCGGCGCAGCCCGTCTGTGAAGAGGGTACCGAGGGACTGAATGCCGATCACTGCACCCACCGAGACCATGGAGATATTCGATACCAGGGCAACGCGCAGGCCCGCAATCATCACCGGTAGTGAGAGCGGCAGTTCCACCTGCCAGAAGCGACGCAGCGGGGTATAGCCTACGGCGGTGGCCGCCTCCAAGGTGATGGGTGAGACCGATTCGAAGGCGTCTACAGCGCTACGCACCATCATGGCTAGCACATAGACGGTCAGGGCCACGTAGACGTTGATCGGGGAAGTAATAGAAGTTCCCAGCACCAGGGGCATGAGCACGAAAAGCGCTAGTGAGGGCACAGTGTAGAGCAGGGAGGCCCCGTTCACTACCGCCCCTTTACGCAGGCGGCCTGTGCGGGTGTAGGCCTCGGTGGAGCGCCCGTCCGCCCGCCGTCCCAGGGCCAGGCGCGCCAGGGGTAGGGCAAGGACGAAGCCCACCAGCACAGGTATGACCGATTGCGCCAGGTGCAGCGTGGTGAGCTGCCCGATGTAGGGCAGGTTCGCTAGAAACCAGCTCATGCGGACGCCCCGCTACCGGGGGTCTCGTCGGTGGGTTCTAGGCCCCTATCGGCCCCATCAGCGCGGGCCCAGGGGGCTTCCAGGCCGTAGCGCAGGTAGCGCTCCTGCCGGGTCGCTTCGAGCACGTTATCGGCCTCCAGCAGGCCCAGGGTCAGCCCCTGCTCGTCAACCGCCACACCCCAGCCGGAGGGTGAGGACAGCACCGAATCCAGGGCATCACGCAGGGTTCCGCCCTGCATGAAGAGGGAGCCACCGGGCAGGTGCCTGCCGCCGGTGACCCAGCCGTCGGGGCGTCCGTCCGCTAGTCTCAGCTGCCAGCCCTCGGCCTCAGCGGCCTGCAGGGGGCGGACGGCCACGTTCCCCGCCCCAGCAAAGGTCAGGCGGCGCATGCCGCGGTCGCGCCCCACAAATGAAGCAACATAATCACAGGCCGGGGCCCGCAAAATCTCTTCGGGGGTGCCGAACTGGGCGATGGCGCCGCCGGGGGCAAAAACGGCAATGTAGTCCCCCAGGAGCACAGCTTCGTCGATATCGTGGGTGACGAAGACAATGGTGCGCTGGAGCTTCTGCTGCAGGCCCAGAAGGCTCTGTTGCAGGTCAGCCCGCACCACAGGGTCGATAGCGCTAAAGGGCTCGTCCATGAGCAAAATATCTGACTGCCCCGCCAGGGCTCTAGCCACGCCCACCCGCTGGGCCTGACCACCCGATAGCTGGGCCGGGTACTTACTGGCAGATGCGCGGTCTAGGCCCACGGTATCGAGAAGTTCTAGGGCCTCGGCACGGGCCTGCTTCTTAGACACCCCTTTGAGGCGGGGCACGGTGGTGATATTGTCGAGCACGCTCTGGTGGGGCATAAGCCCCGCCTGCTGCAGCACATAGCCCATAGAGCGACGCAGCTCGTGGGCTGGGCGGGAGGTGTTGGCTTCTCCCCGCACCAGAATCTCCCCGCCGGTATGTTCTACCATGCGGTTAATCATGCGCAGGGAGGTCGTTTTACCGCAGCCCGAGGGGCCCACAAAAACCGTGATGCTCCCCCGAGGAATACTGAGGTTAAGGTTGTCTACCACCACCGTGTCACCGTATTTCTTGGTGACCGACCGGAATTCAATAGCGGAGGACGCTGCCATAGTTGCTCTTTCGTTTGAGGCGGGGAAGGTTTTGCTCCAGCAACCTAACACCCGTGGGTTCCACCCTATTCCATCAGGTTCCAAAACAGCAAGTACCCTGCCATAAGTGCACCCGCCCTGCTAAAAGTGACAGGCAGTTACACTTTTAAGGCGGCAGGTCGGTTGCTAGGCTGGTGACATGAAAATTGCTACCTGGAACGTGAACTCTATCCGTGCCCGCGCCGAGCGCGTGGAAGATTGGCTAGAGCGCAGCGACGTGGACGTGCTCGCTATCCAAGAAACCAAGGCCACCGACGAGACCTTCCCCTACGAAATTTTTGAGTACTCCGGCTACGAGGTGGCCCATTTCGGTCTGTCACAGTGGAACGGGGTGGCCCTTGCCTCCCGCGTAGGGCTTGAGGATATTCAGCGCACCTTCACCAACCAGCCCGCTTTTGGTAAGCCCGGTGAGGACGCCGTCGTTGAGGCTCGCGCTATCGGGGCAACCTGCGGCGGGGTTCGGGTGTGGAGCCTCTACGTGCCTAACGGTCGCGGTATCGACGACCCGCATATGCCCTACAAGCTGGCCTGGCTGGAAGAGCTTCGCAAGGACGCCGCCAGCTGGCTAGAGCAGGACCCCGCGGCGCAGTTTGCCCTGGTGGGAGACTTCAATATCGCTCCCCGCGACGAGGATGTGTGGGATATCGACTTCTTTAGGGAAAATCAGCTGACCCACGTGACCGAGCCTGAGCGGGCAGCCTTTAGGGCTTTTCTTGAAGAGCCTCTGGGGCTGGTTGATGTGGCCCGTGAACACACCACGGTGCCCTACACCTACTGGGATTACACCAAGCTACGCTTCCCCAAGAATGAGGGCATGCGCATTGATTTTCAGCTCTACTCCCCCGCGCTGGCCCAGCGAGTTGTGGGCGCTGAGATTGATAGAGAAGAGCGCAAGGGCAAGGGGGCTTCGGACCACGCCCCGGTGATTGTTGAGATTAGCTAGCTGAGCGGACGCCCCCGCCCGACAGTCCGGGGCATCGCAGCCCCTCTAGAAAAAGCGGGATACAACAATAGCCCCAGTCCGTGAGTTCACGGGCTGGGGCTATTGAGTGTTAAAACAAAAAACCCACTCTCATGTAGAAGCCTAGAGAGTGGATTTCGTGGCTCCGACCGGCGTCGATCCGGTGACCTTACGATTTTCAGTCGCACGCTCTACCAACTGAGCTACAGAGCCAGGCATACCCTTAGATATGCCACAACCGCGTCTTCCCACAAGTGAGAACTTACGCGGTCGGAGCGACCCCGACGGGACTTGAACCCGCGACCTCCGGCGTGACAGGCCGGCGCGCTAACCAACTGCGCTACGGGGCCATACGCAAGAACCGAAGCTCTTACATGGCCGTGAAACCAAAGGTTTCACAGTACCCCCAACGGGATTTGAACCCGTGTTACCGCCGTGAAAGGGCGGCGTCCTAGGCCGCTAGACGATAGGGGCTAGTTCGCTGTATCGTGACCGGCTTTGTTTCCTCAGCCCGTCGCTCGAACAAGTAATACATTACGCGAGTTCAAACAGGCGCGCAAATCGAAAACCACCCATCCGGGGTATTTTGGGCCAAAAATTGGGTGCCCTGCACCACAAAATTCACGCAAAAGTAACCGGCGATACACATAAACAACCTAGCCAGAACCGATATTGCCGCACCAAGCATCCGTACCAAAAATTTTTTGAACTTTTTCAAAAAAGACGGCAGGATAGCGCCGTCGGAGCCCTTTTCAGCCTGAAAAGGAGCTTCGGCGGGAGCTATCCTGCCTTGTCTTACCACCAGCCTACTCCTTGCGAGAGAAGCTGACTAGAGTGCTTTTACGTTGTGGCTAGCCCCAGGTAACGCCGGCATCGGGGGCCTGATCGATGCGGGGGTCTTCGATCTGGGGAACAATCATCACGGGCACCTGGGTATTGTGCAGGATGCCCTGGGAGGTGGAGCCCAGAATCATGCCGGTGATACCGCCGCGGCCGCGGGTACCGACCACAATCAGGTCGGCAGCCTTACCTGCCTCTAGCAGAACCTGCACGGGAGAGCCATCGATGAGCTTGAACTCGATTTCCAGCTGGGGGAAGTAGCCGCGAATCCATTCGGCAGCCTTGCGCTGCAGGTCGGCAATTTCGCGGTAGAGGGCCTCGAAGTCAACAGCGGCGGGTACCCAGTTCAGGGCGCCGGTGTAGGGGGCGAGCGCGTTGACCAGGGTGAGTTTGACGCCGCGGCGGCTTGCTTCGTCCGCCGCCTGCATCATGGCAAGGCGGGCTTCGTCGGAGCCGTCCGAACCAACAACGACCGACTGGCCGCTGCCCAGGATGCCGGGGTCGGCTTCAATCTTCTCAGCGTAGGAGTGGGGAACTGCAACGGTGGGGCAGTGTGAGTGGGCGGGCAGGGAGGTGGAAACGGTGCCCAGCAGTCGGCCCAAGAAGCCGCCGTGGGAGCGGGAGCCAACCACCATCAGTTCGGCCTTCTTGGAGAGTTCTAGGAGCACGGCGGTGGCGTCGCCGGTTTCTACGGTTGCGCGAAGTTCAACGCTGGTTTCGCCAACGCGGGAGTGGGCCTCGTCAAGAATCTGGGCTACGCCGTCGGTGAGGGCCTGTTCGTCGACCATGGAGTAGCCAGCATCGAAACCGGTACCGGTGAAGACGGGCAGGGAGTAGGCAGTGACCATGCGGACGGGCACCTTGCGGACTTCAGCCTCGTGCACGGCCCAGCGCAGGGCACCGTAGCTCTGTTCGGAACCGTCGATACCGACGATGATTTCGCCGGCTGCGTTGGCTACTTCTGCGATGTCGTTGCGGGCAGCTACTGCTTTTTCACCGAAGGTGAGAGCGCGTTCGGTCATGGTCATCTCCTTAGATTCATGATGACCCCGCTCTGCCAGCCGGGTTGCCGGCGCTGCTGCCGGGGCCTACTACTAGTTTAGTCCTCGCCCGGTGAGCGGCGTGACTTATTTCGCATCATTACCGCACTTATTCATTTTTGAACTAGATAAGGCGAGGACGCCGCACCCCACCGCCCTGCCCCGCGGCAGGAGGGTGGGCGGCGGCGTCCTTACGCTCACTCAAGATCCGGGACCTAGCCCAGGGGACTGAAGGTAGTGCCGGACGAGCTGACCGTCAGCACGCCCCGTTCGGTATAGAGCACCGAGGTCTCCCCTACCTGCTGCACCTCAGACACCGGGAAGCCGAAAGCATCCACAGCACCGTGGGCGTTGAAATAGTCCCCTGCCGGGGTGCCAGACTCAACAAAATGGGCGCCGGTGGCCTCAGACCAGAAGACATTACCGCTAGCCAGACCCGGCTGGGCGAAGCTCTGACGCACACCGTTACCCACCGGCTGCTCGTCGCTCACGGGAATCAGGTTATAGAGGGCCGACCCCTCGCCCACCGTCACCGCGCCAAAACGCCACAGGTCATAGATAGCGCCGTGCACAGCATGGGTGCCCGTTACCTCGTTATAGAACACAGCCCCGTGGGTAAAGTTCTGGCCAATAAACCCGGGGGTATCAGGAGTGCCGGGAGCAATAAAACCCTGATCGGTGGGAGCGCCCAGCCAGGCGTAATCTTCGGGATCCCAGGGCAGGGTGCCGGTGCTTGAGCTGGTGACCAGCGGCGGCTGCTCCGCGGTACCGGTCTCGCTGGCCTGGGCGGGAGCAAGACCCGTGAGCGTCAGCGCCCCGAGGGCGAGCGCAGCCGAGCCGCAACGAGCAAAAATACGGAGTGAAGACTTGTTCATGGTGTTGTACCTTCCTTTCTCCAGTACTTCCACCCCATCACAGCCACCCTGGCCCGGGCAAGCAAAAACAGGCAGGTTTACCGAATTGTGAGTCAACTGTTACCAAGCTGTGACCGACCGCCCAGACTCACAGCCAGCACCCACCTCTTCGTGCGAAAATATGCATGAACGAGCAAGAATCGAGGTAGATCATGGCCGACACCCCGCAGACAAGCCCCTCGTGGAGCACCTGGGCGCGCCAACACACCGTGCAGCCCACCGGCGTCCTTGCGCCCCGGTCAGTGCCCGAGCTGCAACGGCAGATTCAGGACGCCGCCGCGGCAGGTACCCGGGTCAAGGTAGTGGGGCGGGGGCGCAGCGCGTCCGCCATTGGGCAGCCGGTCGACACCATGCTGACCCTAGAGCACCTCACCGGCCTGGTGCGGGTGGACCCCGATAACCTCACCGCCGCCTTCCTGGCGGGCACGACCGTGCGCGAGGCCAACCGCCTGCTGGGCCACTACAACCTGGCCTTCACCAACCTGGGGCGGCTCGACGAGCAGACCCTGGCCGGGGCAATTTCTACCGGCTTTCACGGCACCGGCCTGAGCTACGGTATCTTTGCCACCCAGGTCGCCGAGCTCAAACTGGTGGACGCCACCGGCACCCTGCTCACCTGTTCACCCCAGCAGAACCCGGAAATTTTCTCAGCGGCCCTCTGCGGCCTGGGAGCCCTGGGCATCATCGTGGAGCTGACCTTTAACGTAGTGCCTCAGTTCCGCCTGCACGCGGCTGAGCGCGGGCACACCTACCAGAGCATCGTGCACTCTTTTGAAGACCGCTCCCGCGGGGCTGACCACTACGAATTTAGCTGGTTCCCGGGCTCCGGCGAGGTGCGCACCCGCAGACTCACCCGCCTGGCCCTGCTCACCGACGGCTACATGCCCGCCAGCGCTGCCCTGAGCCAGGCCCGGCGCTACGGCGGCGACCACCTGCTCAACAACGGGGTGTTCTCGGCTCTTAGCTACGCCGGGGCTAAGGTGCCCGCGGCGCAGCCGGTGCTGAATAAGGTGTCGAACTGGGGCAAGGGCAACCGGCGCTACGCCGATTATTCGGCTCGCGTCTTCACTATTCACCGCACCGTGCGGCAGAACAATATGGAATACGCCTTCGACATGTCGCAGTTTGCCGACGTCATGCGCGATGTGCGCGCCCACCTGGCGTCCTACCGCAGCCAGATGGCTTACCCCCTGGTCGTGCGCACCGCTGCCGCTGACGATATCTGGCTCTCCCAGGCTTACGGGCGAGAAACCTTTTACGTTTCGGCCCGCGCCTACTGGCGTCAGCCCCACGCCGAGCTCTTCGGGGTGTTAGAAGGAGTTTTCAAGGAGCACGGCGGACGCCCCCACTGGGGCCAGTTCCACACCCAGGACGCGGACGCCCTCGCCCAGCTCTACCCTCGCTTCGGCGACTTCGTGGAGCTGCGGGAGGAGCTTGACCCCGAGGGGCTTTTCCTCAACCCCTACCTGGACTGGGTGCTGATGCGCTAGGGGCGGCGGACGTCCGCGCTTCTGTAGCCCCGCTTTACCCAAGGGGACCGTAAAACTTAAAAGGGACCGCATATTATGCGGTCCCTTTTAAGTTTTACGGTCCCCTTCTGCTGGAGGCGGGGCCCAGGCGGTGAGATACTACTCGCCGCGTGAAATAGCGGTCATCTCGTCGCGGTCAACCACCTTGATGCGGGCGCGGGGCTCGCCAGCAGCGTCCTTGGCCTCTGCGCCCAGGGCCTTTTCGTGGTCGTCCAGGCGGTGCCAGCCTTCCCAGGTGGTGTAGCGGACGCCCGCCTCGTCGAGGAAGGCCTCAATGGCTGCAGGGTCGGCGGCCTCGGCGGTGTAGAGGTTCTCGCGGTCTTCCAGCAGGTGGGTGACGGTTTCAAGGGCGTCTGACTTGGTGGAACCAATCAGGCCAACGGGGCCGCGCTTGATCCAGCCGGTGGCGTAGAGGCCGGGGACGGGCACGTCGCTATCATCAATCACGCGACCCTCAACGTTGGTGATAACGCCGCGTTCGCTGTCGTAGCCGACCTCGGGCAGTTCGGAGCCGAAGTAGCCGATAGCGCGGTAGACAGCCTGCACGGGGTAGTCGATGAATTCGCCGGTGCCGGTGACACCGCCGTTGCCGTTGAGCTCGGTGCGTTCCATCTTGATACCGGTGACCTTGCCGTGCTCACCGAGGATTTCGGCGGGTGACTGCAGGAAGTGCAGGTGCAGGCGGCGGGAGGCGGTGCCGGGGTTTTCCTTCTGCTCTTCGAGCCAGCCGTTAAGGGTCTTCATCATGACCTTGGTCTGGGCGTTGGTTTCCATGGCTTCGCGGGAGGCGTCGTCGAACTGGAAGTCTTCTTCGTAGAGCACGATGTCTACGTCGCGGGAGTGGGCTAGTTCGCGCAGTTCAAGGGGGGTGAACTTGATCTGGGCGGGGCCGCGGCGGCCGAAGACGTGCACGTCGGTGACGGGTGAGGCCTTGAGACCTTCGTAGACGTTGTCGGGGATTTCGGTGACGAGCAGGTCGTCGGCGTGCTTGGAGAGCACGCGGGCGACGTCGAGGGCTACGTTGCCGTTGCCGAGCACGGCGATTTCTTTGGCTTCCAACGGCCAGGTGCGGGGTACGTCAGGGTGGCCGTCGTACCAGGAGACGAAGTCGGACGCGCCGTAGGAGCCGGTGAGCTCAACGCCGGGGATGTCGAGGTCGGCGTCCTTGATGGCGCCGGTTGCGAAGATGATGGCGTCGTAGTGCTTGCGCAGGTCGGCCAGGGTGACGTCGGTGCCGTAGTTGACGTTGCCGAAGAAGCGGATGTCGCCGCGGTCGAGCACCTTGTGCAGGGCGTTGATGATGCCCTTGATGCGGGGGTGGTCGGGGGCTACGCCGTAGCGGATCAGGCCGAAGGGGGCGGGGTAGCGGTCGAAGATGTCGATGGCTACGGGCACGGCTCCGGTGCGGACTTCTTCGCTTTTGGTGAGGATGTCTGCGGCGTAGATACCTGCGGGGCCTGCACCGATGACGGCGACGCGCAGGGCGCGGGGGGCTTCGGTTGACACGGGTTTTCCTTTCGGCGCCGGGCGTAGGTGGGCACGGCGGGTTGGGACTTTGGTTCTGCTCTAGTCTACCGAGTTTGGGGCGGACGCCGTCGCCCCGGTTACAGAGTAAGTCCTGGGGTTACCGCGGGTAGGGGCCGGTCGTAACAGAGGTAACAGATATAGGCGGGGGTGCAGGCTGCTTTAGATTGCTCCGGCCTGGGACCAGCCAGCGTCTAGGCATTCTTGGGGAGCGGTGAAGATACCGGTTTTGTTGTTCTCGCTCTGAGCAAGGACTTCTGCCGGGATCTGGCTGTAGTGCTGCTGGTATTCTTCCTCGCTCATGTAGTCACTGGCTAGTTCTTGCTCAGCAAACTCGGTGGGGTTAGCTAGTGTGCCACCGAAGCACATGACGCCGGAGTAAAGCACGTAGATATTGCCGGTGTCGACGCCCCGCTGAATATCTTCGTTAGAAATAGTGGGACCCTGGGTTGCCAGCTCTTCGGGGCTGGCGGTTGCTGTGGTAGCAGGTGGCGGCACGGTGGTGGTGCGGACGCTCGGGGTGGAGCTTGGTGCCTCAGCTGTAGTGGACGCGCCGCTGGAGCAGGCAGCCAGTAGCGGAATGAGTAGGGCAAGGGGAAGGGCTCGACGTGGCATGGTGCAATCTCCTTTGAATGCCAAGAATTGTAATTATTCCACCAGACGCATCTGAAGTTTTCAAGAGATAGAAGCACCTTCAGTACTTAAGTACTGAGTTGTGCTTAAAATCTTGACGCATCGCGTACCTACGGATTATGAAAGATGGAGAAGCAGCCCGTCCACAGGAAGGGAGAATCCAATGAAAGTCCTTGCCAAAGCCCTCCTTGCCACCAGTTTTCTCTTCACATCATAGGCAAGCGCACCCGTGACCCAGCTACTACACACCCTACGGTCCCTGCCGACCGCACGTCCTTCCCGCGCAATCCGGCTCACCACACTCGTCCTGTCCCTAGCGACTGGTACTACAGGCTTCTTCCAAGCCGTCAGCCACCCCGACGGCCACCTACCCCTGCATATCGCCTTCTTCGTGCTCATCATCCTCTGGGCATCGCTCTACTACACCGCCTACCGGCACTCTGTATACGCCCTATGCGCGCTCATACTTCTCAGTTCGGCCTACTACAACCAGCAGTCCGCTCTGCTGGCCTTCTTTATTCTTGCCATCACCTTTTTGTTCGTTCTCACCGGCCCCCTACCAGGTATTTTTCTCCTCGCCATCTCACACATAGCTGGAGAAACCATCACGGCCTACACCCTGCAGCGGCCCTTCAACCTATTCGCACTCAGCATCAGCCTTTTCCTCTTTATCGTCCTTCCCCTAGCACTACGGATCTCCTGGGAGCAGAAAAAGACCCTGGCCCAGGAATACGCCGACTACAAAGAACAGGTAGCTGAATCCAACCGCGCCCTAGCCCGCGAACTCCACGACACCGTAGCCCGGCACATCAGCGTCATCGGCCTCACCACCGGCCAAGGGCTCGACGCAATCACCCCCAGCGGCAAAGACACCGCCCTGCACACCATCGAAGAACACACCCACAAAGCCCTCACAGACATGCGCCTGCTCATCCGCACCACCCGAGGCGACACCGACCCCACAGCCCTGCCCCAGACGTCCGCCCCCACCATCAACCTCGCCCAAACCCTAGCCCAAGCCCGCAAAGACCTCACCGACCACGGCTTCACCCTGCACGAAAACATCACCATCACCGAAGCCGACCTACCCGACGGCGTGCGCCCCACCTTCCACAAACTCATCCAAGAAATCTGCCACAACGCCAAAAAATACGCCCAACCAGGGTGCACCATCACCGTCACCGCCAAACCCAACCTCACCGGCGTCACCGTCATCACCTCCAATCCCGCCGCCCCCAGCAACCCCAAAAAACACACCCGGGGCACCGGCTACGGGCTCGTCGGCATAGGTGAGCGCATCCGCGCCCTCGGTGGAACCATGCACTACGGAGTAACAGACACAACCTGGAACCTCACCATCCACCTGCCCCTCGCCACCGCCTAGAAAGCACCCACCATGCACCAACCCACCGTAGCCCTCATCGAAGACGACCCCGACTTCAACGAGCTCCTGGGCCTCTACATCAAAAACGACCCCGACCTCAACCTCATCGCCACAGGACGCAACGGGCAAGAAGCCATCACTATTGCCAACACCCTACGCCCCGAGGTCTTCCTCATGGACCTCAACATGCCCGTCATGGACGGCATAGAAGCCAGCAAACACATCCTGGCAACCCACCCAGACACCAAAATCATCGCCGTCACCACCTTCGATAGCTACAGCTACGTCAGCCAAGCCCTCGCCGCAGGCGTCCACGGCTACCTCCTCAAAAACTCCCGCGCCAAGGAAATCAAACAAGCGGTTACAGCTGCAGTTGAGGGGCGGGCCATCATCGACCGGCGGGCCCTCGCCAGCCTGGTTATCTCAATGAACCTCACCCAACCACCCCAGGGCGACCCCTGGAGCGAACTCAACGAGACAGAGCAGGCCATCACCAAGCTCGTCTGTCTGGGACACACCAACCAAGAAATCGCACAGGAACTGAACTACTCACTCTCAAACGTCAAAAACACGCTCTCACAGGTCTACAAAAAGATGGGCGTCACCACCCGCACCCAGCTCCTGGTACACGCTGGGCACCACAACTTCCCGGTGCTGGACTAAACCTCTGATGTAATCAAAAGCTTCATCAGCATGTTCTTAGAACGCGCTGATGAAGCTTTCAATTACCTTGGGCGGGCTGGGGCCCGGCCGTCCGCCCGCTACCGCCGGTTAAGCCTTACGCCCCAGCGATTCCAGGCGCACCAGCACCGACTTATACACCGGAGTGTTCGAGCGCTTCGCCGCCGAATCCAGCGGAACCAACACATTCCCCTCGGGCAGGTAGACGGTGCAGCAGCCGCGGGCGTGGTCGTACTCCACCACGCGGAAATTAGGAGCCCGACGCTCGCCGTCCTTCCAGACCGACACAATATCCACCAGGGAGCCGTCCTCAAGGCCCAGGGCGGCGATGTCGTCCCGGTGCATAAAGACCACGCGGCGGCCACCGCGCACGCCGCGGTAGCGGTCGTCCAGCCCGTAAATCGTGGAATTGAACTGGTCATGCGAACGCACCGTCGACAGCAGCAGGTGACCCTCGGGAACCTCCAGCACGTTAGTCTCATTGACCGTCAGCCGGGCCTTGCCGGTTTCGGTGTTGAAGACGCGCTCACGCGGGCCGTTCGGCAGGTAGAAACCACCAGGCTTCTCAATCCGCTCGTTGTAGCGCTCAAACCCGGGGATAGTGCCCTCAATAGCCTCACGAATCACGCCGTAGTCGTCGATCATGGGCTGCCAGAAATCATCACCAAAGGTTTCACGGCCCACCGAGCAGATGATATCTACCTCTGACTTGAGGTCGAGGTCGTCGTTAGCGGTGCGCTTGCCGATAGAAGCAGAGACGATACCGAAAGAGTTCTCCACAGTGATCTTCTGCGGGCCGGACGCCTGCACATCGCGGTCGGTACGGGCCAGGACGGGCAAAATCAGGGCCTTCTCGCCGGGGTAGGCGTGCGAACCGTTGGGCTTAGTAGAAAGATGGACAGTCATCTCCTGCTGGCTCATGGCCTTCTCGCAGGCGGTGGTATCTGAGGCAACGCGCACCAGGTTACCACCCAGGGACATAAAGAACTGGTTCTTCCCATCGCGCATCTGGCGCAAGGCGTCCACGGTATCAAGGCCGTGCTCACGGGGGACGGGGAAGCCGAAGTAGTCTTCAAGAGCTGCAAGGAAGGGCTCCGGCATCTTCTCCCAGATACCCACGGTGCGGTTGCCCTGCACGTTCGAGTGGCCACGGAAGGGGGCCGAACCGGCCCCGGGCTTGCCCATGTTGCCGGTGAGGAAGAGGAAGTTCATCATCTCCCGCAGGGTACCCACCGATTCACGGTGCTGGGTGACACCCAGGGTCCACGAGACAATCGCGTTTTCAGAGGCCTCTACCAGGTCGGCAACCCGCGCCACCTGGGCAGCCGAGATACCAGAACCGCGTTCCAGCTCAGCGTCATCCAAGCCCAAAAGGTGCTCGCGTAGCTGCTCGAAGCCGTCCGTAAATTTCTCAATGAAAACGTGATCGATAGCGTCGCGCCGAATCAGCTCTTTGTTGAGCTGCTGGAAGAAGGCGCGGTCGCCGTCCAGGCGCACCTGCAGGTACTCGTCTGCCAGCTTCTCGGGCACAATCATGCCCACCGGCGACTGGGGTTCGCGGAAGGCCATCAGGCCGGTTTCGGGCATGGGGTTGAGCACCACCATCTTGCCGCCGTTTTCCTTCATCTTCTTGAAGCTGGTCAGCGAGCGCGGGTGGTTGGTGCCGGGGTTCTGGCCTACAGAGATGAGCAGGTCGGTGGTTTCGAGGTCGCTCATGGTGATTGAGCCCTTGCCCAGGCCGGCGACCTCTTTGAGGGCGACGCCGGTGGACTCGTGGCAGAGGTTGCCGCAGTCGGGCAGGTTGTTGGAGCCCAGGCGGCGGGCCAGGAGCTGGAAGGCGTAGGCGGCTTCGTTGGAGGCGCGGCCCGAGGTGTAGAAAACGGCCTTTGTGGGGTCGGTTTTCTTGAGCTGCTCGGCAATCAGTTCAAAGGCATGCTCCCAGGTGACGGGGCGGTAGTGGTCATCGCCGCTGGAGCGGTCGTAGAGCAGGGGCTGGGTGATGCGACCCTGCTTGCCCAGCCAGAAATCGGTCTTATCGCGCAGCTCGGTCACTGAGTACTGCGCCCAGAAATCGACGCCCGCACGTTCGGGGGTGGTCTCCTCGGCAATCGCCTTGGCGCCGTTTTCGCAGAACTCCACCACGTTCATGTCTTTCTGGTGGGGTTCGGGCCAGGCGCAGCCGGGGCAGTCGACGCCGCCGTGCTGGTTCATATTAATCAGGGGGAGCAGACCGCGGGCTGGGATTGCGTGGGCCATAGCGTGCAGCACACCACCGGGGCCCGCTGCGACCTTGGTGCGGTGGCCAATCTTGGGGTTATCAAAGGCCGTGGCTTCTTCGCTCACGCGGCTGACAACAGGGACGTCTTCGTGCTTGCTTACCGTGCTCATACACCCCAGTGTAGCGCGCTGTGGGCCAGGTTACTGAGCTAACTGGCCAGAGTAGAGGTTAAAACGGCGTTCGCGAGCAAAAGCTACCAGGGTGAGGCCCGATTCTTTGGCAAGATCCACAGCTAGCGAGGACGGGGCAGAAACCGCCACGAGCGCCGAGAAACCGGCCAGCACCGCTTTTTGCACCAGCTCAAAGGACGCCCGTGAGCTGACCACCAGCGTCCGCCCCGGTAGGCCGGGGGCTGGGGGCTCCAGCCCGTCGTTCATGAGCAGGTGGCCCACCACCTTGTCCACAGCGTTGTGGCGGCCGATGTCTTCGCGGGCAACCAGCAGTTCGCCGGACGGCTCAAAAACGGCGGCAGCGTGAATACCACCGGTTTTCTTGAAAATTACCTGGTGGTCGCGCAGGCGGGAGGGCAGTTCCAGCACCTGCTCGGGGGTGAGCGCGGTGGGCGGTATGGGGCGACTCGCCTTGCCCATAATGGAGTCAATCGAGGCCGACCCACACACCCCGCAGGCCGAGTTGGTCACGGTCAGGCGCAGGGGTGCAGCCTTCTCGAAAAGGGGTAGGACGCCGCCCGGCGAGCTAGCCTGGGGATTTTCGGGGGCTGTGCGGCTCAGGTCAAGCACATTGTAGGTGTTAGCGCCATCGGGCCCGGTAGCTCCCGCGCAGTAGCGGGCGGTGCTGATTTCCGCAGCACTCTTAATCAGCCCCTCGGCATGCAGGAAGCCGTGGGCCAGCTCAATATCGTGACCTGGAGTGCGCATGGTGGTGGTGACGGTCTGGCCGTCCAGCCTGATTTCGAGGGGCTCCTCAGCGGTCAGGGCGTCAGCGCGGCGGTCAATAGAGAAAGTGCCGTCGTCTTTGAGCACGTACCGGGTAGCCGGGGCGGTACGATTAAGCCTGCCCATCGGCCCGCTCTTTATACTCGTCAATCAGGGTCTCCACCTGCGCCAAAGCCGAGCGGACGCGCTCCCCCGCCTGACCGTCGTCCACCTGGCTCTCTGCCTGCGCGGCCGCGTAACCCACCAGGAAGGCAGCCAAGGGCGCTGCCGGGCGCACCACCCCGCGCGCCACATGCTTGGTCATGCCCAAAAGGTGGGGCATGGCCTGCTCCATCAGGGCAGGGTCAAGATTCAGGCGGGTGGCCAACTCTGCAAGAAAATCGCGGGCAACCTCAAGGTCGCGAGGGTCTCTCTGGCTCATAACGCTCCAACGGTGCAGCGGGAAAAAAATTTCAGTTTCAAACATACACCCGCACACCGCAAGAGCCTAGAGGGCTACGAAAGTGACGGCAAGACCGTCCTTCTCACCAAAGCGTTCCAGGTGGCGGCCCAGCACACCCTCAAGGCGCTCACGCTTCTCGGGGGTCTCCGCGTAGGTCAGCAGGACAAGGTGTTCAACACCGTCAACCTCCTGCACCAGCACATCGCCGTAGCCATCGAAATTGCCGTCACGGTTGAAGGTCAGGCGGTGGCCACCCTCAATCTCTTCAGCCAGAATCTTATGCCCGAAGTGGCTAGCGAGCTGCTTGGCATAGCGGGCGGGGCGGTCGGTCAGGACGACGGCGCGCGAGCGGACGGTCAGGGTGTCGATGGAGGGGTAGGAGGCAGAATCCACGGTTAGCCTTTCTTATAGGTTAGGTTTACCTAAATTATACTCAGAGTATCGAAGCAGGCATACCTTTCTTTTCACTATGTTGCTTCCCCCAGAGTGCCGCCCCAAAGGACTACGCAGCCCCCGGCCTATAATTACACCCAGCAGGTGCCCTGCCACACACTCACACGAAGATTTAAAAGACCTCCCGCACGCTCAAAACATAAGGTAATTCGTAACCTTCATCCACCGCAACGCCCACAGGAGTTAGCCCGCATGCTCAACAAGTTCCTCCGCAAGGACTCCCCCACCCCACCTGCCCCAGCGCCTGCACCGGTAGAACACAAAGAAACATCCGCGCCCGGTAAGCCCATCTACCTCATCTCCATGGCTGGCTACCCCAACTACGGCGACGAACTCATCACCCTGCGCTGGCTCCAGTACCTGGCAGCAACCCACCCCACCACCGAGGTCTGGCTCGATGTGCGCGAACCGGGCCATGCGACGTCCCTCTTCAAACACGCCCACCCCAAACTGCACGTCACCAACACCCTCTTCCGGGCAATTCACGAGCACCTCCACGGCGATTCCAGGACCCCGGCCGATAAGATCCGTGAGCTCAGCACGCCCAACTACGACCTGGGCATCATCGACCTGCGGGAGGCAGGCACCCTGCACCTGCTCGGTGGCGGTTACATCAACTCCCTCTAGCCCGAAAACCAGCTACTCGTAGACGCCATGCGCGCTACCCGTGACATCTCAGGAGCCCGCCTCTTTGCCACAGGTCAGGGCCTCACCCCGCGCAACGACGAAACCTTCGAAGACTTCGATCACGTCAGCGTACGCGACCTACCCAGCGCAGAAGCACTCAGCCTAGAAACCGGCCTCGACGACGCCCTGCTGCTTCCACCCGGCCAGTCACCCGCGTCCGCCCTTCAAACAGGACGCCCCGAAGAGCTCTACCTCTGCATACAAAATGACGCCCTCGAACCCGGGGCCCACGAAGCGATGCTCGCCTTCGCGCGCACCCAAATCGAGCACTTCGGCATCCCCAAGGAACGCACCTACTATGTCGAAGCCATCCCCGGCAACGACTACGCAGGCTACGACGCCCTCCGCGACCTCGTAGCCGACGACGGGTTCATTCCCTTCTCACGCTTCTGGCGTGAAAACTTCACCTACGGCCCCCACCAGGTATGGATCACCAGCCGCTTCCACCACCACCTCACCGGCGCCCTCCACGGGGCCCGCGGCATCGCCCTCAACGGGCAGCCCGGCTACTACGACGTCAAACACCAGTCGGTGCTCAACCTAGGCAGCAACTGGAAGCTCGTCAGCCCCCTCAGCGACCCGCAGAGCCCCCTTAACCTCACCGACCTCACGGCGCCCCGAAGCTTCATCCACCACATCCGCGCCAAGCGGCAAGAAGCCCAGGAGCTCTACCCCAGCCGTCCGCTCTAAAAAACAAAAGGACGCCCCGCCCTCCCTAACAGGAGAAGCGGGGCGTTCGCGCCCTCCCCTTGCACAGCGTCACACCCGCCGCTCTCGCCAGAAACCGGCACACGGGCGTACACTAGACAGGTACATCAGCGCCGTCCGCACCAAAGACGGCGCACTTTCATTTCTGGGCCACACAAACCCACACGAGTATCTACGGATTTTCACGAATGTCTTCTGAGAACACCGCGGCTCACAAACCCGCACCCTCAGCGCCCACCAGCGCCATCGACCGCTACTTCAAAATTACCGAACGCGGCTCCACCCTCTCCACCGAAGTCCGCGGCGGTCTAGCGACCTTCTTCGCCATGGCCTACATCGTGGTGCTCAACCCCCTCATCCTGGGCCTCGGCCCCGACGGCGCAGGCAACACCCTCGGCGTCGAGCGCGTTGCAGCAGCAACCGCACTGGTGGCGGGCGTCCTGACCATCATCATGGGTCTCTGGGCCAAGCAGCCCTTCGCCATGGCGGCGGGCCTGGGCGTCAACGCCCTGCTGGCCTCCACCATCGCAACCACCCCCAACCTGACCTGGCCCCAGATTATGGGCCTGGTCGTCTGGGCCGGTATCGTCATGGCTATTCTGGTGCTCACCGGCTTCCGCCGCGCCGTCTTCGACGCCGTCCCCGAATCGCTCAAGACCGCCATCGTCGTGGGCATCGGCCTCTTCATCTCCCTGATTGGCCTGGTCAACGCGGGGATCGTCCGCCGTATGCCCGATGCCGCAGGCACCACCGTACCTGTCTCCTTCGGCGCCGGCGGCCACCTGCAGGGCTGGCCCATCTTCGTCTTCCTCTTTGGTCTCTTCCTCACTGTCGCCCTCTTCATCCGCAATGTGCGCGGTGCGATTCTCATCGGTGTGGTTGCCTCAACCGTCCTGGCAATCGTGTTGGAAAAGGTCTGGCCCTCCGGCTCATCCATGGACTCAGCCACCGGCTGGTCCCTCATGATCCCCGGTATCCCCACCCAGTGGATCGGCCACCCCGACCTCTCCCTGCTGGGTTCCGTTGATATGGTCGGCGCCTTCTCCGGTTCATCCCTGGGCACCCTGGGCGCAACCATGCTCATGTTCGCTATCCTGCTGGCAGTCTTCTTCGACGTCATGGGAACTTCCGTGGGCCTGGCTTCTGAAGCTGGCACCATCGACGAGGACGGCAAGATCGAGAACATCGACCGCGTTCTGCTGATTGACGCCGCCGGTTCCGTGCTCGGTGGTGGCTCATCGTCCTCAGCCCACCAGATCTTCGTGGAATCCGCCACCGGCATCGGTGAAGGCGCCCGCACCGGCTTCGCCAACATCGTCACCGGTGCCCTCTTCCTGCTGGCTGTCTTCATCTCCCCGCTGGTATCCATCGTGCCCTTCGAGGCTGTAGCCCCCGCCCTGGTGGTCGTTGGCTTCCTGATGGTCCGCCAGGCCGTTCACATCGACTGGACCGACTGGGGCCTGGGCATTCCCGCCTTCCTCACCATCATCATGATGCCCTTCACCTACTCCATCGCGGACGGTATCGGTGCCGGCTTCGTCGCCTTCACCTTCATCCGCCTGGTACAGGGCCGCGGCAAGGAAGTACACCCGATTATGTACATCGTCTCAGCCGCCTTCCTGGTCTTCTTCGGCATGGGCGTGATTGAGGGCTGGCTACACGCCTAACCCTCCCCTTTCCTCAGTACCCCAGTTGTGGTGCAGTTACCCCGGTCTTTACCCGAGGTGCCTGCGCAAAAACTGGGGTATTTGCTTTTAAAGAGGACGGGTTGTCCACCTGCCTACCTGTTTTAATAGAGGCATGTTTGAACCCGATACCCGCTGCCCCTGCGGTACCGGCGATGTGTACGGCGCCTGTTGTGGCCGCTACCATTCCCGGTTTGCCCAGGTCGGCGAACTAACTGCACCGACTCCCGAGGCGCTGATGCGCTCCCGCTTCACCGCCTTTGCGGTGGGCCTACCCGACTACCTGCTGGCCACCTGGCACCCGAGCACGCGGCCGGCGTCCTTGCACCTCGACGACAGCCTGCGCTGGTACCGCCTCGACATTCTCAGCACAGCAGGCGGCCCCTTTGACAGCACCGGCGGCGTAGAGTTCGCCGCCTACTACCGGTCAGTGCCGGAGACGCCCGAGGACGAGCGGGTGCGAGGGGTACAGACCGAAGTCTCCCGCTTCACCAAGGACGGCGGGGTGTGGTTTTACGTTGACGGTGAGGTCAGCTAACCCCGGCAGACATTTTCGCCCTATTCCTTTTCTCACGACCCTAGAGATTATCTCGGGGTGAAGAGAAAAGGAATGGGGCGATATTTTATTGGCCAGCGCGAAGCTGGGCGTCCAGCTGGGCCAGGTCGGCTTCGGGCTGGGCGTCGCGGCGCGGGGTAGCCGAGCGGGCGAAGTCGCGCACCCAGGCGTCGTCCTTGTACTGGGCAGGTACCCCGCCACCCAGTAGGCGCTTGGTGATGGCGGCGGTGGCCAGGTCACCGGCTACCGGCAGGGGCGCGTGGGAGCCAGCGATAATGACGTTGCCCTTGCGCCGCCCCTTGAGCATGGCCGGGTCAGCCACAATGCAGGTGTGTTCAAAGACCTGGGCGATAGCGGCCGCTTCGGCCCGGGCACCGGCCAGGGAGCGGTCGTCGCCGCAGTTGATGATGTAGAGCCCGTTTGGGGCTAGCGAGCGCTCGGCCAGCTGGGTGAATTCGAGGGTGGTGAGCGGCTCCGGGGTGATGTAACCGGCGAAGACATCGCGGATGATGACGTCGCGCGAGGCCGGGGCGAGCCCTTCGGTGACGGCGCGGGCTTCACCCACCCTGATTTTGATGGTGGGGGCCTTGGGCAGATCGAACCATTCGCGCACGTAGGCGGCAAGTTTGCCGTCGAGTTCGACGACGGTGTTGTGGGAGGCCGGGTAGACGTCGGCCAGGTAGCGGGCCATGGAGCAGGCTCCGCCGCCCAGGTGGGTGATGCGGAGCTTGGCCGGGTCGAGGTGGGTGTCGACGAAGGGTTCGATGACGGCCGCTAGCCAGCGCATGTATTCGAAGTCGAGTTCGCGGGGCTGGCCCAGCACGATGTGGGAGGATTCCATGCCGTTGATTTCAAGCACCCAGCCGCCGGGGGTGTAGTCGTCTTCGATGAGTTCGGCGATGCCGGTGTCGATGGGGTAGGTGCCTTCAACGAGGGCTTCGGGGGTTTCTACCTGTTTTTTGGGGGTTCGTCTGCGTTTTGCCACCCCTCTAGCCTAGTGGGTGGGGCGGGCTCTGCGGAGCTTGCTAGAGTGAGAGGGCAGTGACAGTAGGTGAAAGGACGGGCACGCATGGGTTTTGTAGCTGATGGCAGGTATGTGGTGGCGCCGGTAGGCGCTGAGGACGCCGAGAAGTATGTTGACCTGCAGCTGCGGTGCCTGGCGCAGACCTATAACGGGCTGGTAGACCCCGGTTTTGGAGCCCGGCAGGCGGCTGAGCGGGACGGCTGGTTGGAAGAGTTTGCTGAGAATATCGCAGCGCCCGGTGCCCGCGCCTTTTTTGCCTACGAGAATCCGGCATGGACGCCCGCCGGTGGTCTGAGCTGTGCGGTGGGAGGCGAGATTGATTGGGACGCCCCGGTCGGTTTTGCCCTGTCCCGCCCCGGCCCCCTGGCCTGGGAGCTAGAAATTGGCCTACCCCCGGTTGATGAGGGGACGCGGGAGCTCACCCACCTTTATACTCTTGCATCGACTCACGGCACGGGCTTGGGGGCGGCTCTTTTTGATGCTGTTCTCTACCCTGATGAACCTGCCTACCTCTGGTACATCGTGGGCAATGAGCGGGCTCGGGAGTTTTATGGCCGTCGAGGCTTTGAGGGCGAGGGGCTCCCCATTGACTGCGGTGGCGCCTGGGCTCCCGCGCGAACAGCTCGTATGTACCGCGGGCTGACGCTGCCCTCTTAGGTAAAGCCTTCAGGACGCCCCACCCCACACAATGCTTTACTTTGAAAGTATTGTGTGGGAAAGTTCTTATATGAGCGCTACCGAACAGACCGAGCATTCAACCCGTGGCTCCTACGTGCACGCCGGGGAAGAATACAACCGCGACACCACTTACATTGAAGACCGCATTGTCGCAGACCCCGCCGCTACTGCCCAGCTTGACCCCAACCACCAGCTCTGGCCGGTCAAGCCCGGTGCCTACCGCCTGGTAGCCGCCCGCGCCTGCCCCTGGGCTAACCGCACCCTGATCGTCCGTCGTCTGTTAGGTCTCGAAGACGCTCTCTCCGTTGGCCTACCCGGCCCCACCCACGACGCCCGCTCTTGGACCTTTGACCTCGATGAAGACGGCAAGGACCCGGTACTGGGTATTGAGCGCCTGCAGCAGGCCTACTTTGCCCGCTTCCCCGACTACCCCCGCGGCATTACCGTGCCCGCCATCGTCGATATTGAATCAGGTGGCGTTATCACCAATAACTTCCCGCAGATTACCGAGGACTTCTCGAAAGAGTGGAAGGCCTACCACCGCGAGGGAGCCCCTGACCTCTGGCCCGCTGAGCTCGAAGAGGAAATGCGGGCGGTGATGAAGCGTATTTACACCGAAATCAACAACGGGGTCTACCGTTGCGGTTTTGCCGGTTCCCAGGAGTCCTACGAGGCAGCCTACGACCGCCTCTGGGCGGCCCTAGACTGGGTTGAAGAGCGCCTGGCCACCCGCCGCTACCTCATGGGGGACCACATCACCGAAGCAGATGTGCGCCTCTTTACCACCCTGGTACGCTTTGACGCGGTCTACTACAGCCACTTCAAGTGCAACCGCCAGACCCTGGCCTCCATGCCCAATCTCTGGGGCTACGCCCGCGACCTCTTCCAGACCCCCGGGTTTGGCGATACCGTGGACTTCCAGCAGATCAAAGAACACTATTTTATTGTTCACGAGGACATCAACCCCACCGGTATCGTGCCCACAGGCCCTGACCTGGCTGGCTGGCTCACCCCGCACGGGCGTGAGGCGCTAGGCGGCTCCCCCTTCGATACGGACGCCGGCGCCACCGCCCCTGCCCCGGTACGGGAAGCCGAGCGAGTAGCGTCCGGCCATAACCCCCTCTACCCGGCAGCTTAAGAGCCCGCCGCTTCGTCCGCCTCCTAGCCTGGCTCCGCCCCGGTACCTCACTCGGGCGGGGTCGAGCTGGCGGGCAAAAAGACTCTCACCCCCTCATCGATTGCTTCGTCGCTGATGAGGTCACCCACCCCAGCTAGGTTGGTCAGGTTGCGTACCTGCTGCTGGGCGGTGGGTTCATACACCCGGATACTGCTATCGGGCATAGGTGCAGGCGGCTGCTCCCCCACCGCTGGCAGGGTGATGGTGGGGTTATAGAGCTGCACACCGCCAATTTCTACCTTGCGCAGCTGGGTATCGAGCCAGCGATCCCCCTTCTGTATCACCTCGGTATCTAAGGTGCGCAGGGCTGAGTCGGCGTCCTGGTAGAGGTCAGAGGGGTTAATGCTGGAACTATTGATTAAGCGGTTGCCCAACCCTATTTTCTGAGCCCCCGCGTGCACAGCGTTACCAACTCCCGCTATAGCCATCTGTTCCTGTTCGGTGCGGGTGATGTCGGGCTTCTGGGTCGTGCCGGCGGTAATCGTCGTTTTTACCACGCTGTAGCCGCCCATCAAGCCCTGCAGCTCGGGTATCACCTGCTCCGTACCGGGGTTAGCACCCGCGATCTTCACGTAGTCCGCAGCCCCGTGAACCGAGGCGTCTGCAGGTCTGTGCTGCATCACGGTAGACGCATCGGGCGCGTAGTCGGGGCGGTCACCCTGAAGGTAGGGGACGGGGTCACCCTCATACCGGGTATCAACGTGGGTCACCGAGGCAGGTACCTTGATCTCGTCCACCGGACTGCCCTGGGTGATGAGCCCCTTGACCCGGTAGCGGGAACCGAAGGACGTATTGGCCGCGAGCGCACCGGCAGCTAGCCCGCCCTGGCTGAACCCGGCCAGAATCACGCCGCTGCCCTCAGCCGCCCCTGCCTGTTCCAGGGCTCGCTCTACCTGGGTCATCAGGGCCGTGTACTGGTTAGGGGTCAGGTCGGAGCCATACCCCGAGGTGGCACTTCCGGCGGTGCCGGCCCAGGTGTTTGTGCCCCCGCGCCAGGGTTGCAAGAAATCCTCGCGCTCGCCGTCACCGTCCGTCCCGGGAATGGTGACCAGGTACTGGGTTTCACCGGTTTCTGGGTTGTAGAGGGTTTGAACCATGACGTGGTCCCAGGCGCCCTGGTAGTGGGCGGCTTCAAAGAGCTCATCGCCCCGGCTCTCTATGCCTTCCATGCGCTGGAAGTGCTCGGCGATTCCGCGGGCGCTCAGGGGTAGTTCCCGACCGGCTCCATTGGGTTCAAGCCGGGGGATACTCTTACCGGGGTCTAGGTTATCGACGCGCAGGCTGGGGCTGAGCACATCCGTCATGTCGCGGGTAGCCCGCAAGCGCCCGGTCGTACCCGTTACCTGCGCCAGCTTATTAAGTCCCTTAGTCGTATCCTGCATGATCTTACGCCCATCGGGAGTAGTGCGAGCCAGCAAGAAGGCGTCCTTCGCGTAGACCACCGCCAGCACCGCTCCCCGCTTAACAACCAGCTTAAGCAGGTCAACCCGGTAGCCGAAGGCCGACTGGGTGCCACGCAGCACCGCCATGCCCAGGGTCTGAGCCTGATTCGTCTGGTTAATAACCCGATTGGCGAAGTCCTCCGCCTGCCGGTAGTTCTCAGCGGCGCTCTGCACGCCTCGGGCTAGGCCCCGCATACCCGCCACCAGGGTGGTGAGCGTTAGGGTGTTGGTACCCAAGGACGCCAGGGCGCGGCTACCTGCCCCCGTCAGATCGAGGGAGGCCAAAAGAGCCACACGCGCAGTGAGACCACCCAGTTCCCGGCTCGCTTCTTCGTACCGCCCAGCTACGGCAGCAAGCTGGTGAGCTAGGGGCTCTAGCTCAGAGAACTCCACCGAGATACGGCCGCCCGAAGGGCCTGCCCCAGGGGCACCAGAAACGTATGCTGCGACCACGCCTACCACCCCTCTCCTGCCAAAGTAGCACTCACACGGGCAAGCAGAGGGTTGCCCATAGCCGAGGTGAGAGCCCCGTGCAGGGCAGGTAGATTAGCCCGCTCGGCGTGCACAATAAAGTCGTCAAAGTCGATATCGTCCAGCACCGCCATACCCGCTAAGGCGGCATCAAAAGCAGCCCCGGCAGCACCGATAGCAGAAGCCACCAACTCAAGCTCAGCAGCAACAGCCTCACCGGCCAACCGCACCTCCTGGGCACCGGCCTCCAACTCCCCCTGCAGAGCCCTAGCCGCACCCCCTTCTGCCTCCAAAGCCCCCTGAAAGGCACGGCCAGCCACAGAATCCCACTGCACCTGCCCCGCAGCTAAAGCCTGCCCAGAGGCCTGCCCGACGGCGTCCGCCTGCCCCAGCACCTGCTGCGCCAGCGCAGCAGACCACTCCCGCACCCGCTGAGCCAAACCCAGTGCACCCGCGGACGCGCTCGCAGCTCCCTGACTTCCCAGGCCAACCCTGCCCGCAGCCGCGACAAGCTCATACACCGAAGGCATCGCTTTTCCTCCTCACTTCTTTCACGGGCGATTCCTTAGCCCACACCCTAAAAGCAGCACCCGGCGGGACACCAGCGTCCGCCCGCCTGTGGATAAGCCCCGCCCCGGCCGTCCGCGCACACCACCCCAAAATTGGTGCAGCCGTGACGCAAGATGACGCAGCGAGTTCACACCCCTTGACGGCAGCCACCGCCTACCCGTAAAAGCCCATCTCACACCCCCGCTAAAACGTGCGCCACCCCACCTAGCCGTGAGAAACTAGAGACATGTCTCATCGCGAAAACTGCACCACCCTGCCCTCTGGCCGTCACTCCCTCACCGGCGCGGGTCTTGCCCTCGGCGCCCTCGACGGACGCTACAAGGCCGCCACCGAACCCTTGGTCGACTACCTCTCAGAAGCCGCCCTCAACCGCGACCGCATCCACGTTGAGGTCGAATGGTTCATCTACCTCTGCGACCACCAGGTACTGCCCGGTCTTGAGCCCCTCACCGACGAACAGCGCGCCGGCCTGCGCGCCATCGTCACCGACTTCACCGAAGAATCTGCCGCCGAGCTGGCAGAAATCGAAGCCGTCACCGTGCACGATGTGAAGGCCGTAGAATACTTCATCGCCCGCCGCCTCGAACCCCTGGGCCTGGGCCACCTCAAGCCCCTGGTCCACTTCGGCTGCACCAGTGAAGACATCAACAACCTCTCCTACGCCCTGGGTATCAAGGACGCCGTCACCAACGTCTGGCTGCCCGCCGCCCGCGGCCTGGTTGAGCAGATCATGAAGCTGGCCGAAGAGGCCCGCGACGTGCCTATGCTTTCTCGCACCCACGGCCAGCCCGCCACCCCCTCCACCCTGGGCAAGGAACTGGCTGTTTTCGCCTACCGCCTCAACCGCCAGATCAAGCACGTTGAAAACGCTGAATTCCTGGGCAAGATCAACGGCGCAACCGGCACTTACTCCGCCCACGTCGTCTCTGTGCCCACCGCCGACTGGCAGAAGATTTCAGAAGAGTTCGTTACCGGCCTGGGCCTGGACTGGAACCCCCTGACCACCCAGATCGAAAACCACGACTGGCAGGCTGAGCTCTACTCCTCCATCGCCCACTTCAACCAGGTGCTGCACAACCTCTGCACCGACGTGTGGAGCTACATCTCTATCCGCTTCTTCCGCCAGATTCCCGTTGCGGGCGCAACCGGTTCATCCACCATGCCCCACAAGGTCAACCCCATCCGCTTCGAGAACGCCGAGGCCAACCTCGAAATCTCCAACGCCCTGCTGAACACCCTGGGCTCAACTCTGGTGCAGTCCCGCTGGCAGCGCGACCTGACTGACTCCTCCTCCCAGCGCAACATCGGTGTAGCCTTCGGCCACTCCGTGCTGGCGATCTCTAACGTGGTCAAGGGGCTGGAGCGTCTGGACATCGCCACCGACGTCATCGCCCAAGACCTCGATGAGAACTGGGAAGTTCTGGCCGAGGCCATCCAGATGGTCATGCGCGCCGAGGCAATCGCGGGCGTCCCCGGCATGGAGGACCCCTACGAGCGTCTCAAGGAGCTGACCCGCGGCCACCGCGTTGATGCAGCCCGCCTCAAGGAATTCGTCGCTGAACTCGGTCTGAGTGCGGACGCCGAAGCCCGGCTCTCTGAGCTCACCCCGGCAACCTACATCGGCCTGGCCCCCTCCCTGCTGGAGCACGCTACCCGCTAAAGCTTAGCCAGGCACAGGTAGCAGCGTTCCTTGCCAGCTGTTACCTGTTCACATCCGGTGAATATACAAACGCAGACCCCGCGCAGACGTCATCTTCCACCTACGAAGACAGCGCCTGCGCGGGGTTTCTTACAATAGACCTATGACCGAAACCTCTCGCCCCGCAGACAGCTCACCCGAGCAGGTCCCCCTGGCTGTGCGCCGCCTGCGCAAGCTCCGTGCCCGCCACCCCGACGCCAGCCCCGCCACCCTGGCAGAGCGCCTAGGCGGAATCTTCGTGCGTGACTTCACCCTGGTCGGCTCAGCCCAGGCCGGCGCCCAGGAGCTGACCCCCAACGTCCTCGGCAGCGTCACCCGCAACCGGCGCGTTGCCGGGCTCACCCAGGCAGCCGCCCACCTGGGCGCGGTACAGCAGGGCATGGCTACCTACAGCAGGGCCGCCAACAAGGGCATCACCACCACAGCCCACGTGGGCAGCGCCCAGGCGGTCAAGACCTACCTGCACGGCATGGCCCTGCTCTACGGGCTAAAAGTTGAAAGCAGCGACGAGGCAGCAGCAGCCGTTTTAGGGCAGGACGTCAACGAGCTACTCACCCAGGTCGAAAACATCCCCAGCGCCGGAGTGCGCCAGGGGCAGCAGATGAACATTCTAGGGGCCGTGGCCGCCATCGGTCTGCGCAACCCCCAGACCCTACTGCTGGTCAAGGCGGGCGAGCAGCTGGTTAAGGCCGGTGGCGCTGTTTTTGCTAGCCAGAAGGTTCGCCGGGATTTCGCTCAGCAGCTGATTGCCCAGGTAGGGCAAAACCTGGGGGACGCCCCCGGGCAGCTACCTGCCAGCACCCTCGCGGTCTTAGACAGCGGTCAGGACGCCGGAACCCCGGGCACGGGGGCAGGGCAGGGCAGCGAGGGTTCGGCACCGGCTGCTGATGACGCTGACCTGCTAGAACTTTCTGCCGAAGAGGTCAGTGCCATTGAGTCGCCCGAGCCCGTGGAGCCCTCTCCCCTCGATGAGCCTGAGCCCGTCGAGCCCTCCCAACTTGAGGCACCCGAGCCGGTAACGGCGTCCGCCATTGAAGACCCGGCCCCGGTAGTGACCGAAACCCAGGTACGGCCCAGCACCGAGGCAGAGCTGGCAGCAGCCGACGGGGCAACCGCCAAGGGTGCCCGCCTCGCTGCCCGCGCCTTCGTCCGCGCCCGCTCCCGTTTCAAGGGTTAAAAGATAAGGACCAGATTCCTACCGAATACCGTGTGGACGTTAGGTACTTCGGTAGGAATCTGGTCCCTACTGTAAAGAGACGGGTGCGGACGCCTAGGGGCAGTTCGCGCGCCCAGGCTAAAAGCTCCGCCTAAGAGTTGAAGGGCTGGGCGCACGCTGCCATGGTGCCCTCGGTGTAGCCCTTGGTAAACCAGCTGACGCGCTGTTCTGATGAACCGTGGGTCCACAGATCGGGGTTAACCTCTTGGCCCGAAGAACGCTGAATTGCGTCGTCACCGATGGCGCGGGCCGTATCGATTGCCTGCTGGATCTGGCTCTCGGTCAGAGGGTCCAGCAGGGCGTTTTCACCCTTATCAGCCTGGGAAGCCCAGACGCCGGCATAGCAGTCGGCCTGAACCTCAACCTGTACAGCGCCCGAATCAGCACCCGGGTCCTGATAGTTGGAGTACTTCAGGGTGCCCATGGTCTGCTGAATGTGGTGGGCAAACTCGTGGGCGGTCACGTACATGACCGCAAAATCACCGTTCGACCCGCCCATAGCCTTGAGCTGATCAAAGAAGGGAACCGACATATACACGGTCTGGTCAGCCGGGCAGTAGAAGGGGCCGGTCTGCGAGATATTGGCGGTACCGCAACCGGTAGAAAGCTGACCTTCACCCAGCACCAGGTCGGGTGCGGTGTAGGAAATACCCGCCTCAGCAGGGAGCTTCTCTTCCCACACCATATCCAGGCTCACGCCGGTCGCCAGAATACGGCAATCATCGTAGCGGTTGGCGTCCTCATAGGTCTGGCAGTGGTCGAAGTTCCCGGCGCCGGTGACCTGGTCCTGCTGGGCTTCGGTGCCGTACATGGAGTTAGAACTACCGCCAGTCAGGCCACCAAGGCCGCCCGAGGCAAAAAGGAAGATAGCACCAAGAACAAGCACACCGGGAATACCGAACTTCCGAGCCACGCTACCCATGAGCATCATCATGAGCGGGTTCGCACCACCGCCACCACCGGAGTGGCCGTTGCCGCCCGATGAGCCTCGCTGGGAGTAGTTGTTATTTAGGTTGTCGTTAAAACCCATGACAGTTCTCTTTACTTCTCAAGCTGCGCGGTCTCACCCTGCGCACCCTCGGAGGTGCCGGCGTCCTCGCCCTTGCCACCCTCAAACTTGGGGGCCCGGTCGAGGTTAAGGGCATCGGGGAAGACAGCGGGCAGGGCACCGAAGGTCTGCTCCACCGACTTGACCACGTTCTTACCCAGGGCCAGGTTGGCACCGCCACCCACCACAGCACCGATACCGAACGGCAGGGCACGACCGAGCAGCGCACCGGACTGGCGGGTCAAGAAGCGCTTAATAAACATATTGCGGATGGTGCGCTCGATACTGAACACCTTGCCGGAGTCCTTGGAACCCATCATCATGCCCCACTTGCGGGAAACACCGCCGGTCTTGCCGGTATGGGCCAGGATTGAGTTCATGAGCACGGAGCCGTCCTCACCCAGCATGATGGCCATGACCATGAGGCGGGATTTTTCGGGGTCATCTACGTGCACGCCGTGCAGCTCAGCCATAGCCTGCGCGTAGATAGCGGTGCGCTCCAGGTAGCCGCCAACCGCCAGGGCAGACAGACCGACGGACGCCGCAGTACCCAGACCGGGCACGAAAGCGGTTGCGCCCACGGCGCCGCCACCAACGGTCACATCGCGCAGGTAGGCCTTTTCGAGGCGCTTGGCAATCTGGTCGGGGGTCTCGTTAGGGTGCTTCTCACGCATCTTCTTGAGCATGGAAACAATCAGGGGACGCTGAACCTTCAGCACAGTGTCGACAGTGCGGGTAACTGCGGGCTTGGGCTGACCGTTAGCGTCGAAAGCGCTAGATGCGTTGAAGTTGAACATAGCTTTTAGTTTACCGGCAAATAGCTGTAAACACAGTGTGCTTGGTATTGCAGTCTTGCGGGCGGCACGCTAAGGAAAGGACGCCGGAGCTAAACCCCGCATCAGCTTTTAGGTAAGAAGTTCAAGTGGCTGCACACGACTTGCTGAAACAGCTGGCAAAGTACCGCCGATAGCACCAGCTAGTGCACCAAGTAGAGGCAGAGCTACCGTGTACGGTGGAAGAATAATGGCCCACCCCTGGGAGACCGCCACGATACCAGCGATGAGAAGCCCTAGAAAAAATCCGAGCACCGCCCCTATAGCGCCAAGAAGAGAGGCTTCAAGCAGAAAACTGGTGAGGACTTTCAAACGCCCTAGTCCCAAAGCACGGCTAATGCCAATCTCACGTCTGCGTTCCCATACCGACATCTGCATGGTGAGAACAGTCCCGAAGCTAGTTGCAACCACCATCACAAGAAGAACAACCCTCACCAGAATACGTGAGTCAGCCCCAAGACTTTCTTTCAGCTGCGACGGTGAGGGGGCAGAGGCAACAGTAACGTTCAACGGCTGCCCAGGGTCTAGGACCATAGGCAGCTGCTGGCCAACAAGATCTGCTGAACCTGGCGTTATTCTGACATGCAGAGCTCGTTGTCGATTCTTCACCGAGGGGACCAGAGATGAGTCTGGAGGCAGTACCAGCATGGTGGAGAGGGCAGCATTATGTGGCCCATCGACAACGATACCTGAGACAGTTACCTCTTGGCCGTCTAGCACAATGCGGTTTCGCCCCTGCTGACTCGATACCCCCAAGTCACGAGCTAAGGACTTGCCTAGAAGCACAGACTCTCCTAGTGGGTAGGAGCCTTCAACAATTTCTGCTTCTCTCGCATCTAGCCCCTGGGAACTAGCGACAGTCACATACGCTTGCTGGCTGCTACCACCATAGATACTACTTAACTGGGCCTCAGGGACCTCCCCAAGAGAAAGAGTCCCCACTGCCGCCACTTCTGGAAGCTGTCTAGCAGCTTCAATAATCTGCTGTTCCCCCCATTCCCAGGCGTAGGGTTGCAAACGTACTTGCACGTTTGCTGCTTCATACTGAGTCATTCTGAGAGCCGTATGATTGACAGAACTTTCCGTTATGCCAATAAGAGCAACCAGGCTTGCTGCCCCAACAGTCATGGCAACTAAAGTCAAGAAGTTCCTGCGAAATCTCCGTAATACAGCGAGTAGGGCGTAGCGTAGCATTATTTACCTACCCGCCCTTCTCCATGAGACACCCATCTACCATAATCAAGTGCCTGTCACAACGCTCAGCAATGTCTGGCTCATGGGTGATGATAACCAGTGCACTTTCGCGATACTCAAGAAGGAGGTCAAGGACTCTGTGGGAGTTCTCGGTATCAAGGTTTCCTGTTGGCTCATCGCAGAGGATTAAAGGCGCTTTGCAGGCAAGAGCTCGTGCAACACCTACCCGTTGTTGCTCACCACCTGAGAGGTTAGAGGGGCAGTGATTAAGTCGATGGTTAAGGCCAACAGCTTCGAGCGCCTTTTGCGCCCGGTGGCGAGCTTCATTTCGTTTAACACCTCGATTTTCTAGGGCATACGAGATATTCTCCTGTGCTGTCAGATGCTGCACCAGATGAAAGGCCTGGAACACAAAGGCAATATACTCAGAACGGATGCGCGTTCGCTCAGAATCATCTGCTTGGGCGAGTTCTTGCCCGCTAATTTTGATGCTCCCCTGAGTCGGTGAATCTAGTAGGCCCAGTAAACCTAGAAGAGTAGACTTTCCAGAGCCTGATGCTCCACTGATAGCCACAGACTGCCCCGGGTAAAGGTTGAGATTGGCTTCTCTGAGAGCCCACGTTGCGGGAGGGTAGAAACGGCTGAGACCCGTGCAGGAGAGAAGAGGCACATCACTTATCATGGCCGGCTCACCTCCGTAGAAGCTAGTTCTAGGGAGGTACCTTCCACAAGCGAGGGGTCAGGGTTAATGAGTTCACAGTAGCCTCGGTAGCAGTACCCTAGAGTCACTGGGAGATGCCGGGAATCTTCGGCCAGTACAACTGAAGTAGTATCGTTATCATGCACCAGGGCAGATTCGGGCACTGTGAGTGCATTTGGGGCACTGG
Source organism: Rothia nasimurium (assembly GCF_042660305.1). Lineage (NCBI taxonomy): Bacteria > Bacillati > Actinomycetota > Actinomycetes > Micrococcales > Micrococcaceae > Rothia > Rothia nasimurium. Next base: position 67,305 of record NZ_JBHSTW010000002.1, read on the forward strand.
ATCCGATAATTACTTTGGCTGCATAGTCCTGCTCAGGAGTAAGGTTGGTACCACCCGAAAAGGTAAGCGAGTATAGAGTTTTGCTGGGGGCTTCAGCCTCTCCATTATCTGTGTTACCTAAGATGTTCTGTGCAATCTCATCACTGACAGGCTTACCTAAAATACCTTCAATCGGTTCGTGACCAGTTGGTTCTAGAACTACTGTTTGACCAGGTTCCAGCTTACCAGCTGGGGTGTTTGCTTCAGCTTCAAAATAAACGCTGTAAGTTCCATCGCTGACAGTGCACAGGGGGTTAGAAGGTGTTTGACCGCGTATTCCGCATACACTTTCAACCTGAAAGGTCTCAAAATCCAGGGTGACATACTCGGTACGTGGTAGCCGTGTATTGTAGGGAGCCTCTAGGTCTTGTGACTGATCCACATCATCTGGCGGGTAGTAGCCGGAGTTCAGATAAAAACGGTAGATAGCATAGGCAGTATCACGACCGTAGTATCCCAGCTCGTCCCAGACAGGGTAGCCAAGATGTACAAGTGTTTGCTGTATCTGCGCCACGTCTTCTCCGCGTGCTCCCGGTCCTAGGTCACGGTAGGCGGGCACTGCTCCCGTAAAGATAAATAGAGGTCTTTCATCGATGGTGGTCAGCACATCACCGCTTACCAGTTGCGCTCCTGGAGGTTGAGAATCACGTGTAATAACAGAAGACGCCCCCTGAAGAACCCCAATGGCTACGCTCCGCTCAGTGGCTATATGTCCAGTTCCTCTTTGTGATTCTTGTAGAGTTTGCCTAACAATTGGTGCGGTTACTATACTCGCAGCTTGTGGCTGGTGGTTAGCCTGTTGATTATTTTTGAGTCCTTGGTATAGAAAGCCAGCACCACCAATGATGAGAACTATTAGTATAAGGAAATTAATCAGGTATTTCGTTGACAATTTAACGACTATTTCTTTAGGCATAGCTAGGCCTTCTTTAACTATTAAGAATCTGGCGTGATGACTCTTGGGCTGTCTGCTCAATATCTCGGATTTTCAGTATTAAATCTTCATGACCTGTAAGCCAATCTGATATTTTTTCAATATATGCATCGTTAATTGCTTTGACGTATCCAGATTCTTGCTGGCACCGATAATCAGCTAGTGCATAATCAACTTCTTCAGCAGAGGGCGGCTCAGCCGGTTGTCTATAGGCTCCAAGTTTCTGTGCGACTAATTCACTGGTTTCCTCCAGGGAGTGAGTGTTCAGGCCGGATGATTCTTGTATACACTTTGTATACTCAGCAAGCAGATGGTCAGCTGAATTTATAGCCTGTTTAATTTCTCCGGGGCCACCGGCGCCAAGGAGCTCATTGATGAAAGTTTCGTAGAATAAAGAGTTTTCAACTGATCCATAGACTTCTGCATAGGCCTGGGCTGCGCACCCTTCAAGGGGGCGACTAGCAACTGCTCCAGTAGAAAGTTCTACACTGACAGTTTCAGAAGTATCTGAACCATAGTAGGCCTCTTGCTCCGCTTCGGTGAGAGGTCGCTCCACCTCATAAGCGATGGTTGATTGGTATCCAGCACGTGCCTCTTCTTCATTTGTAATGACCCCTACCAAACCGGATATCGAGTACCCATGAGGCTGAAGCGAGACCACATCTTCTCTAAAACCTGCATCTCTCATACATTGGCCCGCTACCAAATTAATAGCAAGCGTAATATCTATATTGGGTGAGCTGTACTCATTGAGTATTTGCTGCACTTGGGGGTCAAAGTCAGAAGGTGCAGTGTTTTGAGTACCACACGCTACTAGTGGAAGTACGAGGGCCACCCCCGCGAGAATCGCAAGATGCCTTCTCATAGCACTCAGCTCCTTGTTAAAACTTTAAAACAAATTGTTATGAGATTTGCCCACACCCGGCAACTCAAGGAAATCCCCAAAAGTTACCGGGTGGAGCAGTTAATTAACCTCGAACATCGAAGTGGTCGATGACATCGTTCGCACTCCCCAAGTACGAGATACTCGCGTTATTGGGGACAATGTACACCTCATGAGAGGCATACGGGCCTACAATACTCCGAGCAGAGTATCCCTTACCTGAAAAATTTTTGATAGATGAAGTGCGATCATCTGCCACATCAATAACAGCAGGTGCACCTGATGAAATCCTCACCAGTTCAGCATCCCGGAAATTCGCATCGTCATACGCAACAAACAGAGCATGTGACGGCACCACGGTAGCAACTACCAAGAAAGCAGCAGCGGCTACGGGTGCAACTACTTTTTTGAGCTTCATTGCTCCTCCTAAAGTATGGGGTTTTGGGCCAGCAGACCTAAGAATTTTGGATTCACGCCACTCAGATGAACTAAGCAACTGCCTGCCTGATTCGAGAATACAACCAGGCATAAGTGATGTGCAATACATTTTGATAAGAATAAGTAGATATTCCAAGGTGTTCCACAGTGCCGTGCACCCTGCCTACCAGACTCCTTCGCCGGCATGAACGGGGCCTTCTACCACGCCATTGAGCTGCTGCCCCTGGGGCTGGCGGTCTCGGTTGAATTCGTAGGCCCGCTGGTGCTCGCGGCGGTACTCTCCCGCCAGCGCATCGACGCCCTCTGGATTACCCTGGCAGCTACCGGCATGGCCCTGATCAGAATCGAAAAGGCCTTCGGTGCCGAACACATTTCACCTCTGGGGCTCATCTTTGCCCTGATTGCAGCCTTCTTCTGGGCCTGCTATATTCTGGCCAACGCGCGGGTAGCCCAACTCCTTGACGGGGCAGGTGGCCTGGGTACCGCCCTGGTCGTGGCCACGCTCATCACGCTGCCCTTTGGCGGGTCCGGTGCCGTGCAGGCTTTTGCCAACCCGGGCGTCCTGGCCCTAGCCCAGTTTCCCCAGGAGCTCCACCAGCTCGTCAGTGCCCAGGGCGGACGCCGGGTGCGGCCCGGCACCGACCAGGCGGGTGGCGGCGTCCTGGGTGAGCGCCACGTGCGAGCCCACCAGAATGAGGTTGCCCGCGTGGCGTCCGCTCAGCATGGTGGTGTCGGCCAGGCACCAGACGTGCTCAAAGACATCGAGCAGGGTGCGGGCCTGGGCAACGAAGAAGCTCAGCCCGGCGTCATCCCCCACGTTCACAGCCAGGAGCCCGCCCGCACTCTCACTACTGGCAGGGGCCAGGGAGTCGCGCAGGTCGGTGTAAAACTCGGCGGTGGTCAGGTGGGGCGGAGCCTCCCAGCCCGAGAAAATATCGAGGACGACCAGGTCAAGACCGCCCGGGGCACCCAACTCATCCCTCAGTCGGGGAGCTGCCGCGGCGGCGTCCTCAATCAAAATTGTGCAGTTAGTACCCTCTGGCAGGGGTAGCTGCTCCATCACAAAACCGGGCAGCTCCCGCTCGATGTCAACAGCCAGCTGGGCTGAACCGGGCCGGGTGGCCTGAATATAGCGCACCAGGGTCAGGGCACCAGCCCCCAGGTGGGCGGCGGTGATGGGTGCCCCGGGCTCAGCCTGAAGATCAACCAGGTTGCCGATCCGGCGCAGGTACTCGTAGAAGATGAAGTCGGGGTGGGCTAGATCCACGTGGGACTGCTCTGCCCCGCCGATTTCAAGAATCCGGCCGGTCGCTGAGAAGCCGTCAGGGGCAACGGATGCGCTCAGGCCAGAAAAAGAAAGTTGAATGGTGCGTGACATGTTCTCTAGCCTAGCCCCTTTCCGGTCTAGTGCAGGTGCCGCAGGTCTTCGTCGGCAGCCAGGGAGCGCGGCTCCATCTGGAAGGTGGAGTGCTTGATCGACACCTCAAAATGCTCAGCCACACAGCTTTGCAGGTGCTTGAGAATCTCTACGGAGTGGCCCGAGGTGAAGCACTCGTCATCCAGCACAATGTGGGCGGTGAGCACCGGCAGGTCGGAGGAAATCTGGCTGGCGTGTAGGTCGTGTACGGCAACCACGTGGGGCTGGCTTTCCAAGTGGCGGCGGACCTCGTCGAGATCAAGCCCCCGCGGGGTTGATTCCAGCAGGACCGAGGTGGTTTCGCGGAAGAGCTTGACGGTGCGCGGGATAATCAGCAGGCCGATGAGCATAGCGACCAGGGCGTCGGCCTGGTAGAAGCCGGTACGCCATATCACCAGGGCCGAGATGATGACGGCCACCGAACCCAGGGCGTCGTTGAGAACTTCGAGGAAGGCTGCGCGCATGTTGAAGTTGGTGCGGTCACCACCGAGAAGAACGGCGATCATCACAATATTGCCTACCAGGCCGATGACGCCGAAGATTAGCACTTCACGGCCAGGAATGGGGGCCGGTTCCAGCAGGCGCTGCACAGCCTCGTAGAGCACAAAGAGCCCTACGCCCAGGAGTACGGCTGCCTGGAACATGGCTGAGAGCACCTCGACCCGGCGGAAGCCCCAGGTGTGGCGGGAGGACGCCGGTAGGCGGGCCAGGCGCGCAGCGGCCAGGGCCACGCTCACCCCCAGGGCATCGGTGAAGACATGAACCGTGTCGAAGAGCAGAGCCAGGGAGCCGGTCAGCCAGGCCCCGACCAGCTGGAAGGCTACCAGCGACCAGGCGATAGCCACCACGACAATGAGGCGGCGCTCGTTGACTCCAGCACCGTGGGAATGCCCGTGGGCATGACTATGAGAGTGACCGTGAGAATGTCCCATAGTGCGCCTTCCTAGTAGATGCCGAACCCCTTATAGGAGCCTACCGGCTGGGTGATGTCAGAGTCAACGTGGTTAACCCTACCGGCGGTATCACCCCCGGTCAGTTCGGCAAGGAGCTGCTCACAGGCGTCCGCACTGCCCTGGGCGATAATCTCAACCGAACCGTCGTCCATGTTTTTGGCGTAGCCCACCAGCCCCAGGGGCTTGGCGATACCGGCGACCCACCAGCGGAAGCCCACACCCTGCACGTGCCCGTAGGCAGTAGCCATAAGCTGGGCCTCGGCCGGTTCGGCGGGGGCTTTATCGGTGAAGATATCAAAGAAACCCATGTCAGGTGCTCTTTCTCTAGTAGTCCAGCTTGGCGTTGCGTAGTACGGGCAGGGCGGAGCGGGCACGATCTACCTCAGAGAGGTCAATGTCAACCACCAGAATTTCGGGGGCTTCACCCGCCTCAGCCAGGGTCACGCCGAAGGGAGAAACCACCCGGGAATAGCCCACACCGGTCGGCTGGGTGATATCTGCCCGCGGGTCAGCGCTCGTGGGGGAAGCCTGGTCAACAGCCAGCACAAACATATTGGAATCCAGGGCACGAGCGCTAGTCAGAATCTGCCACTGGCTCACCTTACCCTCACCCCCAGCCCAGGAGGCCGCAACAATCGTCGCCTTAGCCCCTGCCCGGGAGTAGTCGGCAAAAAGCTTGGGGAAGCGCACGTCGTAACAGGTGGCCAGGCCAATTCTGGTGCCATCCACGGTGACGGTCACTAGCTGTTCACCGGCCTTAACCCCCTCAGATTCCTTAAAACCAAAAGCGTCGTAGAGGTGCATCTTGGTGTAGACGGTCTCTACCCCGTTCTGGTCGAAGCAGTAGAGGTTGTTATAAACCCTCAGGTTCCATTCGTCAGAGAGCTGCACCGGGGCGAAGCCGCCCGCCACCACGGTCACGTAGTTCTCGCGGGCAATGTTAGCGAGGGCGGTGCGGAAGGTTAGCTCGTGTTGGGCAGCGTCATCATACAGACGCCCGCCAAAACTCAACATGGCGGCCTCGGGGAAGACCACCAGGCGGGCCCCGCGCTCTGCTGCGAGCGCCGTGTATTCACGGATCGTCTCGATATTGCGGGCAACGTCCTTGGTACTGAGCATCTGGGCGAGAGCTATCTTCATACCTTCAACTCTAGAGGGCGCAGCGGGCGGTGACCAGGTTAACGCGCTTAGAGCCCGCCAGCCTGCTTGAAGGCCGCCACCATGTCGGCGGTGCTGGTGCCTGAATCCACGTTCTCCAGTTTGGTTCCCTCCACCACGAAGCTCGGGGTGCCCTTCACGCCTGCGGCGACGCCGTCCTGATACTCCTGCTCAATCAGGGCAAGAGCCTCTTCGCTCGGCAGGTCAGACTCGAAGCGGGCACGGTCCAGGCCCAGCGCCTCGGCATAGTCTCCCATGAGGGTGGCGAACTGGGCGGTGTCGGTGATTTCCTTCCAGTCAGCCTGGTGGGTGTAGAGGTGATCAGCCATAGCCACGTAAGCCCCCTGGGCCTCAGCAGCCTGCACAGCCTGGGCAGCGGGAACCGCGTTGGCGTGCATCGGCAGCGGGAAGTGACGCACCGTCACGTTCATGGTGCCCTCTAACTCGGCAGCGGCCTCACGGTACTTGGGGTCAGCCTTAGCGCAATAGGGGCACTGCAGATCGGTGTAGAGGGTCACCGTGGGGGCACCGTCGGTTACCGCGTTGAGCTGGTAGCCGGCATCGGTGCGGACGCCCGCCGCGCCTTCCCCGCTTGCGGCGGCAGAAGCGCTGCCGGCAGTCTCGCTAGAACCACCACAGGCCACCAGACCTACAACCGGAAGAAGGCTCACCAGGGCACGACGGGTTAGCTTCACAGACATAAGACTCTCCTCAAAAAATACTGCTTCTCCCAGCCTAACCACCCACCCGCGCACCCCACAGGCACACACTGTCAGCAAGCGTCCGCCCCTCATGAGATACCACACAAACGCACGCCGCTCCGCCCCTAAAGCCCACACAAAGGAATAAACTCAGAAGTAAACATACGGTAGCTCCACAGCCGCCGTAACCCACAAAAACACAGCCACAAGGATGTAGACCCAGATGACCAACGGCATGTACATTTCCGCGATGAACCAGGGCTCCGGCAAGTCCCTCATCGCCATCGGCCTGCTCGACTCCCTGCTCAAAGAAACCGACCGCGTGGGCTTCTTCCGCCCCGTCTTCAGCGGCGAAATCGAGTCACAAGACCCCCTCATCCGTCTGCTCCGCACCAAGTACAACCTCAGCGACGCCCAGGCCCGCGGCGGTGTCTCCCTCGAACGCTGCCGCGAACTGCTGGCCTCCGGCGATCACGAAGAAATGTCCTCCATCGCCGTCTCCGTCTACTCCGACATGGCCAAGCACTGCGACGCCATCATCGTCGACGGCACCGACCTGCTCTCCCACAACGCAGCAACCGTAGAATTCGACCTCAACACCCAGTTCGCCAAGGACCTCGGCACCCCCGTCATCGCCGTCGTCGGCGCCCAGGAATCCACCGTCTCCGACGTCGTCAACGCCGTTGACGTCGCCCGCACCGAACTCCACGGCGCCAAGGTAGACGTCCTGGCCATCATGGTCAACCGCGCCCGCCCCGAACTGCGCGAAGAAATCCTCAAGAACGTCAAGCGCGGCCCCTCCAACCGCCCCGTCTACGTCCTGCCCGAACTGCCCGAAATCTCCCTGCCCACCGTCGCCGAAGTCGTCTACAACCTCGGCCTCAACCACGACGGCATGAGCCAGGACTTCCTGGACCGCGACATCCACGACATCAAAATCGCGGCCATGACCGTCTCCAACTTCCTCTCCCAGTTCACCGACGGCGACTTCGTCATCGTCCCCGGCGACCGCTCCGACATCATGGTCGCAACCCTCGCCTCCGCCCTCTCCCCCAGCTTCCCCGCCCCCTCCGGTATGCTGCTGACCGGCGGCCTGGCCGCAGAACTCAAGGGCGACACCGCCATCGGCCAGCTGGTCGAAAAGGCCCCCTTCCCCGTCTTCACCACCCAGCTCGACACCTTCAAGGCCGGCCGCGCCGTCTCCATGGTGCGCGGCCAGCTAGCCCTCGGCCAGCCCCGCAAGATTGCAACCGCCCTGGGTGAATGGTTCCGCAACGTCGACGAAAAGGAACTCTTCGAGCGCCTCGAACTCGAACGCCCCGCCACCATGACCCCCCTGCGCTTCCTGCACAACCTCATCGAAAAGGCCCGCAGCGACCGCCGCTCCATCGTCCTACCCGAAGGCTACGACCCCCGCATCCTGCGCGCAGCCTCCATCATCGTCCGCCGCGACTTCTGCGACCTCACCCTCATCGGCAACCCCGAAAAAATCGCAGAAATCTGCCAGCGCGAATCCATCGACCTGCCCATCGCAGAGGACGGCAAGCGCGGCGTCACCATCATCGACCTCGACAACAACACCTACACCGAGGACTTCGCCAAAACCTACGCCGAACTGCGCGCCCACAAGGGCATGACCCTCGAAGGCGCCCAGAACCGCATGATGGACCCCTCCTACTTCGGCACCATGCTGGTGCACAAGGGCATCGTCGACGGCATGGTCTCCGGCGCCGTGAACACCACCGCCAACACCATCCGCCCCTCCCTGGAATTCATCAAGACCCGCGAAGGCGTCAAGGTCGTCTCCTCCGTCTTCCTCATGCTCATGGAAGACCGCGTGCTCGTCTTCGGCGACTGCGCCGTGAACCCCAACCCCAACGCAGAGCAACTGGCCGACATCGCCAAGGCCTCCGCCGAGACCGCCCGCCAGTTCGGTGTTGACCCCAAGGTCGCCATGCTCTCCTACTCCACCGGCACCTCCGGCTCCGGCACCGACGTCGAACTCGTCGTCGAAGCCACCGAAAAGCTGCGCGAGGCCAACCCCGACTTCGCCTTTGAGGGCCCCATCCAGTTCGACGCAGCCTCCAACATGTCCATCGCCTCCTCCAAGCTCCCCGGCTCAGAGGTCGCAGGCCAGGCAACCGTCTTCATCTTCCCCGACCTGAACACCGGCAACAACACCTACAAGGCTGTTCAGCAGACCTCCGGCGCTGTAGCCGTCGGCCCCGTCCTGCAGGGCCTGCGCAAGCCCGTGAACGACCTCTCCCGCGGCGCTACCGTCGATGACATCATCAACACCGTAGCTATCACCGCGATCCAGGCCCAGACCCTCTAACCTAAAGGAAAACACTTTCATGCTCGTACTCGTTATTAACTGCGGTTCCTCATCTGTGAAGTACCAGGTGCGTGACACCTCCGCTACCGGTGAAGAGAACCAGGTCATCGCTAAGGGCCTGGTGGAGAACATCGGCTCAGCTGAGATTCCCACCCACACCGAAGCTCTCGACATCATGGCTAAGGCCCTGGTTGCGCCCCTGCACGGTAAGACCATCGACGCTATCGGCCACCGTATCGTTCAGGGCGGCGACGTCTTCTCAGAGCCCGTACTGGTCGCCGACGAGGTCATCGCCAAGATTGATGAACTCTCCCCTCTGGCTCCCCTGCACAACCCCGCCCACGTGCTGGGTCTGAAGGCTGCCCAGGAAACCTACCCCGGCGTCCCCATGGTTGCCGTCTTCGACACCGCCTTCCACGGCACCATGCCCGAGCACGTCTACCGCTACGCTGTGCCCGAAGAACTGGTGGAGAAGTACGGCGTGCGCCGCTACGGCTTCCACGGCACCAGCCACGACTACGTCACCGGCATTGCCGCTGACTTCCTGGGCCTGGACCGCTCCGACTTCAACGGCGTGATTGCCCACCTGGGTAACGGCGCGTCCGTCACCGCCGTTGAGGGCGGTCAGTGCCTGGACACCTCCATGGGCTACACCCCCCTGGCTGGCCTGGTCATGGGTACCCGCTCCGGCGACATCGACCCCTCCGTGCTGACCTCCATCATGATGCGCGACCCCGAAATGACCCCCGCCAAGATGGACTCCCTGCTGAACAAGGAATCCGGCCTGCTCGCTATCGCTGGCAACAACGACATGCGCGCCGTGGTTGAGGCTATGGAAGCTGGGGACGAACGCGCCAAGCTGGCCCTGGACATGACCTCCTACCGCCTGGCTAAGTACATTGGCGCCTACCATGTAGCTGTTGGTGGCGCTAAGGCCCTGGTCTTCACCGCCGGTATTGGTGAGAACTCCCACCAGTTCCGTGAGCTGGCTGTTGAGCGCCTGGGCGCCCTGGGCATCAAGCTGGACGCCGAAGCCAACAAGGTACGCGGCGACGAGCCCCGCATCATCTCCACCGAAGACTCAGCCATCCCCGTACTGGTCGTTCCCACCAACGAGGAAAAGGCTATCGCTGAGGCCACCGAGGCTCTGGTTGCCTAAATTTTAGGGCCTCACCGCTGATAGGGCGGGGTTTCTTTCGACATGCGGTGATTCTATCCGCAGTTCGAAAGAAACCCCGCTTTTCGTTTCTATCCAGGTAGCAAGATTCGCCAGGCTAGGGGCACCCCGAGGAAACTCTTGAAAAACGTATCGGCTTTTTTTAGATAACTTCTTGACTGGATTTAACCAAGGTATTAAAGTCAGAAGCACAAGAACTCACTCTTGATCCCCAAGTCTCAGCCAAAGACGGCTGACCAAGCACTCAAGGAATACCCAATGAAACTCGCCTCAATATCAAAAGGGATAGCACTAGCTTTTATTGCATCTACAGCACTTTCCGGCGCAGCGTTTGCAGATACCAACAATCAAACGATATCTGATACCACGATGTCAACTGAACGGCAAATGGTCGCCAAAGCACTGGAAGAAAGCCAACCAGCACAATGGTCAAATCTAACTTTCCAAGAAAAAAATCAAGTGCTTGATGTTCTAGTTTCGATGGATAAGCTACCCGAGACAGACGAAGAAGCTAAAAGAATTTCTCCTATCCTGGCAGTTGAAACTTCCGAAACCAGCCTGCGTGCATTACCATCACTTTCACAAACTTTAAGTAGCTCAGGGTCTCGTTCCGACTGGTATGAGCGTCGATGGACCATTCTCGGAATATCATATGCCAAAGCAACCACACATTTTGGATATAACTACAATAGCACTCGAGTAACTTCTTCAAATTACTGTTATGGAACTATTCTCAACTTAGTACCATTACGAGCAATCAACCACCATTCATATGTGAGATTTGAAGGAAACAACGCAGTTTGCGAAACTGCAATAACACTTCAGAGATTTGGACATGCTACAACCTACGGATATCAAGGTATCCGCGTAAATAGAAACGGAATAATCGCCACCTGGGGGCCGTAATGTTTGAAATAACACCATTAGAAATTCTTAACAGCGGGCTGTTGCTTCTTCTAGCCTCTGCTATTGCATATAGATTTATCCGCTCGCAACCAAACAAGAAATAATAAACCCAACGCCTGTGCCACTGAGAAATACTCAGTAGCGCAGGCGTTCCTTCACCTATCGCTTTCTTGCTACTGTTGAACCAGAACACACCGCCTAACCAGCAGGAAATCGCATGAGTGAGAACAACCCCGGCACCACCCCGCCCTACCCGCAACAGCCCGGCCCACAGGCGTCCGCTCACAGCAAGGAGCAGGGCCTCACCCAGCCCCTGCCCAACGACCTCAGCGGCGGCTGGCTGCCCGAAGACATGCGCCAGCGGCCCCTCTCGCCCCTGCCCGCGCCCAAGCTCTTCGGCTTCCAATCCCTGCTGCCCTTCAAGTTCCTCAATGCGCTGCGCCATCCTGCGGAACTGCCCCTGGTCGTCATGGCCTACGCGCTCACCATCATGCTCTACGTGGGCGGCGGTATCTATCTCATCTACTCGCTCTTCACCAGCGTGCTGGGGGACGACTTCGTCAACTACCAAATCAGCAACCTGATTGGCCAGCTCATCGCCATCGCCATCTACCTGCCCCTGGGCATCTTCTTTGTACGCGGTGCCATGTACGGACGCCTGCGCCTGAGCGGGGTGCGCATCACCCCCACCCAGTTCCCCGAGGCCCACCAGATAGTAGTTGAAGCCGCCCACGCCGCCGGTCTGCGCCGCGTACCCGACGCCTACGTCGTGCTCGGCAACGGCCAGATCAACGCTTTCGCCTCGGGTCACGGACACCGCCGCTTTATCGCCATCTACTCCGACCTCTTCGAAATCGGCGGGGCAGCCCGCAACCCCGAAGCCCTGCGCTTCATCATCGGGCACGAGGTAGGGCATATCGCCGCCGGTCACGTCAGCTACTTCCGCCTGATTTTCACCAGCTTCTTCATGCAGATTCCGATCCTCGGCAATCTGCTCTCCCGCACCCAGGAATACACCGCCGACAACTTCGGCTACCGCTACGCCCCCGACGGCGCCGAAACCACCACCACCGTACTCGCCGCCGGTAAGTACCTGATGAACGACGTGAACTTCCACGAACTGGCCAACCGGGCCGTCTACGAGCGCGGCTTCTTCACCTGGTTCGCAAACATCGGCTCCACCCACCCGCCGGTGACCTGGCGCGCCCATGCCCTGCGCGACCGCACCGAACCCGGCCGCCTGATCTGGCGCCCCAAGAACAACCCGCCCTACCCGCTCTCCATGATTCCGGCAGCAGAGCCCGCCGAGGCCTGGGCCGACCCCCTACAGGCCACCGACCATCTGGCCACCTACCCCGAACGCGCCGACAACCAGCACTGGGGTTCAGTCAACACCACCTACCGGCCCCCAGCCCAGTACCGCGACCGCACGGTAGGCGACATGCTCTACACCGGCTGGGTACCCCCGCAGTACCGCCAGCGCACCCCCTGGAACAGCTTCGGTGCACCCTCACCGCAGGGCTCCCAGCAGGCACCTGGCCAGTCACCTGAACAGCAGGGTCAGGACGCCAGTAGCGGCCCAGGTGCTACGCCTCGGGAAGGTGAGCGCCCGGCGTCCGCCCCGAGCAACCCGCCCATTGACCAGGACTAACCCTCGACGCAAAAACCCCACCCCAACCTGTTGCCTAAATCACAAGCACGGGTTAGGGTGGGGTTTATTAGCCCTCAACGAAGAAGGTGAGCCCCATGGGTTTTCTCTACGCTATCGCAGGTATTGTTGCCCTGGTTCTGGCCGCGCGCGGCGGCGCTAAGTGGTACGCGAGCGAGCAAAAGAAAGACTAGGGAAGGACGCAACAATGCAAACTCCCACCAAGCGCCAGGCTCTTCTCTGGTCAGTTGCTGCACTCATGAGCATCAACTTCATCTGCGCCATTATCTTTGCTGCAGGAGGCCGTACCAACAACGGCATACTCATATTTGCCATTGGTTGCGCGGTTGCAGGTTGTCTGGGAGGTCTCATAGCCACCTTTTATCGCTCCCCTGAAGACTAGCCAACAACCTTACAAAAATCGGCTGCCGCATATTTGGCAACCAAACCCAAGAGTAGAATGGGCTAAATGGCCCTACCCCAGAAATTGCGCTCCTGGCGCCCCGACCCGCTGATTACCCTGATTCTGCTCGCCGTTGCCCTGGCGATTATCTTCCCGGCGCGCGGGGACTTCGCCGAGGGGTTCAGCGTAGCCACCAAAATCGCTATCGGCCTGCTCTTCTTCCTCTACGGCGCCCGGCTCTCACCGCAAGAAGCCCTGCAGGGCCTGAAAAACTGGCGGCTCCACAGCACCATTCTGGGCTTTACCTACCTCATCTTCCCGCTCATTGGCCTCGCCCTCTACCCCGTTCAGGGCATTATCGGCCGGGAGCTCTATCTGGGCCTGCTCTTTATGACCCTGGTGCCCTCCACTGTGCAGTCTTCGGTGGCTTTCACCTCTATCGCCAGGGGCAATGTGGCCGGGGCAATTGTTAGCGCGAGTGCCTCGAATATCGTGGGCGTGATAGCCACTCCCCTGCTGGTCATGCTGCTGATGCAGAGCGATCAGCTCACCATCTCAGGCTCCGTTTTTGGTGATATCGCGCTCCAGCTGCTCCTACCCTTCGTGCTGGGCCAGCTCCTGCGCCGCTGGGTGGGCGACATAGCCAAGAACAAGCTCACCAAGCACGTTGACCGCCTCTCCATTGCCATGGTGGTCTACGCGGCCTTTTCGGACGGCATTGTGCAGGGCATCTGGACCCGCATTAGCCCCTGGCAGATTCTGCTCCTGGTCCTTCTGTCCATTGCCCTGGTTGAGTTCCTGCTCTGGCTCAGCGGGGTTGTCTCAAAGAAGCTGGGCTTTAGCTACGGCGACCGGGTGGCGGTGCAGTTCTGCGGCTCGAAGAAGTCCCTGGCAACCGGCCTACCCATGGCAGCGGTAATTTTCGGGGGCGGAGCCGTGGGCGCCCTCATTCTGCCGCTCATGATTTTCCACCAGGTGCAGCTCATGATTTGCGCTGCCAAGGCCGCCCGCTGGGGCAGGCAGACCCAAGCTTCATAGTGAAAATCATGGTGACTATCATGGTGAAAATGGCCATCATGGTTAGCAATGACGTTGACTTTTCACCATGACAGCCCCATGCTTTAACCATGACCTGGACACCCGAACGCCTTACCGAAACCCTCAAACAGCTGCGTCAGCGCCAAGGCGACACCACCACCATTGAAGTCAAAAAAGCCCAGGGAGGCATGCCCACCCGCCTAGGGGAAACCCTCTGCGCCTTTGCCAATATGCCTAGTGGTGGAACTATTATCCTAGGTGTCGACGAGAAAGCAGGGTTCACCGTTACCGGGGTACCCCAGGTTGCCCAGCTTGAGGCAGCGATTGCTGCACATAACCGAAACGATGTTACTCCGGCCCCGTATCTAGAGTTCACGTCCCTCTCCCCAGAAGAGAGTGAACCCGCTACCGTGCTCATTGTTGAAGTCCAGGGGCTGCCCATCACAGACAAGCCTGCCACCTACAAGGGCATATCGTATCTTCGCCAGTCAGACGGTGACTATGCCATGAACCCCGTGGAGCTACGCATGATTGAGATTGCTAAACTCCATACTTCTGAGCACATTCGCTATGATGCCCAGCCTGCCCCCAACAGTACCAGGGCAGATTTAAACCCCCAGCTCGTCAAGAGCTATCTGGAGCACACTCGGGCAAGCAGCAGGCGTATGCGGCAGCTAGAGGACGAAGATATTCTCAGGGCAACAGGTGTCTTAGATGCCCGGGGTACACCCACTGTAGCGGGTTTGTACGGACTAGGTTTTTACCCGCAGGGCCCTGAACCTGCGCTGGGGGTGACCGCCGCCGTCCTTACCACCCGCAACGGCACGTCGCGAAGCCGCAATCTTGAACATTTCGATGGAGCCGTACCTGACCTGCTTGCGGACCTCACGAACTGGGTGGAGGCTAACCTTCCCACCTACCAGGTCTACAACAGCAGTGGGGACCTCTACGACCAAACAGTTCTCCCCATGACCGCAGTGCGTGAGGTCATTGCCAACGCCCTGGTTCACCGTGACCTGAGCCCTCTGACGCTCAGCACCGGCAAGTCTGTGCAGGTTCGCATCACCGAGCGGTGCCTCATTGTTGAGAGCCCCGGTGGGTTGCGCGGCCTGTCCACCCACCAGCTCCTGAGCGAAGAACATGCTCAGGCAGCGGTCAATCAGAGGCTCTATCACCTGATGAAGAACAGCGAAACCTCAGATGGGGCTCGGGTTATTGAGGGTGAGGGCGGAGGGATTCGGGAGGTCCAGCAGGCCCTTGAAGCGGTAGGAGCACCTGCACCTATTTTCACCGATACCGGGGTCAAGTTTCGGGTGGTTCTCTGGTTCGCAGAGCACCCCCTACCTGCCCGCCAGGAACAGCCGGCACCTCCTGTGCCGACACATCGCCCTAGCGTGCAACAATCTCCTACCCCGGTTCTACCTCAGGGAGTCGGCAAGAATGCCCCCCTTATTGCGCAGTCCCTTGCGTCTGGCCGGGTGCTGACGCGCGCCCAGCTTGCCGACCAGACCGGGCTCAGCCCCGCCCAGGTTCGCTACGCGGTAGAGCAGCTCCTTGAGGCAGGCCTAGTTACGATGGTGGGTGAACGAGGACGCAAGGGAACCGGCTACCGTTGGGTGGGTTAGGACGACGCCGGGCAGTTCGGAGTGGTAGAGCCTGCCCAACACCAGATGGGGCAGCAAAGCTACCGCATAGCCACCGTAGGCCGAGTACAACTGCCAGCTGAGACCGGCTGCATACATGGAATTGAACCGGGTTTACCCCTAGTTTACAGTGGAGTCCATGACTCTCACCCAGGCCCTCATCGGTTTCGCCGGCATCGCTTTCCTCATCACGATTATCCCGGCCACAGACACCGCCCTGGTGTTGCGCTCCCTGGTCGCGGGTGGACGACGAAGCGCCTACGCCTGCGTCTTCGGCATCACCGCAGGCCTGCTCATTTGGGGTATCACCGCCGCAACCGGCCTAGCCGTGCTCATGGCCGCAGCTCCCCTGGTCTTTGACCTCATCACCGTGGCAGGTGGCCTCTACCTGATCTACCTGGGTATCAAATTCCTGCTCAACCTCAGGCGCTGGGGACAGGTGACCGCCCTCAAAACCGACCAAGCCGCCCTGGCCTCACTGCCTGCACCCGCGGCGTCCTTACCCGGAGCTAGCGGAGCGGACGCCCCCGCTGGCGAACACAGGGGATTTTCTCGCGGGCTTCATCGCCAACATTCTCAACCCCAAAATCGCGGTCTTCTACATCGCCAGCGTGCCACCCTTTATGGTCGCCAGCGTGCAACCCTTCATCATGGGAAGCCTGCTAGCCCTCATCCACGGCGGCATTAACGTGCTCTGGTTTACCCTCATCATTTCGCTGGCCTCACTGGCCATGAAGTGGCTACTGCACCCGCGAGCCGCCCTCGTCATCGACGGCATCGCGGGGTCAGTGCTCCTGGTCTTTGGCGTGCTGATCCTGGTGGAGGCGGCGCACAAGCTGCTCTAGGGCGCCCTGGACGGTGTGCATAACCAGAAAAGACCATCTAAATCAGAAAAACCCACCTGGTTCGTGGGTTTTTCTGATTTAGATGGTACCTACCCAGGGGTGGGCGGGGCCTGCCTATAACCCCAGCGCCTCCACCGCCCGGATCAGAGAGATATGGGCCAGGGCCTGGGGGAAGTTGCCGGTGAGGCGCTGCTGTTCAAAGTCGTACTCGGAGCTCATCAGCCCCAGGTCGCTGGCGCAGTCCAGGACGGTGTCGATGAGGGCGCGGCCGTCCGCCTCCCGTCCGGAGCGGATGTACTGCTCTGCTAGCCAGAGGGAGGAGATGAAGTGGGGGTTATCCTGCCCCTCAAAGCCGTCTTGGGAGTCGGAGTTGTCGTAGCGGTAAATCATGCCCGAGGAGTGGCGGATGGTCGCTTCGATGCGTTCAACGGTTGCCAGCATGCGGGGGTCATCCCAGTCTACGAGCCCGATTTGGGGTAGTTGTAGCAGGGAGGCGTCCACGGCGGTGCCGCCGTAGGTTGAGACGAAGCAGCCCAGGTCGGCGTTGAAGCCGCGGCTCAGGATTTCATCGGCAACGGCGTCGCGGCAGTGTTCCCAGGTGGCGGCGTCCCCGTCGAGCCCGAAGTCGCGCACGGCGGAAACGCCGGCGTCGAAGGCTGCCCAGAGCATGGCCTGGGAGTGGGTGTAGACGGCGGGTTCGCCGAAGGTCTCCCACATGGAGCGGTCAGTGTCGCCGATGCGTTCGGTGGCGGCGTTGAGCAGGGCCTTCTGAATCGGCCAGGAGAGGTGGTCTTCTGCTACGCCTGCTTCGCGCAGGTTGGCGAAGGTGACGAGCACCTGGCCCAGGGCGTCCCCCTGGAACTGGTCGCCCGAGCCGTTGCCGCTTCTCACCGGCTGGGACCCTTCGTAGCCGGGCAGGGCGAGGCGGCGCTCGATGTCGTCCTTTTCGCCGGCCAGGCCGTAGACCGCGTGAATGCGGCGCGGGTTGTTGGCTAGGGCTCGCAGGATCCAGTTACGCAGCTGGGCAGTCTCACGCTCGTGGCCGTGGGTGAGGGTTACGTCCATGGCCATGGCGACATCGCGCAGCCAGGTGAAACGGAAGTCGTAGTTGCGTTTACCCCCGATGACTTCGGGCAGGGAGGTGGTCACAGAGGCAACCAGGGCGCCGGTTTCACGGGAAATCAGGGCGCGCAGGACCAGCAGGGACCGCAGGCGGGCTTCCCGGTAGCGGGCGTTGGCTTCTTCGCGGTGGTCCTCGGCGGTGGGGGCAACCACCTGGCTCGCAGCCGTTTGGGCCAACTCGTGGTAGGTGGCTTCGTCGACCTCGGGGGCGGCGGTGTTGGACCCGGTTTCCAGCAGGATTGATGAGGTCTTAGCTTCTTCCAGCTCTTCAACATCGCGCACCGCCGAAATAGCGGCCGGCTCTGTTTCTTGGGGTTCAGCTGCGCGGACACCGGTGGGCACCTGCCCGCCCTCGGGCAGGTGGGCGGGGGTGGCGTCCTCATCTTCGGTCTCTGGCAGGGAGTCTGCGGGGCTGTAGAGATCTGACCATTCCTGCCACTGCTCCTGGGTGTAGGTCAGGGCGCTGGGGTAGTCGACCGGGGCAGGCGGATTGTGGTTAGACGCAAAGTAAGACAGGGTGAAAGTATAGCTCTGACCTGCCGAAACGGTGAAGGTCTCGGCCTTAGACTCGGGGTCACCCTCGGGAAGGGAGTCCCCCCGAAAGACCAGGGCATGGGGGCCAGCCATACCCACCAGCATGTCGGCGGACGGGTCGGGGGCGCCGGTGGCGTCCACCCCCTCATAGCGAGTAACCCAGGGAACCGTCTTGCCGTAGTCAAAACGCAGGG
This sequence comes from Rothia nasimurium, assembly GCF_042660305.1. Classification (NCBI taxonomy): domain Bacteria; kingdom Bacillati; phylum Actinomycetota; class Actinomycetes; order Micrococcales; family Micrococcaceae; genus Rothia; species Rothia nasimurium. Next base: position 85,673 of record NZ_JBHSTW010000002.1, read on the forward strand.
CGAGCTCATGGTACATGGTGACCTCGCCGGTCAAGCCCTCCACGTTGCGCACAATCGTGGTGCCACCCGAAAGCGGCATAAACTCGGTGACACGCACCGACGCCTCCCCCACAAACCAGACGGTCTGCAAAATAAAGGTGTTCTCGCGGTAGGAGCGTTCAGTGCGGACTTCTTCGACCGGGGCAGGATTGACCGACTCAAGGGGAGCCAGCAGCCAGCGTCCATGTTCCCGCTCCCCCAGAAGGGCGGCGAAGACCGCGCGGGAGTCAAAGCGCGGGGCGCAGAACCAGTCGATGGAGCCGCTTCGCGACACCAGCGCACCGGTATTCATATCTGAGAGCAGGGCGTAATCCTCGATGAAAGAAGCCATAGAACCAGTCTAACAGGGCGCTTAGTATCGACCGGCGGTGCTGAAGGTAATCGAAATTTTCATTAGCACGTTCTTTTTCCGCACCTATGGCAATTTCGGTTACTTTCAAGAAACCACCCCCTTGTAAATATACCCCCAGGGGGTATATGTTTAAGGCATGAGCGAAGAACACTGCGCAACCCACCAGGCCAGCCCGCACGAGGGGCACCAGCACGGCTACACCGCCGACAAGGACGCCTACCTCAAGCGCCTGCGCCGCATCGAGGGGCAGGTGCGCGGCATCCAGCGCATGGTTGACGAGGACGTCTACTGCATCGACATCCTCACCCAAGTCTCTGCCATCAACAAGGCCCTGCACAGCGTCTCCATCCAGTTACTGGAAGACCACGTGCGGCACTGCGTCGTCGAAGCTGCCACCCAGGCAGAGGCCACAGGCGACACCGCCCCACTCGACGACAAAATCAGTGAGGCCATGGCAGCCATCACCCGCCTCATCAAGAGCTAGAATCCAGACCCCGGCAGGGAGTCAACCGGCTCCCGCCAACCCAAGTACGGGCGTCCGCGCCCCACACCCACAAGGAGAAAACCCATGTCAGCAACCATCGTCAAAGCAACCGGCCTCACCTGCAACCACTGCGCCATGAGCGTGCGCGAAGAAATCGAAGAAATTGAGAACGTCACCGGCGTAGAGATCGACGTGGTCAAGGACGGCGAATCCACCGTCACCATCAACCACACCGGCAACCTGGACACCGCCGCCGTCTCAGCCGCCATCGAGGAAGCCGGCTTCACCCCCGTCGGCTAATCTTCTAGCGCGCTCTGCCGGCTCATTTTTCTAGGGCTTTGGAGGGCGGCTGGCGCCCAGCTGGCTCCGGGGCTGGCGTGAATTGCGACGAGCCCCCAGGCGAGGAGCAAGAGGGTCGCTGGGCAAAGCCGCCCTCCACAGCCCGCGATAGGCACCCTGCAAGCACCGGCTAACTAACAAACAAACTAAGTGAAAGAAGGCATCATGCCAACCCAATCCACCGCTGAGGTTTTCACCGGTGATACCCGCATCGTGAATCTGAATGTGGGGGGTATGACCTGCGCGTCCTGTGTGGGGCGGGTGGAGCGCAAGCTCAAGAAAATTGGGGTGGACCCCTCGGTCAATCTTCCGCTGGAGACCGCCCGTGTGGTTGCACCTGCTTCGGTCACTGACCAGCAGCTGATCGAGACCATCGAGAAGGCCGGGTACACGGCCAGTTTGAAGCAGGACGCCGTCGAGCAGGTTGATGAGCCTGAGCAGGATTCGCTCACTCCGCGCCTGTGGGTGGCGGCGGTCTTTACCCTGCCGGTGTTTCTGATATCTATGTTTTCTGCTTTCCAGTTCCCCCACTGGGGCTGGGTGGTCGCAGCCCTGACCCTGCCGGTGGCCACCTGGGCAGCTATGCCCTTCCACCGCCCGGCCTGGACTAACCTGCGGCACGGCTCTTTCACCATGGACACCCTCATTTCTCTGGGTGTGGTTGCTTCTTACGCTTTTTCGCTCTGGCAGCTGGCCATGGATCCGGCTATGACCGCCCATGCCGGGCACGGGGCGTCCGCCGGTGGGCACGGCATGGACCATATGCTCTACTTCGATGCCGCCGCCATGATTACCCTCTTCCTGCTGGCTGGCCGCACCATTGAACACCGCACCGCCCGGCGGTCCTCCCAGGCCCTGCGGGCCCTGCTGAACCTGGGGGCTAAGTCTGCCACGGTGCTGCAGGGCGGGCGGGAAGTGCAGATTCCCGTCAAGGATCTGCTGCCCGGAGACACCTTTCTGGTGCGCCCCGGTGAGAAAATCGCGGTGGATGGCGAGGTCCTTGAAGGACGCTCGGCGGTGGACACCTCCCTGCTGACCGGTGAGTCTGTGCCGGTTGAGGTGGAAGTTGGGGACGCTGTTGTCGGGGCGACCGTCAATACGTCCGGCTCCCTGATGGTGCGGGCAACCCGGGTGGGGGCCGATACCGTGCTGGCCCAGATGAGTCGCACCGTGGCCGAGGCCCAGTCCACCAAGGCTCCTATCGCCCGCCTGGCTGACCGGGTTTCTGCGGTTTTTGTTCCGATTGTCATTGGGCTGGCCCTGGCAACCCTGGCAGGCTGGTTGTTGCTGACCGGCGACCTCAACGCTGCCTTTACCGCAGCCGTATCGGTGCTGGTTATCGCCTGCCCCTGCGCCCTGGGTCTGGCTACCCCTACGGCCCTGCTGGCAGGCACCTCGCGCGGTTCCCAGCTGGGTATTCTGATTCGTTCAGCCCAGGTGCTCGAATCCACCAAGCACCTGCGCACCGTGGTGCTCGATAAGACCGGTACCGTCACTACCGGCGCCTTCACCCTGGCTGAGGTAACCCCCTTAGCGGGCTTTGAAGCCCAGGATGCCGGACGCCTGCTCGCGGTGGCCGGGGCGGCTGAGAGCCGCTCTGAGCACCCCCTTGCCCGGGCCGTTACCCAGGCGACTCAGGCAGCTGCCGCCCAGGCAGGCACCTCCCTACCCCAAGTCACCGACTTTGAGTCAGCCCCCGGCGGGGGTGTGCGAGCCACCCTGCTGGAAGAAGTTTCCGCAGGTCAAAGCCGTAAGGTCGCAGTTCTAGTGGGCCAGGCTAGCTTCTTAGCCGCTGAAGGTATCGCACTGAGCCAGGCCCAAGCCCGTGCCCTGCTAGCTGAGCAGGAGGCCGGACGCACCAGCGTCGTCCTTGCCGTCGATGGGCAGCCCGCGGCCCTGCTAGCCCTGCAAGATACCCCCAAGCCGGAAGCCTCCACAGCCCTGGCAGAACTCAAGGAACTGGGGATCACCCCGGTGCTACTGACCGGGGATGCCGAACCCGTCGCCCGCGCTGTAGCTGCCCGGGTGGGTATTACCCCCCAGAATGTTTACGCGGAGGTTAGCCCCTCCGACAAGCTGGCAACCATCACCCGCCTGCAAGAAAACGGGGTCGGGGTCGCCATGGTGGGCGACGGTGTCAATGACGCAGCCGCCCTGGCCAAGGCCGATGTAGGCGTGGCCATGGGGTCGGGCACCGACGTGGCTATGGAAGCAGCCGACATGACCCTGATGCGAAGTGACCTCACAGTCTTACCGACTGCGATTCGCCTTTCCAGGGCCACCCTGCGCCTGATTAAGAGCAACCTCTTCTGGGCCTTTGCCTACAACACGGTGGCGCTTCCGGTGGCAGTAGCTGGCCTACTCAACCCCATGATTGCGGCAGCGGCCATGGCCCTCTCCTCGGTCTTTGTGGTACTAAACTCCACCCGACTACTGCGCTTCTCCTAAAGGGCAGCCCACCGGGTCCGGCAGGGTGTTCAGCTGTCCCGAAAAAAATTAAAAAATTTTCGTGACATTTTGCCCGCCCACCCCGTCTTACTTATGACGGCGCATCTGACATAGGTTGAGGGCCTCTCAACCTGCACCGTCACCCCAACCACCACGTAGCCTAAGCTACTCAAGCCCCACAGAAGGAAGACAATCATGGCTCAGACCACCGTAACCCCCGCTGATGTAGCCGCAACCCAGGGAGCTGAACCCCTCACCCACAATACCGGCGCTGACAACGGCCAGGGCACCACCAGCATTAACGATGGTGTCATCGCCAAGCTAGCAGGTATTGCCCTGCGCGATGTCGAGGGTGTCTACGCCCTAGGTGGTGGAGCTGCCCGAGCTATGGGGGCCCTGCGCAACGCCGTAGGCCAGGAAGATAACCTGAAGCAGGGAATTAGCGTTGAAGTAGGCCAGACCCAGGCCGCCCTGGATCTCTCCATCATCGTTGAGTACCCCTACCCCATCTACGATGTTGCCGATCAGGCTCGGCAGGCGGTTATTGAGGCCGTCCAGGCCCTGGCCGGTCTTGAGGTAACTGAGGTAAACATTGAGGTTCTCGATGTTCATATTCCCAGCGACGACTCCGCTGAAGAGGCCGAGGAATCTGAGGGCCGTGTTAAGTAATGACTAAGACTTTTGCTGGTGCCCTGCTGGGCGCACTTCTGGCCTTTGCCGGGCTTACCTATGGCTTTGGTGGCTTCGCCCTAGTTGCCCTCCTCATGGCTCTTGGTGCAGCTGCCGGGTATGTGCTACAGACCTCAAATCTTAATCTCTCAGATCTCTTTGATGCTCTGCGTAAAAGCACATCTTCTCGGTAAGTTCAGTATTCCGCACTGTGCGCGGGCAGCCACGGCCGCCTGCGCACCGGCAAATGAGGTTCAATGACTAGACAAACTACAGGGGCCGGGCACACCACGGTAAGACAAAAAGCCCTTATAACGGCCTGTTCAGCTCTCTGCGCTGAGGCTCTGGGGGTATCTCGTGAGAAGGTGGCCACCTCCCTCTTTGATGATGACGGCAAGCTCGGCATAGCTGTAAACGTCAGCTACCCGCTACCGCAGCTGGACAGGCTGGACGAGCATAAAACCTATCTTTCGGCCCTTGGCGGCACTATCTTCGATGCGGTCTCCCGAGCCCGTAGCCAGATTGTAGCCAGAGCCTCATATCTAACCAGTGCTGAGGTAGGCTCTGTTAACGTGACCCTTGACGGGATTGTGCCACCGAGTAAGGGGGTAAGAGTACAGTGAAGCAAGAAAAATTTTCAGCAGAGGGAAGTCCGTCTACTTCCCCTCATTCCACCGCAGAGAGCTACTTAGAAACAGCTCCGAGCCGGGATAAGCCCCTGGTCAATCTCATGCTACGGAGGGAAACTCACTCCTCGCGCTCTTTGGCTACGGTACTCCTGGCCCTGCTACTTATCGTCCTTCTGATCTGGCTGGGCACAGAACTCGTGCTTGCAGTTCTGGGACTTGCCCCCCTGCTCTTCTCAGGGGAAGAAATTTTCTCTGCCTTCTTCTCCGCTCCCCAGCTACTCTCCCCCGCTCTTGGCATAGCCCTCGGCCTTCTCCTGGCTCTTTTGGGCATCTTCCTCCTTTTCCTAGCCTGCGCCCCCGGTGGCCTTAAGCGCCACAGCTCCAGGGCAGGAGGACGATTCGCCTTCCTTCTCGACGATAAGGCGCTAGCTGCCTCCCTGAGTGCAGCTATACGCAAGCAGACCGGTCTAGGCCGCGATCAGGTAGTCACCCGCATCTCCCCTCGCCAGGTAGTCCTGACGCTTACCCCTACCTCTGGCCACCGGCTAGATGCCCAAGAGCTGACCCGGCTGGCTCAGGCCACCCTTGATAGCTACGCCCTCAAACCTGCCCTAGAGGCCCGCGTCCGCATAGAAAAACAGGGGGTTCTCTCTCATGGGTAACACACCTAGAGCACTCAACCGCTTCTTCCTGGGAACTTTTGGCGTCCTCCTCCTTGCCCTGGGACTAGGCTTCATAGCCACGCTAACCCTGCCCCAGGCCCAGCAAGCCTGGGAGACGTACCGCCCTACCGTCCAGGCAGAAATTCAGCAGGCCCTGACCAAGGCCACGCTGGATACCCCCTGGGGGCAAACCAGTCTCTTAACCCTGGCCCTCTTGCTTGTTCTGCTTCTAGCCCTTACTGCCCTGCTCTGGCTGATTAAGAAACAGCGGGCCCGGCGCGTTAGCAACCTCATCAGTCAGCAGGATTCTCAGGGGAAGGGGGAAACCGTCCTCTCCCATACTTTTGTCAAGGAAGCACTCAAGCAGGCCTTTGCCGATTCCCCTGACCTGCTTGCTGTTACTGTTACCTCTCTGGCTATCAAGAAAACTAGCGGGGTGCAGGTTAAACTCACCGTCCGGCAGGGGGCTAACCTCCTCCAGCTTCACCAGCAGACGGCCCGCATTATTCAGGGGCTGGATCGGGTCTTAGGTTACGAGATACCGATTCTCGTCCGAGTTACCGGAGGCCTGCGAGCTACCCTCCATAAGGAAGAGCAAAGAGTTAGTTAGGCCATCTCGATAAGGGTGGAGGCAGTTGCCTCCGCCCCTGTCGCATGTGCAACCACCTATTGTCAGGAATTTCAGGTGACAGAAACAAGCCAGCAGCCTTCCTCGGCTCCCACTGACCAGCTCCTATGCCAGCGGGCTATAGACGGAGATCAGCAGGCCTTTCAGCTGCTTATACGCCGCTACCTGCCCCTCATGCGGGCCTACGCCCTGAGGCTAACAGGTAACGGGGCGGACGCGGACGATGCCCTACAAGAAACCCTGCTCCAGGCCTGGAAGAAATTAGATACCGTGCAGGATCCGAGCAGGATTAAAAGTTGGCTCATGACCCTCACCGGCCGCAAGTGCTTTGATTTGATTCGGGCCAGACCCAAGAATCTGCCGCTGGAAGATCAGCCAGATAGACCGGCTACAGAGCCTACACCAGAGGCACAAGCGGTCATGAGCGCAGATATGCAGGCCCTGAGCCAGGCCTTGAAAACACTTCCCGAACGCCAGCAACACATCTGGCTTATGCGCGAGTTCGGGGGGTCTAGCTATCAGGAGATAGCGGAGATTCTTAATCTAACGACAGCCACGGTCAGGGGGCAGCTGGCCCGGGCCCGGGCCAAGCTACTTGCAGCTATGGAGGGAAAGTAAGGAACGATGACAGATTGCACCATGCCCGTCAGCTCGCTCAGCAGCTGGGTAGACCGCGATAGCACCCAGCCCCTCACCCCCACACATCAGAAGCTGGCTTATCATATTGATTCCTGCCCGGAATGCACCCGCAAAATTGCTTCTTTCAGCAAGCTCCGTAGTCTGGCTACAAGAACCCTAGACCAAGAAACCCAGCAGCAGGAGCAAGATAGCTCCTGGGTAGATTCCCTGCTCAACAATCTAGCGTTTGAAGCAAAAAGCGGGCGTTCTATCCCCCTAGATTCCCCCTCTGACCGCATAAAACTCAGCCAGACCGAGGGGGCTGTTGTGGCAGCTGCCAGGGCCGCAGCTGATCGCATTGAGGGGCTTATCATTGGTAGGTGCCGCCTCATCGGTGATCTTCAAACCTGGGGAGCACCCATTAAGGTAGAGGTAACGGCCGCAGTGCAGCTAGGGCAAGAAATCCCCCTACTGGCAGAACTCCTGAGAGAAACTCTCAGGGCTGAATTGAGCCGAGTAAGTCAGCTCAAGGTGAGGAGTATTGACATCACGGTGCAGGACTTATACAGCGGGAACCAGGAGATATAACCCCAATGGGCCACCTTCTTTTTATCGAACCTGCCAGCTCTGGGGCAGAAGCCGATCAGCTGGCCGGGGTGAACCTTGCTGATCTCCGGCAGTCTATTCTGAGCCTGCCGGGGGTGGAGAAAATCTACCCCCGTTCCCCCTATCTTCTGCGGAGCCTGAAAACAGCCCAGAAGCATCTAGAGGCCACAAGAGCTAGAGCCGCTGGAGAGGGCCAGGAGGCCAGCCCAGGTGGCAACCGTCCCCACTCCACTCGCTCCGCCCATGGCGAAGATCAACCCACTGATAGCACAGACCGGGTGAGGGTACGCATCGGGGCGGCAGAGGGGGTGCAGGTTCCCCAGCTGGCCTGCCAGGTTGGCACCCTGCTGGCTCAGCAGCTACCGGAGCACACTGTTGAGGTAGAGATTGTCAGCTGCTAAACCGGTTCCCCAGCAGGCAGAGCGCTAGTGGCCACCAGTGCCTTCTGGGGCGGAGAATATACGTGCCCGATAGCTTGAGGGGGACTCACCGTATTCAGCCTTAAAGGCCTTGCTCACATGCGAGGGGTCAAACAGGGCATAGCGAGCACTGATAGTCTGCACCGAATCCCCGCGGTAAAGGGGGTTAGCCAAATCCTCTCGAATACATTCCAGGCGGCGGGTGCGGATGTAGGTAGAGACGGTCTGCTGATTGGCCGCAAACCTGCCATGCAGCTGCCGCAGAGAGATGTAAAGAGCGTCAGCAATTTTACCGGGACCCAGGTCGGGGTCGCCCAGATGCTCTTCAATATAGGCGACGGCCTGGTGAAAGAGCATATTGCCCGGCGAGCGCCCGGCTTCGTTTGACTCTGCTGCCATGACGGTAATCAGCATTTCGAGGGCTGAGCGTACGAGGGCCAGGGCATGGGGGCCACTGAGTTCGTCAAGGTTGGCTGCGAGCTGCTCAAAGAGGGGCACAGCAAACTTCCCGAGCCCCTGCTGGTCAGAGACGGGGGTGGCCGTAATAACCCCTACGTAGTCGGCCCCCAGGTGCACGAAGTTTTGTGGGAAGAGCACGATGAGGCTGCGTTGCTGGCCGGGGTATTCGAGCTGGTAGGGGCGTTTGGTCACGTAGAGGGCCAGGTCGCCGGGGCGCAGGTGGCAGGTGCGCCCGTCCTGGGTGAGCACGGCTTCGCCGTCGAGCTGCAGGCTGAGTTTGCAGTAGCCGTTGTGTTCGACGTCGTGCACGTCGGGGGTGCGGGCGACGCTGTGGGCGGGGGTGGTCATGTCGAAGAGTTCTACATCCCCCAGGGAGGCGGTGCGGACGCTGGCGCTGAAGTTTTCGGGGTCGTCGCAGGTGATACGCAGGTCACCGAAGCTTTCGCGCGCACCGGCACACCAGTCGGTGAAGCCGAGTTCTTGGTGCTGTCTGAAGCGGTAGGCTGCGCGGTTTTCTTCTTGGCTCACGTGGGCGTCCTCCTGCTGTCCTGCGGTCACATAAGTGGTCGGGCGCACACTGCGCCAAATACTGTGCACGGCTCGCCTAACGCGCATAAAACCGTGACTCACATCATAGATGTAACCGTTTTTAACAGCAAGGAGATGACAATGCTGTCACTACCCACATCCTACTCAGAACTGGTGAGCCGCGTGACCGCGGGCGGCACCCGCGAGGTTTTTGACCCGGCCACCGAAGAACTTATCGGCCTGGCACCCGAGCAGGGCACCGACGTCCTTGACCAGCTTGTCGCCAAAGCGCGGGAGGCCCAGCCGGCCTGGGCAGCCCTCTCTCACGCCGAGCGCAGCGACTACCTCATGAAGATGGCGGACGCCATCGAGCAGGCCTCCGAGCCCCTGGCCGAACTGCTGTCGCGCGAGCAGGGTAAGCCCCTCAACGGCCCCAATGCTCGGTTTGAGCTGGGCGGTTGCGTAGCCTGGACTCGCGCCACCGCGTCCTTCGGCATGGAGGAAGAGACCCTGGTGGATGACGGCGAGACCCGCGCCGTGCTCAACTACCGCCCCATTGGCGTAGTGGGCGGCATCGGCCCCTGGAACTGGCCCCTCATGATTACCATTTGGCAGATTGCCCCGGCCCTGCGCATGGGCAACACCATTGTCCTCAAACCCTCCGAGTACACCACCCTGAGCGTGCTGGCCCTGGTTGAGGTTATCAACACCGTGCTCCCCGAGGGCGTCGTACAGATTATCCCGGCAACCCCCGAGGTGGGCGCCGCCATGACCACCCACCCGGGCATCGACAAGATTACCTTCACCGGCTCCACCGCCACCGGCAAGAAGATTGCCGCTTCAACCGCAGATACCCTCAAGCGCCTCACCCTGGAACTGGGCGGCAACGACGCCGGTATCGTGCTTGACGACGCCGACCCCAAGGCCATTGCCGAGGGCCTCTTCTGGGGCGCCTTTATCAATACCGGCCAGACCTGCGCGGCCCTCAAGCGCCTCTACGTCCCCGATTCCCTCTACGACCAGGTCTGTGATGAGCTGGTTGCCGTCGCCCAGAACATGCCCATGGGTGTGGGCCTTGAGGAGCAGAACGTCCTGGGCCCCCTGCAAAACAAGGCCCAGTACGACATTGTGGCCAACCTGGTGCAGAAGGCTAAGGACGGCGGTGCTCGCGTCCTGCTGGGCGGCAACCCCGACGAAGATGCCAAGGGCTTCTTCTACCCCACCACCCTGGTGGCCGATATCGACAAGGACAACCCCCTGGTGGTTGAAGAACAGTTCGGCCCGGCTCTACCGATTATCCGCTACTCCACCCTGGAGGAAGCCCTCGAAGAGGCTAATAAGCTGAATGTAGGCTTGGGTGCCTCGGTCTGGTCATCGAATATTGAGCGAGCCCGGGAGGTTGCTGCCAAGGTTCAGGCCGGCACCGTCTGGATTAACAAGCACGGTGCGATTGACCCCCGCATCCCCTTCGGCGGTATCAAGGAGTCAGGTTACGGCGTGGAGTTTGGCGTCGAAGGCCTCAAGCACATGGGCCTGCCGCAGGTTATCTGCGAGTAAAGCGCTAGAGCATCACTGAGCCACACACCCCATACGCCCCCGAGCATAGGGGTTCCGTAATTGCCCGGGATTCTATAGCTTGGGGGCGTGAATACATATATTTCAAAGGAGAAAGTCATGACAGATTTTTTGATTGTAGGGGGCGGTTCAGCAGGAGCCGTACTTACCCGCAGGCTCATCGATGCAGGCAAAACAGTAACTTTGATTGAGGCTGGCTTGCAGGAGCCGAACCCAGACATTGACCACCTCAATGATCTCGGTAAACTTTGGCACTCTGAACAGGACTGGGACTATCTAACGACTCCTCAGCCTGGAGCTAATAACCGTCAGCTCCATCTGCCACGAGGTAAAGTACTCGGTGGCTCCCACGCCCTCAACGCCTGCATTTGGGTACGCGGTGCGGCAGCTGACTACAACACCTGGGAATACCTCGGCAACCCAGGATGGGGCTGGGAGGATGTGCTCCCCTACTTCATCAAGGCCGAAAACTACGACGGCCCACCTTCTGACCTTAGAGGCACCAAAGGTCTTCTTGACGTGCGACAGAACTTTTCTCGCAGCCCACTCCAAGAATCCATGGTGGAAGCTGCACAGCAAGCTGGGCATCCGCTAAATTCCGACTATAACTCAGGGAACCCTGAGGGCATCTCACGCATGCAGCTCAACGTTCGGGAAGGCAAGCGCTTCAATGTCTGGCACGCCTATCTTAAGCCCATCTCCAAACATAAAAATCTGACGCTAATCACTGGGGCTCGTGTTGAAAAAATACTCTTTGACAGCACTTCCGCTGTTGGTGTTCTAGCGCATACAGCTGATGGTGTGAAAGAAATTTTCGCCCAAAAGATTGTACTTTCTGCGGGTGCCCTCGGAAGTCCTGAGATTTTACTGCGGTCAGGTATTGGACCAGCCCATGAGCTCAAGGAGCTTAGTATTGACCCTATCGCAGACATACCAGGAGTGGGTAAGAATCTGCACGATCACCTTCTCGTGCCCGTCATTTACAAGTCTTCGCGCCCCATACCCTTACCGGAAGTTGCTCCGGCAGAAGTCCATCTTTTTGCCAAATCCACCCCGGCCCAAGCCCTGCCCGACACCCAACCAATTTTCTTCTCTTTCCCCATGTATTCGCAGGCATACGGCCCAGGAGAAATGACAGGCCCAGAAGAAGCTTTTACCCTCATGGCTGGCATCGTTCGACCTCAGTCACGAGGCGAACTTACTCTCACAGGGTCAACCCTAAACGATCCTGTCAGGGTAGACCTCGGTGTTTTTGAAGCAGATTCAGATATACAGGCTATGGTCGAGTCCATCAAGCAATGTCGTGACATAGGACGCCAACCTGCCCTTGCAAAAGACTGGCAAGCATCAGAAATTTGGCCCGGTCCCAACGTAACTGATGATGAACTAGAAGAGTACGCTCGGAACGCCGTGGTCACTTATCACCACCAGGTTGGCACTTGCGCCATGGGAACAGGACGCCAAGCCGTTGTATCGCCCAGTGATTTATCGGTATACGGCATCCAGAATCTGCATGTTGTCGACGCATCGGTCATGCCTCTAGTGCCCACAGGAAATACCAATGCTCCTTCCGTTATGATTGCCGAGAAAATTGCCGACGTTCTGGTGAAGTAAAAATAACTTCAATCACAACCCCACCCGCACCTGCCCCGCCCGGACGCACCCGGGCGGGGCAGGCGTCCTTAAGCCCCTGTGTGCGGGGCGAGTAAAAAATTACTGACCGAGCGTTAAAAAAATTCCCGCGCAGACCTGTTGCCAGGCCCCGGTTTTCGTATATGATTTCAAACAAATGTGACACCCGCCTCAGAAAAGGCGCCCATCATCCGCCCCCGCACACAAGGAGACACCGATGTCTTCACACATGGCAACCAGCACCCGCCACCGGGTCAGCCGCGAAGAAAAGAAGGTGCTCGCAGGCACCCTCATTGGCACCACCATCGAGTGGTACGATTTCTTCATCTACGCCCAGGCCGCAGGCCTCATCCTCGCCACCCAGTACTTCACCCCCGAAGGCGAAGATAAGACCATTGCCCAGATTGTTTCCTGGGCTTCCCTGGGTATTAGCTTCATCTTCCGCCCCCTCGGTGCCATCGTAGCTGGCCATATCGGCGATAAGTTCGGCCGTCGTATCACCCTGGTGCTCACCCTCATCCTCATGGGTATTGCCACCGTAGGTATCGGCTTCGTACCCACCTACGCCCAAATCGGCATCGCAGCCCCCATCATCATCGTGGTTCTGCGTATTCTTCAGGGCTTCTCCGCCGGCGGTGAATGGGGCGGCGCTGCCCTCATGTCAGTTGAGCACGCCCCCCGCAACAAGCGCGGCTTCTTCGGAGCCTTCCCCCAGATTGGCGTGCCCCTGGGCATGATTTTGGCAACCCTGGTCAACCTGCTCCTGAACGCCCTTTTGACCGAAGAGCAGTTCTTGAGCTTTGGCTGGCGCATCCCCTTCTGGTCCTCCATCATCCTGATTTTGGTAGGCTTCTACATCCGTCACTCCGTTGAAGAGTCCCCCGTCTTCAAGGAAATGCAGAACCTTAAGAAGCGCGAATCAGCCCCGCTCAAGCAGCTCTTTAAGTCCAACACCAAAGAGGTTGTTCTCGCGGCGCTCATCTTCATCGCCAACAATGCTGCGGGCTACCTGGTCATCGCCTTCTTCATCTCCTACGGCGTCAAGGCCCTGGGCATGAGCCGCGGCGACGCCATGACCGCCTCACTTATTGGTGGCCTGGGCTGGCTTACCTTCACCATGGTCGGCGGCTGGATGAGCGACAAGATTGGCCGTGTGCGCACCTTCCAGCTGGGTTACGGTTTTATGATTCTTTGGGCCGTACCCATGTGGTTCCTGATCGACAGTGGCAACGCTGCTCTCTTCACCCTGGCTATTTTCATCCTGACCATCGGCCTGGGCCCCTCCTACGGCCCTCAGTCGGCCATGTACGCCGAGATGTTCCCGGCCTCCGTGCGATTCTCGGGCATCTCGATTGGCTACGCCATCGGCGCGATTTTGGGTGGCGCTTTTGCCCCCATGATTGCTGAGATGATTCTGAAGCAGACCGGCCAGTCCTGGATGATTGGCGTCTACATCTCGGCCCTGGCTGTGGTGTCGGTGATTGCGGTCAGCATGGTACCCAAGAGCAACCAGGAGATCGACCTTCACCCCGAAGAGGCATAAGCTCTCAACCCCCGCCACCCACCGGTGGCGGGGGTCTTTCTCTTGCCCTTGACCTACATCACTTAAAGTGAAAAGATTTAGTGAACGATTGGTCAGTTATTTCTTGGCTTTCTGACAAAGGAGTTTGAATGTCGCAGACACCCCAGGCTTATCTCGTAGGCGGCTCCCGTACCCCCGTGGGGCGTTACGGCGGGGCGCTGTCGTCCGTCCGTCCTGATGATCTCGCAGCCCTGGTCATTAAGGACGTCGTCGAGAAAGCCGGGATTGACCCGGCGGCTGTCGATGAGGTTATTTTGGGCAACGCCAACGGTGCCGGTGAAGAGAACCGAAACGTAGCCCGTCTGGCCTGGCTACTCAACGACTACCCCGACACCGTCCCGGGCATTACCGTCAACCGCCTGTGCGCCTCAGGGCTCAGCGCTATTACCCTGGCCGCCCAGATGATTAAGGCAGGGGACGCCGATATCGTCATTGCGGGCGGCGTGGAATCCATGTCCCGTGCCCCCTGGGTCATCGAGAAGCCCACCACCGCCTTCGCCAAGCCCGGCCAGAGCTTCGACACCTCTATCGGCTGGCGCTTCGTCAACCCCGTCTTTGCAGAGCGCGACAAGTTCACCTACTCCATGCCAGAAACCGCAGAAGAGGTAGCCCGCGTCGATTCGATTTCCCGCGAAGACTGTGATGCCTTTGCCGTCCGCTCCCACGAGCGGGCTCTTGCGGCCATTGAGGCCGGGCACTTTAAGGACGAAATCGTGCCCGTGGTCGTACGCGACCGCAAGGGCCGGGAAACCGTCGTTGATACTGATGAAGGCCCCCGCCCCGGCACTACCGCTGAGGTGCTGGCTGGGCTGCGGCCGGTTGTTGCTGGCGGGTCTGTAGTGACGGCCGGCAACTCATCCTCCCTCAACGACGGGGCATCAGCCATTATTGTGGCCTCCGAAGATGCCGTGAAGAAGTACGGGCTGGCCCCCCGCGCCCGCGTCGTCACCGGCACCTCGGCGGGCCTGGCTCCCGAAATCATGGGTCTGGGCCCGGTTCCAGCCACCGAAAAGGCCCTGGCTAAGGCCGGGTGGACGGTGGCCGACCTGGAGGCCGTGGAACTCAACGAGGCCTTTGCTTCCCAGTCCCTGGCATCCATGCGCCGCCTGGGCCTCAGTGAGGAGATCGTCAACCGCGACGGCGGGGCGATTGCCCTGGGCCACCCGCTGGGTTCGTCCGGCTCCCGCATTGTGATTACCCTACTGGGCCGCATGGAGCGCGAGGGGGCCACTAAGGGCCTGGCCACCATGTGCATTGGCGTGGGCCAGGGCGCTGCCCTGCTGGTGGAGGCTGTCTAATGTTTGAGCATTTCACCGCCCTGGCCGTTGAAGAGGGCGAGGACCGCCTGCTGGTTCGCATGAACCGCCCCGAAGTGCGCAACGCTATTGATGCCACCATGGTCGCTGAACTGCACGAGGTCTGCGCCTACCTAGAGGTCACCCCCAAGATTCTGATTCTGACCGGGTGCGAGGTGAATGGGCGCGGTATTTTCGCCTCGGGGGCAGATATTGCCCAGTTGCGCGAGCGCCGCCGGGAGGACGCCCTGCGCGGGGTCAATTCGCAAATTTTTGACCGCATTCACAAGCTCCCCATGCCGGTGATTGCCGCCATTGACGGCTACGCCCTGGGGGGTGGGGCGGAGCTGGCCTATGCAGCTGACTTCCGTCTGGGCACCCCCTACATCAAGATGGGTCAGCCCGAAACCAATCTGGGTATTATCGCCGCAGCCGGTGCCCTCTGGCGTCTCAAGGAGCTGGTGGGTGAGCCGGTGGCTCTTGAGATTCTCATGGCCGGTCGAATCCTGTCTGCCGAGGAGGCACTGAAGCTGCACCTGGTCACTGAGCTGCATGAGCCGTCCGAGCTTCTGGCTGCCGCCCACGCCCTGGCAGACCGTATTGGGGCCCAAGACCCCCTGGCGGTGCGTGTGACCAAGCGGGTTTTTGGGGCCCCGCGCGAGGCCCACCCCCACATTGACGAGCTAGCCCAGGCGATTCTGTTTGAGTCCCAGGCCAAGTTTGACCGCATGCAGGCTTTTCTTGATCGGAAGAAGAAGTAGAGGTAAGTGATGACTGAAGTTCACGAGTTGAAGGTTCCTGCCCGCGTGGGCGTGCTGGGCGGCGGACGCATGGGCGCGGGTATTGCCCACGCCTTCCTGCTGGCCGGGGCCCAGGTTGTGGTGGTTGAGCGGGACGCCCAGGCGGCCGAGGCTGCCCGCGAGCGCGTGGAGCGCGATCTGGCTAAGTCGCTGGAGCGCGGGGCTTTTGACGGTAATTTTGATGAGCTGACCGAGCGGTTTGCGGTGTCGGTGGATTACGGTGATTTTGCAGACCGCCAGCTGGTGGTTGAGGCTGTGCCCGAGAACTGGGATGTGAAGGTTTCAGCCCTGCGGGCTGTGGAGGAGCAACTGGGCGAGGACGCCTGGTTGGCGTCGAATACCTCGTCGCTGTCGATTGATGGGTTGGCTGAGTCTTTGCAGCGCCCCGGCAATTTTATTGGCCTGCATTTCTTTAACCCGGTGCCGGCGTCCAAGCTGGTGGAGGTGGTGCAGTCCAAGCATTCGTCTGCCGACTTGAAGGAGGCTGCCCGCCTCTGGGTTGAGGGCCTGGGCAAGACCCCGGTGGTGGTCAATGACGCCCCCGGTTTTGCCTCCTCGCGTCTGGGTGTGGCGATTGCCCTTGAGGCTATCCGTATGGTTGAGGAAGGCGTGGCTAGCCCTGAGGATATTGATAACGCTATGGTGCTGGGCTACAAGTTCCCCATTGGTCCGCTGGCCCTGACCGATGTGGTGGGGCTGGACGTCCGCCTCGGCATTGCTGAGTACCTTGAGTCGCAGCTGGGTGAGCGGTTTGCTCCGCCGCAGCTCATGCGCGATATGGTGGCCCGCGGGGAGCTGGGCCGTAAGAGCGGCAAGGGTTTCTACGACTACAGCTAGGCCCGCCTGCCCCAGTAGGTACCATCTGAGTCAGAAAAACCCACCTAGTTGGTGGGTTTTTCTGATTTAAGTGGTACCTACCCGACTGAGGTGGTACCTACTTGATGAAGTTGGTGATCCGCAGGGTGCAGAGGCGCGCGCCCGTGTCTTCGTGGGTGATAATGACTTCGTGGGTGGTCAGGGAGCGGCCCAGGTGGATAGCGGACGCCGTCGCCCGCACAGTGCCGGTTTTTGAGGATTTGTGGTGGGTGGCGTTCACATCCACGCCCACCGCCACCTTACCCATGGATGAGGCATGGATGACCGCGGCCCAGGAGCCTACGGCCTCCCCCAGGGCCAGCATGGCACCCCCGTGCAGCAGGCCCAGGGACTGGCGGTTGCCTTCCACCGGCATGGTGGCCACCACGCGCTCGGCGGACTCTTCGAGCACCTGCACGCCCATCTTTTCGTCTAGCTCACCCAGGGTGATTTTCCAGAGTTCGACCTGCCCGTCAGCCTCCTGGCCGGGGCCTACCTGCTCGCCCATGAGCGTCCTTTCCGCCCTGTTCCTCAAGGGGTGCAAGGCTTTTCTTCACCTGTGATGTGAACTATAGTTTATACCAATAACTGAACGCTCGGTCATTTATTTCCGGGCTTCCTAACAGTAAGGATTTCTCAATGACGAGCACCCCCGCACTGGTCCCCAGCTTCATCAAGGGCTCCTGGTGGACCCCGGAAAACCCCATCTCTTCCCAGGACGTCCTCAACGCCATCACCGGCGAGCCCATCTACCGGGTATCCACCGAGGGAATCGACACCGCAGGGGCCATTGACTACGCCCGCACCACCGGCCAGGCCAACCTGGGCAAGCTCACCTTCCACGACCGCGCCCTGATCATCAAGCAGCTGGCCCAGTACCTCACCGAGCACAAGACCGAACTCTACGAGCTCTCCTTCGCCACCGGCGCCACCCAGCGCGACCACTATATCGACGTGGACGGTGGCATCGGCACCCTCTTCACCTTCTCATCCAAGGGCCGCCGCGAACTGCCCAACTCCCGCGTCATTATCGACGGCAACGTTGAGCAGCTCTCCCGCGACGGCTCCTTCATCGGTGAGCACATCTACACCACCCTGCCCGGGGTTGCCGTTGAGATTAACGCCTTCAACTTCCCCATCTGGGGCATGCTTGAGAAGTTCGCCCCGGCCTTTATCGCCGGTATGCCCACCATCGTCAAGCCCGCCACCCCCACCGGCTACGTCACCGAGGCAACCGTGCGCCTCATGCTGGATTCCGGCCTGCTGCCCGAGGGCTCCCTACAGCTGATTTCTGGTTCGGCCCGCGACCTGCTGGACTACCTGGACTACCGCGACCATGTAGCCTTTACCGGTTCGGCCGCCACCGCCCGCGCCCTGCGTCAGCACCCCAGCGTGCAGACCAAGGGCCTGCACTTCACCGCCGAAACCGACTCCCTGAACGCCGCTATTCTGGGCCCGGACGCCACCGCCGACACCCCCGAGTTCGAGGCCTTTATCAAGTCGGTCATGGTGGAGATTACCGCTAAGGCGGGCCAGAAGTGTACCGCTATCCGCCGCGTCCTGGTGCCTGCCGGACGCTCTGCTGAGGTGATTGAGGACCTGGCAGGCAAGATTTCCGGACGCGTGGTGGTTGGCGACCCGCGCGAGGAGGGCGTAACCATGGGTTCCCTGGCCTCTCCCGAGCAGAAGGCCGAGGTTGAAAAGGCTGTGACCCGCCTGGTGGAGGCTGGCGGCACGATTGCCTTCCGCGGCGAGGCCCCCGAGGGCCCCTCTTTCTACCCGGTCACGGTGCTGACCTTTGAGGACGCCCGCACCCCCGAGGTTCATGCCGTTGAGGCCTTTGGCCCTGTGACCTCTGTGCTGGAGTACACCGACCTGGCCGAGGCTGTTGAACTGGCCGCCCTGGGCGAGGGCTCCCTGGTGGCTACGGTCTGCACCCACGATGACGCCACCGCCGCCCAGCTGGCCCTGGGCATTGCCGCCCACCACGGCCGCGTCCTGGTATTGGACCGCGAGGACGCCAAGACCTCAACCGGCCACGGCTCCCCTGTACCCCACCTGGTGCATGGCGGCCCGGGCCGGGCCGGTGGCGGTGAGGAGCTCGGTGGCGTGCGCGCCGTGAAGCACTACATGCAGCGCACCGCTATTCAGGGCTCCCCCAATAAGCTCACTGCCCTGACCGGGGTGTGGCACCCCGGGGCGGACGCCGCAACCGTCACCCGCGCCCAGGTAGAGTCGGGCGAGGGCGTGCACCCCTTCCGCAAGTCCCTAGCCGAGCTGGCCATCGGCGACCAGTTCGCTTCTGACCTGCGCGAAGTGAAACTGCAGGACATCACTGATTTCGCCCATGAAACCGGGGATATGTTCTATGCCCACACCGACGAGGAGGCTGCGGCGGCTAACCCCTTCTTCCCCCGTCGTGTGGCCCACGGCTACCTGCTGGTCTCTTGGGCAGCGGGGCTCTTCGTTGACCCGGCCCCGGGCCCGGTGCTGGCTAACTACGGCCTGGAGAACCTGCGTTTCATCACCCCGGTTACCTATGACGATTCGATTCGCGTGACCCTTACCGCCAAGAAGATTACCCCGCGCGTGACCGACGAGTACGGCGAGGTCACCTGGGACGCGGTGCTACACAACCAGAAAGACGAAATCGTGGCCACCTACGACGTGCTGACCCTGGTGGCCAAGACCTGGCCTATGGCCGAGGCTGACGCCAGCTAGCACCCCAGCTTAGCCAGGAGCCGGTCGTGGTAGAAAGGCGGGTAGCAGCCTGCTTCTACCACGGCCTGCATGGCAGCACGGTCACCCATAGCAGCCGCAAAGGCCTGCCCCATAGTCACCCCGTGGTCGGGGGCAGGTAGAAAAGTAATAGTATCCCCGGCTGTGATGGTACCGGGCTGGAAAACGCGCAGGTAGGCACCGGCGTGGTGTTTGGCGTCCCCCACAAAATCCCCGCTCACGCCGGAGCCGTTGCCATAGCCGGGTGCCGGGGCAAAAACCTCCAGCGAAGCTACCGGCTGCTTATTGATACCGGTAGTGCCCTTACCGGTCGGGCTGGGCATTTCTGCCCTGCGATTGGTGGAGCGGACGCGCGCCCCCGCCAGGCTTAGGCCGGTAAAGGTGGGTGCGGGGTGGGTTTCAGTCATAGGTCTACGATACCCCGCGCCAGTAGACCTACCCTCCCCTTAGGAAAAATATATCTCCTTCTTCCGAACAGTTTCGGTATGAAGCCCAGAAAAACGATTGGAGATATATAAAAGAAAGTTGGTATGGTATGAGGCTTATTCAAAAGTAGACACGCACCCCACACCCACCAACTAGACAACGGCCCCACCCGCGGCAAAAATATGAGCGT